>NZ_JBEXEA010000006.1:0-387447 GCF_040606035.1 Streptomyces sp. NPDC005483
GTACATCGAGAACCAGAAGCGCCCAGCCTGACCGCCACCCCGGAGACGCAGAGATCTCCGGCGCTTCGCGCCTCCGGGCCGAGGATCGCATTCCCACCCGGCCTGAAGGCCGGGATTCCCTGCAAAGAACAAGGGATGGAAGACCCAGCCTCCCCGCTGACAGGCTTTGGCCATGAGCCTCCAGCCCGACGACGTATTCAACTTCTCCTGGCTGGGCAAGCCGATCGACGCTCGCCCGCTGTTCGCGCCAGAGCTTGCGTCGCTCCTGGACGTGCTACGCAGGCTGCGGCGAGATGAGTGGAGCAGGGCTGCGGTCCCAGGCTGGACCGTCCACGATCTGGCCGCCCACATCCTCGGCGACTACCACGGCCGTCTCGGCTGGAGCACAGAGAGCCACCAGCGCATCAAGGCGGCTGGAGAGACACTGGAAGCGTTCATCCATCGGGTCAACCAGGAATGGGTCGACCTCCACGCCGATCGCAGCCCCGCAGAGCTCATCGGGGGCCTGGAACTGGCCGGAACCCGGGTCGCCCGTCAATTCGAGGGCATCGACCTCGACGCAGCGGGCCTGGGAGTGTCCTGGGCAGGGGCCGACCCAGCGCCCAAGTGGCTGGACATCGCCCGGGAGTTCACCGAGTACTGGACCCACCGCCAACAGATCCGGCACGCCACCGGCCAGGACACCGACCCGGAGCCCGACGCTCTGTCCGCGGTCCTGGACACCTTCATGCGAGCCCTTCCCCACACACTGCGTCACACGCACGCACCCGCCGGGACACAACTCCAGGTCATCCTCGAGGGGTCAGCCGCCGGCACCTGGACCGTGACCGCCACCGCGGACCACTGGTCACTGGCCGAACCACCCAGCGGCCGGCCCGCCGCCTCACTGCACCTGGACTCAGAGACCGCCTGGCGACTCTGCACCCGCGGCATTGATCCCGGCACTGCCCTTTCCCGGGCCCGCATCAGTGGAGAGCGCCGGATCGCCGAAGCCGCCTGCCAGATCGTGTCCATCGTCTACTGATGGAGAGGAGCAGCGGCGCCGTCCGCCGCTGCTGCGTGGCACCGTCGAGGAGCAGCGTTCCTTCGAGGTCTGCCTAAACCGCACACAGGCCGGGCCGGTCCTGAACAACTATGCCCAGATCTGCCTGGCCGCCTGGGACGCCCTGCTGAACCAGGCGAAGCCGCACAGCATCACGCGCCGCGACGACCTGAGCGTGCGCACCACCCGCACCACCTGGATTGCCCGCCGCCCCTGAACCGCGTGGGAAACCGCAAGACCTGGCCTGGTCAGGTCAGGTCTTGGCCAGCGGAGCCGTCCGTCGACTCCGGCGCCATCTTCGCGCCGAGATCGCTGCCGGGCTTCCAGGAAGCGTCGACAGCCGGGACCTGGCCGCGGCGATGACCGAGAACATCCGCGCGCGCTACGAGGGTCGGTGGCCGTCGCCGTATACGCGGTTCCGGATCCGTTCACCGAGGACCAGGTGATGGCGGGCCCAGGCTCGGCGCCCGACAGTTGCGTACATCTGTTCTTTACGTAGTGTACGTTTGTTCCTATGAACAGAGTGGAACCTCCCGGGAGGGACGCCTCCGGCGTCCCCGTAGGGCGGCGGTCGCGTCGGCATGATCCGGAGCGCCGGACACGCATTCTCGACGCCGCTCTCGATGTGCTCGTGACGGACGGGTCAGCCGGTATCACGCACCGGAAGGTCGCCGCTCGCGCGGATGTGCCGTTGGGGTCGGTCACCTACCACTTCTCGAGCCTGGTCGAGCTCCAGGCACAGGCGTTCGCCTGGTACGTGGAACAACAGACCGCGCAGTTCGAGGGCCTCTTCGCGGAGGTCACGTCGCGCGAGGACCTGGTCGACGTCCTGGTGGATCTGGTGCAGGGAGGACCGTCCCGGCGCCGCAGCGCGGTCCTCGGCTTCGAGCTGCACCTGGCGGCTCTGCGCGATCCCGCTCTCCGGGCGCTGACACAGCAGTGGACCAGGGACAGTCGGGCCGTGCTGGCCCGTTTCACCGGGCCGGAGACAGCCGGCCGTCTGGATGCCCTGCTGGAAGGGTTGATCATGCATGCGCTCCTCGCGATCGAGCCGGAGCCTCAGGAGGTGACACGGGCGGCGATCCAGCAGGCCCTCGGCCCGCTCACCGGACGGGGAACGTGAACGCGGCCCCTGACCCGCGGCCGCGAGATGTCGCGACCGCGGTGAGGTCGACGCACGTGGTCTTCGCCGGCCTGGGACTCGCGGGGTCGACGTGGGCCTCCCGGCTGCCGCAGATACGGGCGCGGATGGACTTGGACCCAGCGTCACTGGGGCTGCTGTTCCTCGCGATCGCCGTCGGTGGTGTCGTTGTGCTGCCGCCGGCCGGGGGCATCGTCACGCGTGTCGGGCCCCGCCGGGCCATCACCGCTGTGGCCCTGCTGGTCGGTGCCGGTCTCGGTGCCGTAGCGATCGGCTACACGCTCTGGACGCCGCTCGTGGTGGCCGGGCTCGTACTGCTGGGCATGTCGACAGGTCTCTGGGACGTCGCGGTGATCGTGCACGCCGCGGACATCGAACGACGCCTCGGCCGGTCGGTCATGCCCCGATTCTTCGCCGGGTTCAGTCTCGGTACGGTCGCCGGTGCCTGTCTCGGTGCGCTGATGAACGCCTGGCGGGTTCCCGTGATCCTCCACATCGGCGGAATCGCCCTGCTCATCGCCCTCGTGACGCCCGCGGCCGCCCGGCATTTCCTTCCCGGGCCCGCCCCGAGCGGCACCGGGCGGCCGCCGACGACGGTCGCCCGCCCGGACCCGACCCCGCGCCGCGGGCCCACCCTGTGGCGCGCGTCGACCCCGTGGCGCGACCCCCGCACGGTCGCCATCGGCTGCCTCGCGCTGGCCTTCGCGGTGGCGGAAGGGGCGGGCAGCAACTGGATCAGCCTCACCGTCATCGACCGACACCACACCACGGCCACGGTCGGAACCCTGGCCTACGCCGCGTTCCTCACCGCGGTCACGCTGAGCCGCTGGCTCGGGTCGGCGATCGTCGACCGGCTGGGCAGGGTCGCCGCGCTGCGGGCGGCTGCCGCCGCCACCGCCACCGGTGGCGCCTTGTTCGCGCTCGGCCCCGACACATGGACGGTCTTCGCCGGTGTACTGCTGTGGGGAGCAGGCGCGGCGCTCGGCTTCCCCATCACTCTGAGCGCCGGTGCCGATGAACCCGTCCGTGCCGCCGACCGGGTCGGTGTCATCACCTCGATCGGATACTGCGGCTTCGTCGGCGGCCCTCCCCTGATCGGATTCCTCGCCGATCGGACCGGGCTCGCACACGCCCTGCTCGTCATCACGGTCCTCATGGGCGGGGCCGTCGCCCTCTCAGGCGCCGCCCGCCCCGCCCCCACCTCCGCACCCCCGCCGTACCGAGACCCTGAGCACACCAAGGAGACATCCCATGCCGAGCACTCCGCCCCTGATGGCGGTCAGTGACGCCGAACTGGCCGAACTCCGCGCCCGGTTGGAGCGCACGCGGTGGCCCGAACCCTGGCCGGTGGACGGCTGGGAGGCCGGAACCGACACGGCGGAACTCCGGCGCCTCACCGCGTACTGGGCCGACGGTTACGACTGGCGAGCCCACGAGGCCGCCATCAACGCCCTCCCCTCACACTTCGCCGACCTCGACGGAACACCCGTCCACTATCTCCGCTTCGACGGCGAACACCCCGACGCGCTGCCGATCGTCATCACGCACGGCTGGCCCAGCTCCTTCCTCGAACTGACCGCCCTCGCCAACCGGTTGGCCACCCCGTCCCGGTACGGAGGAGCGGCCGAGGACGCCTTCACCGTGATCGTGCCCTCACTGCCCGGATTCGCGTTCTCTCCCCAGCGGCCCGAGCTTTCCGACGCGGAGCAGACCCACCACCTCTGGCACTGGCTGATGCACGACGAACTCGGCTTCGAGCGGTACGCGGCACACGGCGGAGACCTGGGCGCCGGCGTCACCTCGCGGCTGGCCGAGGCCCACCCTGAGGCTCTCGTCGGCATCCACCTGCTGGCGGTGGCCGCCCCGGCCGCATACGACCCTGCCACCGTCACCCCGCAGGAACAGGCCCACCTCGATTCCGTGGCGGCCTGGCAGGCCCAGGAGGGCGCCTACCTGCAACAGCAGAGCACCCGCCCCCTCACCCTGAGCCAGGGCCTGACCGACTCCCCCGTCGGCCTGCTCGCCTGGCTCGTCGAGAAGTACCGTGCGTGGAGCGACTGCGGCGGCGACCTGTCCTCGCGCTTCAGCGACGACTTCCTCCTCACCCAGGCGTCCCTCTACTGGTTCACCGGGACGATCTCCACCTCCTTCCGCCCCTACTACGAGTACGCCCACGGCCTGACCCGACGTGTGGAGCGGGTGCGCGTCCCCACGGCCGTCGCCCTGTTCCCAGCCGACCTGAGCCGGCCGCCACGCAGCTGGGCCGAGCGCACCTACGACATCACCCGCTACACGCACATGCCCCGCGGCGGACACTTCGCCGCCCACGAAGAACCCGCCCTGCTCGCCCACGACATCACCGAGTTCTTCCGCGCGTACCGCTCCCCTCTCATCGGGGGCTGACGGGTCCGCCCGACGGCTGCGTGGGATGAGGAGCGACGGCCGCACCGGGGTGGGTGAGGAGTGCCGACCGCACCGGGGTGGGGTGACGAGCGCCCGCCGCACTGGGCGGCTCCAGCGCGCACAACCGCCCACAGGCACAGGCGCGCCCTTCCCCCATTCGACCCGCTCGTTGAAGTGGCCGCCGCTCGCGGTGGACCGGGAAGCAGCCGGGCCGGGACGGGTCGGCGGGCGAGGCCGAGGAAGAGGGTTTCGGCGTTGCCCCGGTCGACCGCCTCACCTGGCCGGGGCTGTGGTCGGGTCAGGGATTACGCGGAGGTGGTGCGCCGATCGTGCGTTGTGGCTTGGTGGGCGCGGTGGTTGGCGACGTTGATGCGGTGGCCGCACCGGCCGTGCGGTTCGGGAATGAGGGTGGCTTCCCGCTGCGTTCGGTTAACAGCCCTCCTACGCCCCTCCTACGCCCCTGCTTCGACCAGGAGACCTCTCCCATGTCAGAGCTAGAGATCGACGCCGTCGTGTTCGACGTGCTCGGCACGCTCGTCGACGAACCCGCCGGTATCCGCGCCGGCATTCGTGCACTCGACCCGGCGATCGACGATCCCAGGGTCGAGCAGCTTTTGTCGCTGTGGCAGCAGCACATCGACCGCGAGCAACGTCGCATCCTCGACGGCGTCCGGCCCTACGGCACCAGCGACGTCCTCGACCTGGAAGCCGCCCGGCTCGTCGCCGAGGCCGCCGGAGTCGACGACCCGGCCGCCGTAGCGGCGCTGGCCCTGTCAGGTCGCCGGCTCCCGCCGTGGCCTGACACCCTGGCGGGGCTCGCCCGACTCGCCGAACGGTTCCCGCTGATCGGACTCTCCAACGCGAGCCGGACGGCGCTGCTGGGACTCAACGCCCACGCCGGACTGCGCTGGCACCAGGCCCTGTCCGCCGAAGACGCCCGGACCTACAAGCCGGACCCAGCGGTCTACCAGCTGGCCGTCACCGTCTCCGGACGACCGCCGGAGCGGCTCCTGATGGTCGCCGCCCACGCCTGGGACCTGCGCGGAGCACAGGGCCTCGGCCTGCGCACCGCCTACGTCGCTCGCCCCGTCGGCGACCCGCCCACCTCCTCGGACGCGTTCGACGTGCACGCCGACGATCTGGCCGGCCTGGCCGACCAACTCGACCCTGCCTAGGGGCGTGTCCAGCGGGTCATCGGCGGAGCCAGAGTGCGCTCCGGCCGGGTGGGCCCAGGCTGCGGGTCAGCGTCGATAGAGCTGCCACATGGCAAGTTCGTCGTCGTGCGCGCGTAGGCGTTCGACGGCCTTGATCGGGGTGCGGTGTTCGGTGAGTTCGTAGAAGAGGAACAACGGGGCGAAGACGCTGGCGTAACCGAAAGGGGCGCCCCGTGGGGCGATGTAGACGCCGGCACCGGCGTCGAGGAACGCGTCGGCGAGCGCGGGCTCTCCCGTGTCGCAGCCGGTGACGAGGGTGACGCTGCCCGGCAGCCGGAAGTGTTCGCGTACGCGGTCTGGCCCGACGGCCCCGGTGAACGGCTGGAATCTGGCCAGCTCGTCGGCGACGTCTTCCATCAGGATGCGGCCCTCGTCGCCGTGGCAGGACAGGATCACATAGGGTGCGATCGGTCTGGTGCCGTCCAGCGCGGCCACCAGGTGGCGGGGCTGACCGACCCGCAGATAGTTCACCTGGACACCGAAGACTTCCAGCCCGTCACGCAGGGCACGGGTGAACCCGCCCCCGATGTCGATCAGGTCGACCTGGGTCCAGGCCAGGCGACCGGCCTGGACCTCGCGTATGCGCGACGGCCGCTGAGTCGCCAGCCACGCCTCTTCTTCTTCATCCATCACTTGGCCACGATGCCACGGCCACACCCGAGCAGGTTCACACCCAACTCGCCCGTCGCCGAACCGAATCACATCATCACGCAACTAAAGGTTGCGCATCTGTCACCCGGTCGGCTAGATTGATGTGCAACCAAACGTTGCAGGAGGCGGGCGAGCATGGAATTCGGAACGGTCGAGCGGGAGATCCACATCGACGCCTCACCCCAGGTCGTCTACGACGTGGTGAGCAGCCCCGAGCACCTCCGCGAGTGGTGGCCGGACGAGGCGGAGTTTTCGGCCGTTCCCGGGGGCACGGGGCGTATCGGCTTCGGAGACTGCTCGCAGGACGGCACCTGGATGCAGTTCGCCGTCGTCGACGCCGTGCCGCCGCGGCTCTTCTCCTTCCGGTGGACCCACGAAGAGGGAGAACCAGCAGCCCTCGGCAACTCGAATCTGGTCGTCTTCGAGCTCGAGCCCGCCGGGACAGGGACGCTCCTGCGGATGACCGAGAGCGGCTTCCGCGAGCGCGGCTGGGACGAGGCGAAGGTCGCCGCCAAGTACGCCGAGCACGTCACCGGCTGGGACTTCTACCTGCCGCGGCTGCCACCGTACGCCGCGAAGGTCGGAGCCGGGGCATGAGCGTGATGGTGGACGACGACCTCTGGTCGGCGGTCGGCGACCCGACCCGGCGCCGGATGCTCGACCTGTTGCTCAGCGAAGGCAGCGGGACGGCAACCAGCCTGAGCGAACAGCTGCCGGTGACCCGCCAGGCGGTGGCGAAACACCTCCTCGTCCTCGACCGGGTGGGCCTGGTGCACGCCACCACCGCCGGCCGCGAGAAGCAGTTCCGAGTCGACCAGGCCCAGCTCGCGCGCGCCGTCGCCCAACTCGCCGACGTCGGCGCGGCCTGGGACTCCCGTCTCCAGCGCATCAAGCGCATCGCCGAGACGATCCAGCACGGCAAGGACGCGGACGACGAGACCGGCAAGAAGCAGTAGAGAGGAACACGCGATGGCAGACATCCTTCACCGCATCGGCGTCGAGCAATCCTCGCCGCAGCAGGTGTACGACGCGCTCACCACCCTGGACGGCTTGTCCGGCTGGTGGACCGAGAAGACATCCGGAAAGACCGAACTCGGCGGAGTGATCGAGTTCCGGTTCGGGCCGGGCGGGTTCGACATGAAGGTCGCCAAGCTCGATCCGGGCCGACTCGTCCGCTGGGACGTCGTCGACGGACCGCAGGAATGGATCGGCACCAGCGTGCAGTGGGACCTCCGTCAGGACGGTGACTACACGATCGTGCTGTTCAAGCACGAGGGCTGGCGTGAGCCGGTGGAGTTCATGCACCACTGCAGCACCAAATGGGCCATCTTCCTGATGAGCCTCAAGCAGCTCCTCGAGACCGGGGAAGGTGCCCCCGAACCGCGCGACGTGAAGATCAGCGACTGGCACTGACCGGGCGGCGCCCGCGGAGGGTCGCGACGACGCCGATCAGCCGGCCGGTATGTGGCTCTCGGCGTCTGCCCGATCTGGGCCTCGAGCAGGTGCTGGGGCGATGGTCGCGTAGTCGCCCGCGGCCGCGTGGGGTAGGCAGATTTCCACCAGGCGGCAGCAGCCCGCTCCCCGTTCGGGACCGAGGTGGTTCGCGCTACTGACCGGGCCCGCAGAGACTGGGAGCGGTATGACATTCCGGGCACCAGCTCCCACACCCGTTGGCCCGGCAGCGATCCCCACGGACCGCGCCCCGGACATCCGTAAGCGGATCGCCGCGTCCCCCTCTCCAGATGGAGCAGCCGCACACCGCCGGCGCGCTGATCGCCGGCGCGGAACCGAGCCCCGCCCTGTTCGTGGATGCTGCGACCTTCGCCGTGCCCGCGCCGCTGCTCGCGTTCGGAGTGCGGGGCCTGCGTGAGGTGTGGAACCGACGGTGGACGGAGCCGGCGTCGCTGCGTGTCTACCGCGGTGAACTCGCGCAGGCGTTTACACCGTGACTGTCTCAGGAGAAGTCTGCTGCGGTGATTCCGTCCGGATGTCCGGACGGCCATTCCACCAACTCGATCCGGTAGCCGTCCGGGTCCGTGAGCCACGATGTCTTTGGGCCATGCGGGCCGCCTGGATACTGGACGGGCTCCGGCTCCAGACCTGATGCGGCCAGTGTCTCCAGGGCGGTGCCGAGTGTTTCCACCTGGATCGCGAGATGCTGGAAACCGTTGCCCACGTCGATTCGTCCGTCGCCTGGGCGGTCGACCAGTTCGAGTGAGGCCGCCGGTTCGCCGGGGAACTTCAGGAGCGCACGGCGAACACCGTCACCGCCTTCCACCCTGCCGAGCTCGACGTAGCCCAAGGCGGTGTAGAAACCGAGCGAACGGTCCAGATCAGTGACGCGGTAGGCGACGAAGAGCGTCTTCATGCGGCCTTCTCGGGTTGGCGCACCCGGTAGCGCAGGTGCGTGACGTCTCGATCGTCGAGCCGGCGGACGAGATCGAGTTCAATGTGCTCACTACCGAGATGGTCGAACAGGCGCCGGCCGCTGCCGAGAAGGATCTGGACCAGATGAATCTCCATCTCGTCGATCTGCCCGGCTCGGAGAAGGGCTTGGGCCGCTCCCGCTCCGTGCACCATGACCGGCCGGTCACCGGCTGCCACGCGAGCCTGACGGGCACAGTCCGCGACATCGGTGACGAATCGTGCGTGGCCTGGTGGTACGTCCCCGTCATCCACGTGGTGGGTGAGGACGAAGATCGGCACGCCGTCATGGTGGTCGCCCTGCCAGCGCCCGGCGAGTTCGAATGTCCGACGGCCGGAAATCACTGCGCCGGTCGCCAGCGCTTCGCGGTAGACCTGTCCGCTGGGCCCATCGGATTCCCGGTCGTCGAGCCAGTTGAAGAGCCGCCCACCGTTGCGTCCGAGCTCCTGACCCGAGCGATCGTCCGGGCCCGCGATATAGCCGTCGAGGGACATCGACATGTACAGCCGAATCGGATTGTTGACCATCCTGGCCTCCACCTCTCCTCGTCCATGACACCGGGATTCACCGGCTTCCTGCGCCGTCGGCCGGGCGGGATGTCACAAGGCAGACCGCAGTCAACGGGAAAACTCATCGGCCTGGGGGTCAGTCGACGCCGCCCAGGATGCGTGGCGTTCCGGGCGTTCGATGGGGTGGCCGCGTTCGAAGCGGGCTCTGGCGCTGCACGCCGGCGGGGTTGCGCGGACTTGCCGAGATGAAGGCCATGGCCAGGGGCGGCGGCCGCGCCCCGGGTGACCCTTGTACGTAGCCGGGCGGTGGCGAAGGCCGACTCGACAGGTTCGTGGTCCGCAGGTGGATCCAGTGCCCCAGTGCTCCGCGAAGAAGTCGTGGAACGACAGCAACTCGTCCACGTCCACCGATGGAACGCGGTGACGGCCTTCATAGCGTGGGCTCGGTCCTCGGCATTGCAGATCTCCTTGAGGCGCCTTCCTCGCGCCGGGTTCCGCGGATACAGCACGGGCCACTCCCTCGCTGATCTTCGGGGATATGCGGCAGCTGGGCGGGAGGATCATCGAGGAGGACCGATTGCACTCACCCGGACTCCCCTCGACCGCCGGGCCCCGGTCGTGACTTTCCGTGGCTGGTGGTAACCGTTGCGGACCACCAAGCGGTGCCCGCACTCGTCACGCTGGCTGCCGTGTTCTTCGGCAGGCGCCACCAGTGCCTACGCGGCAGATATGGCAGGCGACAGGAGACAGGTGGGAGAAGGGAATGCAGCGCCGGCCTGTGGCGTTGGAACGATCGTCTGACATGACCGAGTCAATGAACTCGGATGTCGGCGGAAGGAGTCCCTCATGGCACGCAGCACCACACGGCCCGTCGTCAAGCTGAAGTCGACGGCCGGCACCGGAGTCATCTACGTGACCCGGAAGAACCGTCTCAACGATCCCGACCGGCTGAACCTGCGGAAGTACGACCCGGTGGCCGGCAAGCACGTCCAGTTCCGCGAAGAACGCTGACACCGTCCTCCGTCGAACGCGACGGAGGGCCCGCAAGGAGGCACCACCCATGAGGTCCGGCATCCACCCCGTCTCCCGCCCTGTCGTCTTCCGCGACCGCGCGGCTGGTTTCCAGTTGCTCACCCGCTCCGTCCTCGACGCCGACAACGTGGTCGAGTGGGAGGACGGCACCACATACCCGGTCGTCGACGTGGAGATCTCGTCGGCGAGCCACCCGTTCTACACCGGCACCTCGCGGGTCGTGGACACGGCGGGCCGGGTGGAGCGCTTCGAGCGGCGTTACGGAGGAGAAACACGATGAAGGTACGCAAGTCACTGCGCTCGCTGAAGGCCAAGCCCGGCGCCCAGGTGGTACGCCGACGGGGCGTGACCTTCGTGATCAACAAGAAGGATCCCCGCTTCAAGGCCCGCCAGGGCTGACTTCGCCACACGGCCTTCGGCCCGGTGCCGCGTTCGCGGCACCGGGCCGTCGTCGTGCCGAGCCGGCGCCGCGGGCTCACTCCCGAGTGTTGGTGTTGCCCAAAGGAGAGCAGTGACGGCGCAAGGTCCTTCACGCCCTGCCGGATGAGCGCGTCGATCAGTCGAACGGCATCCCCGCCAGGCCGAAACCGACGACCAGGTCGGTCGCGCCGTGCTCGATCCCGGTGCGACCGACGCATCCACGCTCTCGACGATGTCCGCCCGGCCGCTGCTCCACCTCCGTGCCGCCGCAGTTCTCGACTACCTCAGCGCGCCCCTGACCGGCCGGAAACAGTTCGCGGCGACGCGTAACGCTGCCCGCCTCACGTAGCACCTTGGCCGCCGTGGCGAGGACGTGTCTGGCCGAGGCGCCCAGCGGGTGTCCGATCGCGATGGCGCCGCCCTTCTGGTTGACGCGACCCGGGTTGACCTTCCGCGCGTCGATGCAGGCGACCGACTGCACAGCGAAGACCTCGTTGAACTCGACCGCGCCCACCTGGTCCCGGCCGACCCCGGCCCGGGCGGGCACACGGTTCACGGCCTCGCCCGGGGCGTAGCCGAAGGCAGGCGGCTCCAGCGCCATCACGCTGCGCCCCGTGATTTGGGCGATCGGGTCGACCCTGATCACGGCCGCGGCCTGATCCCTGCCCAACAGCACCGCGGAGGCACCGTCGTTGAGCGGGCTGGCGCTGCCCTCGGTGATGGTGCCGCCTCGCTCCACCGTACGGAGAACTGGCTTGAGCCCGGTCAGGGACCTCCGGCGTGGATCCCTTCGTCTCCTATGTCTCCGCCAAGGGCGCGCTGAACGGATTCATCTCTGTCCTGTCCGCCCACCTCGCCGCTCATGACATCACCGTCAACGGCGGCGCGACCAGATGGCCGTCGACCTGCACTCCCTCGCCGGATCCGTACGGGAGAGCGGTGGGATCACTCGATCGTGAGTTCTTCCGCGGTCGCATCCTGTCTGACGCGATGCTCGGAAGGGCGGTGTGCGCCCGGGGCTGCCTGGCTGTACGACGGATGAGGGAGACGGCGTGACGCGAGAAGCGGTTCGGCGCGGGGATGTGAACAGCGACAGCCAAGCACTCCTGCTGGCTGCAGGACTGGCCGATCTGGCGGTCAGCACGGTGGGTTCGGCCCTGGGGACGGTGCGCGGGTTGTTGCGCCGGTCGGACGGCACCGAGCTGGCCGCGGAGGCGGAACACGAGCTCGTGGCGCGGGGGCGTCTGGTGCTGGACCGGTACGCGGCCGGGCCCCCCGCCCACTTGGAGATCCTCGCCCAGCGCGCCCTGGCGCGGAAGGCCACCGGTGACGTATGAGCGGTGGGAGCCGGCCGCGTTCAAGGCCCGCGTGGACGAGGTGCTGCGTCGCTTCGTCGCCCGGGAGGCCGACGAGTTCGCGGCGGTCGATCCGATGCTCGGTGCCGTGGCCGAGAGACTGGAGGCGGCGGTCGCGGAGGGCAAGCGGCTGCGGGCGGCGTTCTGCTACTGGGGGTGGCGGGCGGGCGGGCAGCCGGACAGTGACGCACTGGTGCGGGCGGCCGCCTCGATGGAACTGGTGCATGCCGCCGCGGTAGTGCACGACGACCTCATCGACGACAGCCCGCTACGGCACGGCCGGCCCACGACCCACATCGCCCTGCGCGGGGCCGTAGGGCCTCGTCCCGACGCCGATGCCGCCGCGCGGTCGTTGGCGATGCTGGTGGGAGACCTGCTGATGGCGCTGGCGGGGCAATTGTTCGCCGCCAGCGGTCTGCCCGCCGCGTATCTCGTCCGGGCCCGGCCGCTGTGGGCGGTGATGGCCCGTGAGCTGATCGCGGGTGAGTGTCTGGAGATCCTGCGTACCGGCGCCGGCCCGGACACCGAGGCGTCGCTGAAGGTGATCCGGTACAAGACCGCCAAGTACACCGTCGAACAGCCCCTCTTGATCGGGGGTGCGCTGGCCGGCGCGGGCGCGCGGCTGCGCGAGGGCTACTCCGCCTACGGGTTGCCGCTGGGCGAGGCGTTCCAGCTCCGGGACGACCTGCTCGGGCTGTTCGGAGATCCCGAGCTCACCGGCAAGGCCAATGCCGACGACGTGCGCGGCCGACGGCCCACCGCACTGCTGGCAGAGACATGGCGCCTCGCCGGTGACGCGGAGCGGGAGCTGCTGCACAGGCTGCTGGGCCGCGACGACCTGGACGGGAAGGGGCTGGAGACGGTGCGCGAGGTGATGCGACGGCTGAGGGCGCCCGAGCGGATCGAGGACATGATCGGGGCACGGGTCGAGGAGGCTCTCGGCGCCCTCCACGAACTGGGACTACCGGCGCACGCCACTGGCGGCCTGACCACGCTGGCGCATTCCGCGGCGGTACGCCTGTCCTGACCGTTCGCATCCAGTGCGGCCCGGCGCACCCGGCTCCGCCCCTGCCGCCCGTCGTGGACGCTCCAGAGGAAGACGAGGAACCCTGCCATGACCTACACCGACGCATCGCTGGACGCCCTGCGGCGCACCGGGGACGAACTCGCCGACGCCACCGTCGCCGAGCTCTTCGACCGCGGGGAGGTGGGCAAGTTCAACACCCTGATGCGGTACGTCTCCACCGCCGGCGCTCCCCTGCCGGAGGGCCTGCCCGACGTCGCTCGTGAGTACATCGAGGCCACGCGCACTCCGCCGTCCTGGGTGGACTGGGCGGAGATGGAGAAGGCCCGGCTGTTCTTCATCGACAACAACGTGCACATCTCCACCGCTCTGTCCTTCGCCTCCATGCCCGCCTGCTACGTCGTCCCGCACGTGGCGAAGCTGCTGTCGGCCAGTCACGGCCTGGAGTACCCGTCCAAACGAATGGCCGAGACCGGGCAGTTCACCGTCCATCTGATGCAGCCCGACGCCTTCGAGGCCGGCAGCCGCTTCATCCCCGCCGCCCAGAAGGTCCGGCTCCTGCACGCCTCCATCCGCCACCACCTCACCCGCGAGAACCGCTGGGACAAGGCCGCCCACGGGACGCCGATCTGCCAGGAGGACATGATCGGCGGGCAGATGTTCTTCTCCCTGCTCGTCCTGGACAGCCTGCACCGGCTCGGGATCCACATGTCGACCGAGGGCGCGGAAGCGTACTACTACGCCTGGCGCGTCGTCGGCGCCATGCTGGGCGTCGACCAGGACGCCGTACCCCCGACTCTCGACGAGGCCCGCCAGTTTCTCGACCTGTACATGGTCCGGCACATGGGGCCCTCCGAGGAGGGCGCCCGTCTGACCCGGCAGCTGATCGACCTCTACGAGGAGGTGGTGCCCGGCACCTTCTTCGACCCCGTCGTCTCCGCCCTCGTCCGCCACCTCATCGGCGACACCTGCGCCGACTGGCTCCACGTGCCGCGCACTTCGTGGGACACCGTCGTCAAGGCCGTCCCCCATCTCCTCGGCGTACTGGAGACCATCGAGGACCGCTCCCCCCTCGGCGCCTGGGCCCTGGACCGCCTCGGCCACCTCACCACGGTCCTCGAACTGTCCTCCCTCACCCGTGGACGCGTCATGCACTACGCGATCCCCGAAACACTCAAGAAGGACTACGGCATCACCAGCGCGGTACCCCGCACCCGCCGCTGGACTCCACCGACCACCACCGTCTGAGACCGTGTACTCGCCGCCGTCCAGGTCGATGAAGGCACAGCCGCCGACCGCGTCGATGAGCGGCCAGTTCCATCGATGCAGAAAATCCTGAAAGGAGATGCAAGCAATTGTTGATGTATAGGTGATAAAGTACTGAAATATGCAACGGGTGCCACGACGACCGCTCCCGTCCGTGGTTTCATGGGCACCCGTTACCGCCGACAGAGAGCGACGAAGATGGCGACACCGCAGGCCAGGTGGAGCGCGCTGCTGGAGATGCTGACGCGGGACGGGCGTATCGAGGTCGAGGCGGCAGCGGCCGAACTCGCGGTGTCCGCTGCCACGATCCGGCGTGACCTCGACGAGCTGGCTCGCCAGCAGATGGTCACCCGCACCCACGGTGGCGCCGTGATCAACGCGATCGCCTACGACCTCCCGCTGCGTTACAAGGCGGCACGCCATGCTCCCGAGAAGGAGCGGATAGCGCACGCGGCAGCCGGCCTGGTCAAGGCCGGGGCCGTGGTCGGCCTCAACGGCGGCACCACGACCACCGAGGTCGCACGGGCGCTGGCGACCAGGAGTGACCTGGGCTCCGAGGGTGGTGCGGACCCGTCTCTGACGGTGGTCACCAATGCCCTGAACATCGCCAACGAGCTGGTCGTGCGCCGCCATGTGAAGCTCGTTGTCACCGGTGGTGTGGCCCGCCCGGCCTCGTACGAACTGATCGGGCCGCTGGCCACCGAACTGCTCGCGGAGATCACGCTGGATCACGTCTTCATCGGAGTGGACGGCATCGATGCCGTGCACGGCGCGACCGCCCATCACGAGGGTGAGGCCAGCATCAACCGGATGCTGGCGCGCCGCGCCCAGCAGGTTGTCGTGGTCGCCGACTCCTCCAAGTTGGGCAAGCGGGCGTTCGCGCGGATCTGCCCATTGGAGGACGTCCATGTGCTGGTCACGGACAAGGACGCCCCCGCCGGACTCATCGAGCCGTTCGTCGCCGCCGGGGTGGAGATCGTCCGCGCCTGAACCGGCCTGTGCCGCACGGAGGTTGCGGGTCACACAGCCAGCCGCGCGGAAGGGCAGGCGCCGCGCCGGTACGGCGAGGCCGCCGTGCCCTCTCGCACGAAGTCCCGCCCCGCCCTCCGACAGCGCCCGCCCCGGTGGACCCCCTGCCTCACCCCTTGACGCCACCGGCCGTCAGACCGCTGACCAGATGGCGTTCCACGAAGATGAACAGCACCACGACCGGGACGACGGCGATCAGCGAAGCCGCGAAGAGGTACTGCCACTGCTCCTGGTAGGCGGTGACGAACCCGGGGATGGCCTTGGTCAGCGTCGTGCGGTCCTTCGAGGACGTGATGGTGAGGGCGACGACGTACTCGTTCCAGGCGGCGATGAACGTGTACACCGCCGCCGTCACCACACCGGGCATGGCCAGCGGCAGGGTGATCCGGGCCAGCGCCCCCAGCCGGCCGGCCCCGTCCAGGTACGCCGCCTCCTCCAACTCCTTGGGGACACTGGCGAAGTACGCGTTGAGGATCCACACGCAGAACGGCAGATTGAACGCCGCGTTGACCAGGATCAGCGCCTCGCCGGTGTCCGTCAGGTCGAGGCTGACCATTTCCCGGTAGATGCCGACCAGCAGCGCCGTGGGCGCGAACATCTGGGTCACCAGGACCAGCAGCAGGAACGCGCCGCGGCCGCGGAACCGGTGCCGCGCGGTGTAGTACGCGGCGGGCAGTCCGACGAGCAGCGCGAGCAGCGTGGACATGCCGGCGACGTACAGCGAGAAGCCCAGTGAGCCGGTGACCGGCGGGTCGTCGAGCGACCACACGTCGGCGAAGTTCGACCACTGCCAGTGCGACGGCAGATACGTGGGCGGGGACTTCATGAGATCCGGCGTCGGTTTCAGCGCCGTCAGCAGCATCTGGAGGTACGGGGAGAGGAAGAGCAGGGCGACCAGCCAGCCGACCCCGGTGAGCAGCACGGTGCGCACCTTGTGTCCGGCCCGGGGCCCGGCGTGCGCGGTGGGCGTGGTCATCGGATCTCCTCCCGCCATCGCACGACCCGCAGATACGCGAGCACCACGACGAGGATCAGTGCGAAGTTCACGACGGCCATCGCGGCCGATTCGCCGACGGCCTGGTTGTCGAAGGCGAGCTTGTACATGAAGGTCGTCGTCGTGTCGGTGGCGAAGCCGGGGCCGCCGCGGGTCATCGACCAGATGATCGGGAACGAGTTGAACACGTTGATGATGTTGATGATCGCGGCCACCAGCAGCGAGGGACGCAGCAGCGGCAACGTGACGGAGAGGTACGTCCTGAGCGTCCCGGCGCCGTCCATGCGGGCCGCCTCGTAGACGTCCGCCGGGATGGTCTGGAGTCCGGACAGGATGACGAACGCGGTGAACGGCAGGGAGACGAACACCGCCACGGCCATCATCGCCGCGAATCCCAGGACCGGGTCGGCCAGCCAGTTCACCGGTTTGTCCAGGAGGCCCACGTCCATCAGGAGGCGGTTGACGACGCCGTAGAAGTTGTTGAGCATCCAGCGCCAGATGAGCGCGGTCATCAGCACGGACGCCGCCCAGGGCACGATGAGCGCCCAGCGGACCACCCGCTGCCCGGGGAAGCGGGTGTTGAGCAACTGGGCGAGCCCGAGGGACAGCAGGAGGGTGACCGCGACGACGCCGACGACCCAGATCAGCGTGCGCAGCAGTACGCCTGGCAGGTCCTCCTCGGCGAACAGGTCGGTGTAGTTGTCGAGGCCCGCGGAGCCGAGGGACAGGCCGGTCGAGCTGATCCTCGTGAGGGAGGTGCGGACCATTTCGACGACGGGCCAGACCACCATCGCCAGGATGAGGACGACGGCGGGGCCGAGCCAGAGCAACGGTTCCAGGGCCCGCAGTCCGCGCCGCCGCTTTCGGACGGGAGCGGCGGGCGGTGCCGCCGCGTCCGGGGCCGGCTCTCGCCGGTCCCCGGACGCGCGTACGGAGATGTCGTGGACGGCCATGCGTCAGCCGGTCTTCTGCGCGGTCTTCTGGATCTTCTCCAGGACCTTCTTCGGATCGCCGCCTGCCACGGCGGTGCCTATCTGCTGCTTCACGGCGCCGTCCACGGCCGCCCAGCCCGGATTGTCGGCCGGGGCGAACCTGGCGCCGGCCAGCGCGTCGACGAACGGCTTGTAGTAGGCGGTGTCCGAACTGAGCGCGTCACCGGCCGACTTGGTCACCGAGAGGAATCCCTCCGTGGACAGGAACGTGGAGGCGTTCTCCTTCTGGTAGACGAAGTCCAGGAACTTGTTGACGGCCTCCCGGTTCTTGCCGCCGTCCTTCTTGAACGCCACCAAATAGTCCTGTACGCCCAGGGTGTTGTGGGTGGTGCCGTCCTTGCTGGGCAGCGGCGCGACACCGTAGTCGAGGTCCTTGTCGACGGGGTCGATGAAGCCCTTGCGCATGAAGACGGCGCCGTTGATCATGCCGATCCGGCCCTGCGCGAACTGGTTGAAGACGTCCTTGCGGTTGGTGGTCTCCGGGTTGGGCTGGGTCAGCCCTTCCTTGGTCAGCTTCCTGAGGTAGGTCAGGGTCTCCACGTTCGCCGGCTGGTCGACGGCCCACTTCCCGGAGTCGTCGACCCAGCCGCCGCCGTTGTTCATCGACCAGATGCCGAACTCGCCCTGGGCTTCCTCCGGTCCGAGGGGCAGGCCCAGCGGGATGACTCCGCTCTTCTTGGCCTTCTTGATCTTCTTGGCGGCGGCCTCGACCTCGGCCCAGCTCTTCGGCGGCGCCGTGACACCTGCCTGCTTGAAGATCGCCTTGTTGTAGAAGAACAGCCGCGCACTGGAGATGAAGGGCAGGCCGTACTGGACTCCTTGGTACTTGGCCTGGTCGGCGAAGAGGGGCAGGAAGTCGCCGAGCACCTTCGCCGACACCGCCTCGTCCGCCTTGTAGATCAGGTCGTCGCGCGCGAAGTCCGAGAACTTGTTGTAGTTGAGGACGTCCGGCTGCTGCTTGGTCTGGATGTACGTCTTGACCTTGGAGTCCATCTGCTCCCAGTCGACGACTTCCAGGTTGACCTTGTAGCCGGGGGTCCGGGCCTCGAAGTCCTTGATGAGTTTCTCCCAGTAGGGCTGGGTGTCCTCGTCGTACTTCGCGGCCACGAAGGTGATCGTCCGGCCGTCCGAGGCGCCGCTGTCGGAGGAGCCCCCCTTGCCGCATCCAGCGAGCGCCAAGGCCAGAACGAGGCCTGCGGCCGTGCCTGCGAGGTGCTGTTTCACTCAGGTACCACCCTCTCTTCGTACCACTGTGCAGTGACGACGGGTGCGGCTCAATGCTTGTTTATGCTCGAATCATGCTCGAATCAAGCAGTAAACGCCATCATGCTCAACCGATCACGCATAGTGTCAAGGGGCCGCCGGATCACGACTCGGTCAAGCCGAGTGCGGTGCCGTGGGGGTCACCCCCGGTCGGAGAGCGCCCGAGATCGCCGCCCGGCCGGGGTGTGGCACCGCCTCCTCGGGCTCGCGCAGCGGCCGGACTCGGCCCGCGTAGCGACGCTGCCCGGGCCGGCGAGCGCGTGGCCGTCGCCGGCCGCGGCACGACGTAGTTGATGTTCCAGGCGTACGCGATGCTGCGGGAGTTCGCCGGCCAGGACGCGACCGATGCCGTTGCGGTGTCCGACACACCGACCGAGCCGGGCCACCGAGGTGCCGACGGCGCTCGGGCGCCTGCGCGGGGTGGCGGGCGCCGCCGCGGTCACCGCCGATCCGGCGAGCCCCGTCATGGACCTCGCGGACGCCGCCGTCTGCCTGGCGCTCGCCAGGCAGACGTCCGTCGCGCAGAGCTGCTTCGCCCATCGCTGAGCGGGCGTTTCTGTTCGCGCTGCCGGTGCGAGGACCTGAGCACTCTCACGTACTCGGCGGCGACTGGATCCACGGCCTGGCGCAGGAGGCGGCGTTGAGGATGCGCGAGGCTGCAGGCGCCTGAACGAAGGCGGATCCGGCGTGGAAGTACCGGCACGGGTACCGACCGGCGAGTCGCCGAGGTCTGCCACCGGATCGGGTCCGAAGCGCCAATTGGTCGCCGGCGCGGGTCATGGCGCGGCGGCGCGCCGCGGGCCCGGACGTGGACGTGGGCCCCTGGACAACCCACGCCTTCTCGCGCGTTCGGTGCTTATCGCCCGACGCGGTTCACGCAGAATTAACGCTCTCCTGAAGGCGGGCCCGCGGTCCACGGTTGATGCCCGTGAGCAGCGGGCCCGCCCGCTGTCGGCCGCCCCAGGGGCCAGCGCGGCCCCACAGGAATCAAGGAACGCATCGTTGACAGATGAAATTTACTGCAAGATTATGTGCGGAAAACTACAAGATCTTGCATCACTCATCAGAGACTCCCGGCCTCTGCCCGCTGGAGGACAACAGTGCGTGCACAGCCCCGCAGACTCGGCGTCGTACTTGCCGCCGCTCTGACCCTGACTTTCGCCTCGCTCGGCATGGAACCCCCGGCCCTGGCCCAGTCGTCACAGGCCGGTACGGCCCCAGGGCCGAAGGTGACCGAAACCGCGGACGGACTCACCCTGTCCGTACCGGCCACCGGGAAGAGCCCCGGCTACTCCGTCGACGTACCCACCGACGGCGATCTGGCGCTCCGCACCGAACGCGCCGGCCATCCCGTCCTGACCACCGCGGGCGGCGACACGGGCGCCTTAAGGTTCCGTTCCGGCGGTGCGTGGCAGCACGCCACCGGCGTCACCGGCTGGCGCTGGAAGGGCGGCGTGCTGACCCTGACCGCCGGCTCCACGCTCGCCGGGGCCACCGTCCAGGCGCACCTCACCCCGGCCGCCGACCGCTACCAACTCGACTGGAACGTCGAGGGAGTCGATCCGGACCGGCTGGGACTCGCCTACGACCTCAGCTCCGCCGGACACTGGTACGGGCACGGAGAGGCCGAGACCCCGCAGGGCGGCCCCGGCACCGACCAGCCCTGGCCGCTGGACAGCGGCGAGGTCGAGCACCCCGGCTTCTCCCCCGCCTCGTACCACATGATCGATCCGTTCTGGTACACCTCCAGCTCGGCCGGGCTCCGCGTCGACACCGGGCATGTCATGGACGTGGCGATCAACGAGGGCAAGGACGGGCTCGGACGCTTCGACATAGAGTCCGCCGACCCCTACAAGGCCACCGTCTTCGTCGAGTCGACCCCGCTGGAGGTCTACCGCGACTACGTCGGCATCGTCGGGAAACCGGCGAAGAGCGATGCCACGTACGAGCAGTACGCCAAGCCGGTCTGGAACTCCTGGGCGCAGTTCTACACCCACGTCGACCAGGAGAAGGTCCTCGACTACGCCACCGACCTCAAGGACAACGGGCTCGAAGGGCACGCCCTCCAGCTCGACGACAAGTGGGAGTCGAACTACGGCAACCTGACCTTCGACGCCAAGGCCTATCCCGACCCGAAGGCCATGTCGAAGAAGATCCACGACCTCGGCTTCGACTTCGGGCTCTGGACCACCCTGTGGATCAACCTCGACTCCGACACCTACCAGTTCGCTGTCGACAAGGGCTACTTGCTCAAGGACGCCGCCGACACCGCCAAGCCCTGCACGGTGACCTGGTGGAACGGAACGGCGGGCATCATCGACCTCGCCAACCCCGAGGCCAAGGCCTGGTACACCGGCCGCATCAAGACGCTGATGAGCGACTACGACATCGACGGCCTGAAGTTCGACACCCGCTTCTTCGACGACAAGTGCGCCCCGCGCGACGGGTTCAAGCCCACCGACTACCAGCGTCTCGGCACCGAGCTCGCCGACGAGTTCGACCTCCAGGGCGTGGGTATCCGCGTGCACTGGGACTCCACCGCCCACCAGGCCGGGTTCGTCACCCGGCAGGTCGACAAGGGCACCGGCTGGGACTCGGTCCGCGCCTCCGTAAGCCAGAACCTCGCGATCTCCACGATCGGCTACCCCTTCGTCACCACCGACATGATCGGCGGCTCCGGAGGCCAACCCGCCCCCGAGAAGGACGTGTTGATCCGCTCGGCGCAGGTCGCCTCGCTGATGCCGCTGATGTACTCCTCGACCTCGCCCGTCGACACGATCGACGTGACCACCGGCCAGAAGGTCGTCTACGACCAGCAGACCATCGACCTCTACCGGGCGGCGATCAAGCGGCACGAACGTCTCGCGCCGTACATCTGGGACCAGGTGCAGCAGACCCTGAAGACCGGTGACCCGATCGTCCGGCCGCTGTTCTTCGACTATCCGCAGGACAAGGCCGGTTACACCGTCTCCGACGAGTGGATGCTCGGCCCCGCCGTCCTCGCGGCACCACAGGTCGCCGACCGGGCCACCCGGACCGTGCACCTGCCCCCGGGCACCTGGTACGACGTCAACCAGGGCACCGTGATCCGCGGCCCGAAGGACCTCAAGGGCTACGGCGCTCCCCTGGGCGTCACCCCCGCCTTCGTGAACCTCAAGGCGAAGGGCGCCGACAAGGCGCTGCGTGCCCTGCGGAGCGCCAAGGCCCCCGCCGCCTCCGTGCTGCTGGCCCCCGACGCGCCGGAGACCGGCAACGGTGAGGCCTTCGAGATCACCACCACGGTCACCAACTGGGGCTCCCAGCCGCTGAAGCGGGTCACCAGTGCGCTGAAGGCGCCCGACGGCTGGCGCACCGAGGCCACCACGGCCGCGACCACCAGGTCCCTCGCCGCCGGCGCCACGCTCACCACCAAGTGGACCGTCACCCCGCCCGCCGACGCGGCCTGGGGCAGCCACACCCTCACCGGGACGGTGACCTACGACGGCAGCCCGCCGGTCTCCGACCGCGTCCCCGTGAAGGTGAAGCCGCAGCCGGGCGCGGTCTCGGCGCCGTACCGCACCGCCGACACCGCGGGCGACGCCCAATTCGCCCAGGCCGGTGACCAATTCGCCATCTGGGCGGGCGGCCAGGACCTGTCCGGCTGGAAGGACGAGAAGGCCACCGTCTTCGAGAAGTCAGTGGTCGCCGACAAGGCCACCGTGCGGGCACGGCTCGTCTCCCAGGAGTCCGCCAGTCCCGTCGGCAAGGCCGGCCTCGCCGTCGCCAACGACCTGACCGCGCCCGAGAAGGGTGGCTACGCGGTCCTCGTCATGACGGACAAGTACGGCCTGGAGTTCATGACCGACAGCGACGGCGACGGAAAGCTCGACACCTGGGCGGGCGGCGGCCAGACGTACCACCCCGCCTACCTGAAGCTGGTGCGCGACGGCACGACGTACTCCGCGTACGCGAGCAAGGACGGCACCACCTGGTCCACCGTCGGGTCTGCCACGGTCGCCTCGGCCTCCGGCACCGGCGACGCGGGCCTGGTCGCCTCGGGCGCCAACGTCAACTACCCCGGTGAACGGATCCAGGCCGTCTTCGACGGCTTCTCGGTCACCGCGCCCTGAACAGTGACCGCGTCCTGAACAGTTGGCGCGTCCTGAACGGACACCGCGTCAGGGGCGCCTCCGGCCGACGCAGCCCGGAAGCGCCCCGACAGCCCGGCAGTAACCCGACAGCCCTTTCCGACAGGGGTTCACCCATGCCACGGCTCGCCCGTACACCTGCCCTCATCGCGTCCTTCCTCGCCGGCGCTCTCGTCGCGACCACCACCACCGTGATCGCGGCCACCGACGACGACCAGCACAAGCCCACCACCACCTGGCTGACCGTGAAGGTCGCCGACGCCATGGGCACCAGGGACACGGTCACCTGGGTCCCCACCGGCTCCTTCGCCAGCTCCGCCGAGGTCCGCGTCCCGCGCTATCCGATGACCGCCATCGAGGGCAAGGACACCAAGGACCTGTCCCTGGACGCCGTACGCGGCGAACAGGTCTCCGCGCAGCTCGCCATCGCCTCCGGCACCAGCCTCGACGACGTGCACGCGAAGGTCGGCGACCTGACCGGGCCGGGCGGCGCCAAGCTCGACGGCGACAGCGCCCAGGTGCGGTTCGTGAAGTACGTCCCCGTGCAGCGGTCCAAGAGCGAGGTCGACTGGTCGGCCACCATCGACCAGGTCAGCTCCGCCAAGGAGGTCTCCGGCGACCGCAACCCGGACGTCGTCGGTGACCCGCTGGAGGAACGCGACTCGGTCGACGTCCCCGCGTACGCCGCCCAGCCGCTCTGGTTCACCTTCCACATCCCGAAGAACGCCAGGCCCGGCACCTACAAGGGAACGGTCCGCGTCGACGTCGGCGAAGACACGCAGGCCACGTACCCGCTCACCGTGAAGGTCGCCGACACCACCGTGCCGGCCCCCGCCGACTACAAGTTCTTCCTCGACGTCTGGGCGCAGCCGGAGACCATCGCACAGGCCCACAAGGTCAAGCTGTGGTCGAAGGAGCACTGGAAGCTCATCGAGGCGTACAACCGCGATCTGGCCTCGCGCGGACAGAAGGTCATCAACACGACCATCGTCGACAACCCCTGGCACCACCAGTGGTCCCTCGGCACCCGTCAGTCGCAGACCGCGACGCCGTACACCAGCATGGTCGGCTGGACGTGGAACGGCAGCAAGTTCGCCTTCGACTTCGCCCGTTGGGACAAGTACGTCGAGACCGCCAGGAAGGCCGGGCTCGGCCCTGACATCGGCGCCTTCTCGATGCTGGCGTTCCAGGACCAGGAGCACCTCACCTACACCGACACGCGGACCCGTAAGACCGTCTACGAGAACGTCGATCTGGGCGGAACCCGCTGGCGGGAGGCCTGGGGCGCCTATCTGCCCGCGTTCGAGGCCCACTTGAAGAAGAAGGGCTGGCTGAAGGACACCTGGCTGTCCTTCGACGAGCGGCCCATCAGCACGATGACGGTGGTCAAGGACTTCGTCCACGAGGTGGCGCCGGTCTTCGACGACCGGATCTCCGTGGCCGGCTCGATCAGCACCGAGGGCGTCGCGTCGAACCTGTCGGTCGACTGGGGCGGCATCGACGCGATGACGAAGGAGAAGGCGGCGCAGCGGCGCGCGGCCGGCAAGATCACCACGTTCTACGTGTACGGCGCGCCGGCCCACCCCAACACCCTGTCGTACTCCCCCGCCGTGGAGGCACGGATGCTGCCGTGGATCTCCGCCCAGCGCGGTCTCGACGGGTTCCTGCGCTGGTCGTACAACAGCTGGACCAGCGACCCCTTCAAGCAGCCCGTGCACATCTTCACCCAGGGCGACGAGTACCTGGTCTACCCGGGGAAGAACGGGCCGATGTCCAGCATCCGCTGGGAGCAACTCAAAGAAGGCATCGAGGACTTCGAGCTCATCGGGCAGCTGCGCGCGAAGGACGACGGTGACAGCGCCGCCCTCACCGAGGCGCTCAGCACGGCCACCCGGGATCTGGACGGCCGTACGAAGAACGTGACCGACATCGAGACCGCGCGGGCGGCCGTGGTGAAGGGGCTGACGTCATGAGAACGCGCGGGAGATCCCTGCTGGTCACCTCCCTGCTGACCGCCCTGTCGCTGACCGTGCCCACCGCAACGGCGGCGACGGCACCGGCCGAGGCGGAGGCCCAGGTGGTGCCCGCGGCGGGGCAGAAGCACACGGTCACCTACGACCAGTACTCCGTGCGGGTCGACGGCAAGCCCCTCTACATCTGGGGCGCCGAGCTGCACTACTTCCGGCTGCCCAGCCCGGACGCCTGGCGTGACGTGCTCCAGAAGATCAAGGCGGGCGGCTTCAACGCGGTCTCCCTGTACTTCGACTGGGGCTACCACTCCGCCAAGCAGGGCAGTTACGACTTCACCGGCATCCGTGACGTGGAGCGGCTGCTCGACGAGGCCGAGCGGGCCGGCCTGTACGTGATCGCCCGCCCCGGCCCCTACATCAACGCCGAGGTGTCCAGCGGCGGCATGCCCGCCTGGCGCTCCACCCAGGCGGGCGTGAACCGCACCTCCGAGCCGGAGTACCTGAAGGCCGCGCGGGAATGGATGAGCCGGATCAACCCGATCATCGCGCGGCACCAACTCACCCGCGGCACAGGCTCGGTGATCCTCTATCAGGTCGAGAACGAGTACCAGGGCGGGCGTCACGACGCCGACTACATGCAGACGCTCATCGACTGGGCGAAGCAGGACGGCATCGACGTGCCGACCTTCGTCAACGACGGCGGCGCCAATCAGAACTGGGTGAGCGGCAAGGGCGCCCCCGACATCTACGGTTTCGACGCGTACCCGCAGGGCTTCGACTGCAAGGACCCCGACAGCTGGAAGAACCTGCCGGACTATTCGTACGTCAACGACTGGAAGCCCGAGTCGCCGCTGCTCATCCCGGAGGCGCAGGGCGGGGCCTTCGACCCGTGGGGCGGCACCGGCTACCAGGACTGCGCGAAACTCACCGGCACCGACTTCACCCGGGTCTTCGGCAAGATGAACATCGCCGCCGGCGTCACCGGTCAGTCCTTCTACATGACGTACGGCGGCACCAACTGGGGCTGGCTCGCCGACCCGAACGCCGTCTACACGTCGTACGACTACGGGGCCCCGATCAACGAGTCCCGCCAACTCACTGACAAGTACCAGGAGTTCAAGCGTCTCGGGTACTTCGTGAACTCGGTGGGCTCGCTGGCGCGGACCGACAAGGCCACCGCGCCCGTCCCGTCCGACGAGGCGCTGCGCATCGACCGGCGCGTCAACCCCGATGACGGCACCCAGTTCTTCACCGTCCGGCACGCCGACACCCGGGTGAAGGACAAGGACGAGACGACGCTGTCCCTGTCGGGTGCGGACGGCGACTATCCGCGCGTGCCGCAGCAGGGCGCGATCACCGTCGACGGCCGGGACGCCAAACTCCTCGTCGCCGGTTATGACCTGGGTGACCAGCGGCTCGTCTACTCCACCTCGGAGATCATGACGCACGCCGCCATCGCCGACCGCGAGGTGGCCCTGCTGTACGGGCGTGCGGGCGAGGCCGGCGAGACCGTGCTGCGGTACGCCAAGCGGCCCCAGGTGAAGGTGCTCGACGGCGATGCCACCACCACGTGGGACGCCGCACGCGGCGATCTGCGCCTGAACTACACCCACAAGAGCTTGATCCGGGTTCAGGTGAACGGCCTGGAACTGCTGATCGCCGACGTCGCCGAGACCGCCCACTGGTGGCGGCAGGACACCTCCGCCGGGCCGGTTCTGGTACGCGGCCCGTCCTTGATCCGTACGGCCGACGTCGCTGGCGGCACGCTGAAGTTGACCGGCGACTCGGCCAAGGCCGCGAAGATCGAGGTCATCGCGAACGCGAAGAAGGTCACCTGGAACGGCCGCAGGACCGCTGTCACCGAAGCGCCGAGCCCGGTCCGGCTGCCCACGCTGTCGACATGGAAGTACAAGGAGGAAGCCCCGGAATCCGCCCCGGACTTCGACGACTCCTCCTGGACCACGGCCGCCCGCCTCACCGCCAACAATCCTGCCCTGAACGGCTCGTTGCCGGTGCTCGCGATGGACGAGTACGGCTACCACCACGGAGACGTCTGGTACCGGGGCCGCTTCAGGACCACCGGTGCGGCGACCACGCTCGCGCTGAACGCCGACACCGGCCCGACCGGCCAGTACGCGGTCTGGCTCAACGGCCGTTACCTCGGCACCTCCGGCGACGGCGCGCACACCTTCGACATCCCGGCGGACACCCTCAAGGCCGGCGGGGACAACGTGCTCGCCGTGCTGGCCGAGAACGCGGGCCACAACGAGGAATGGGGCCACGACTACTCCAAGGAGCCGCGCGGCCTGCTCGGCGCAGAGGTGATCGGCGGGGCCTCCACCCTCACCTGGAAGATCCAGGGCAGCCGTGGCGGCGAGAACCCGGTCGACACCGCACGCGGCCCGTACAACAACGGTGGGTTGTACGGAGAGCGGGCCGGCTGGTCGCTGCCCGGCTACCCGGACGGCGACTGGAAGCGCACCCCACTCGCCGCCAGGTCCTCGGCGACGGAACCCGGCGTGCGGTGGTACCGCACCAGCGCGAAGCTCGACCTGCCGAAGGGGCAGGACAACGCGATCGCGCTGGACCTGGCGGAGGCCGAGGGCGGCAGCACGGCCTACCGGGCGCAGATCTTCGTCAACGGCTGGCTGATCGGACGCTATCTGCCCGCCACCGGACCCCAGACCCGGTTCGTCATCCCCAAGGGCATCCTGCGCGAGCAGGGCGACAACAGCATCGCCCTGGCGGTGTGGTCCAACGGCAAGGCGGCGGGCCCGGGTTCGGCGAAACTGGTCGACCTCGGCGCGACGGCTGGCGGCATCAAGGTGAACCCGGTGGCCGCGCCCTCGTACGACGCGAAGACGTACGCCATGCCGGACGCCGGGGCCCGGGTCTCCGTGGACGCCGAGCCGTTCCTGAGCACCGGCGTGGCCACCAAGGTCCCCGTCACGCTCACCGTGCCGAAGGACGCCCCCACCGCCCGTGACGTCCATCTGTCGCTGACCGTCCCGGACGGCTGGACCGCGACCGCGGACGGGTCCACCGGCTTCGCTCGGGTCAGGCCCGGCGCGTCGGTGACCGCCGTGTACACCGTGACCCCGCCCGCCGACCCGGTGCACTACGCCGTGCTGTCGGCGACCGCTGCGCTTCAGCAGACGGGCCACCCGTCCACGGTGACCGGCGAGCGGGCCGTGCAGGTGCCGCCGCCGGGGCTCTCCAAGGACGCGTACGTCAGCGATCTGACCCTGGTCAAGGCGGTCAACGGCTGGGGCCCCGTCGAGAAGGACCTGTCCAACGGCGAGGCCGCCGCCGGTGACGGACGCACCCTCGCCATCGCCGGCACCTCCTACGACAAGGGTCTGGGCGTCCACGCGAACAGCCAGGTCCGGGTCTATCTCGGGGGCGGTTGCACCCGGTTCACCGCCGTCGCCGGGGTGGACGACGAGGTCGGTGACGGCGGCAGCGTCTCCTTCCAGGTGGTCGCCGACGGCCGCACCCTCGCCACCACCCCGGTCGTGTCCGGCTCCGACGGCGGCACCGCCGTCGACGTGGACGTGTCCGGCGCACGCTGGCTCGACCTGCTGGTCGACGGGGGCGGCGACGTCTCCAGCGACCACGCCGACTGGGCGAACGCCAGGCTGACGTGTAAGGGCGGTTCTTGATGGCCGTCCAGACACGTGCGATACGCGGCGGGCCCATCGCCCTGCTGCTGGCGCTCATCGCGGTCCTGGCGGGGCCGGGCGCGCCCGCAGAGGCCGGACAGCCGACCGACGGCCACGGCCACGGCTGGACCGGTACATGGGCGACGGCCCCGAGCGAGCACTACGAGGTCTCGGGCATGTCCGAGGTCACGGTGCGGATGCCGGTGCGCACCAGCGTCGGCGGCTTCCGGGTTCGCGTCCGGCTGTCCAACGCGTACGCCACCCAGCCGGTGACGATCGGTCACGCGACCGTGGGGCTGCGCGACGGCGGCTCCGCCGTCAAGCGGCCGTACGAGGTGCGGTTCGGCGGGGAGCGGCAGGTGACGATCCCGGCGGGCGGCACAGCGGTCAGCGACCCGGTGCGGTTCCCGCTGCCCGCCGGTGCCGACCTGGTGGTCAGCCTCTATCTGTCCGGTCAGGTCACGCACATCACCGACCACTGGTGGGCGCAGCAGACCGTGTACTGGACGGACTACCAGGCCGGTGATCATGCCGCGGACACCGGCGGTGACGCCTTCACCTGGACCACCACGAGTTGGCCGTTCCTCTCCGGCGTCGACGTGAGCGCGCCCGGGGCGGGGGCGGTGGTGGCGCTCGGCGACTCGATCACCGACGGGTCCTACTCGACGTCCGACACCAACCGGCGCTGGCCCGACCTGCTGTCCGCGCGGCTCAACGCCTGCCGGCCCGGCGCCGGGGTGCTCAACGCGGGCATCACCAGCAACCGGATCACCGCCGGGACCGAGACCAACCCCTCCGCACTGGACCGCCTCGAACGGGACGTGCTCTCCCAGCCAGGGGCCAGGACCCTGATCCTCTTCGAGGGGATCAACGACCTCGGCGGGGCCAGTGCCGAGCAGATCATCGCCGGGATGAAGACCATCGCGAGCCGGGCCCACCAGCGCGGGATACGGGTCGTCGGCGCCACGATCACCCCGTACAAGGGGTTCACCTGGGGCGGCTGGAGCGAGGAGACGGAAGCCCGGCGCCTGCAGGTCAACGCGTTCGTACGGCACTCGGGCCACGTCTTCGACGACTACGCCGACTTCGACCGGGCGGTGCGCGATCCGGCCGACCCGCAGCGGCTCGGCGAGGCGTACGACTCCGGTGACCATCTGCATCCCAACGACGCCGGCATGAAGGCCTTCGCCGACTCCATCGACCTGACCTCGCTCGGCCTCGGCCGCGGCTGTTCCTGAGGAGGACCGTAGTGCTCCGAGTTCTCGGACACCGAAGAAGACTGGCGGCCCTGGCCGCGGGCACGGCCGCCGTGCTGGCAGGGCTGCTGCTCCCGGCGGCCCCCACGGCACAAGCGGCACCGGTACAGCAGACACGGACGGCAACCCACGGGTGGACCGGGACCTGGGCCACCGCCCAGCACGCCGCCTACGACCCGGGCACCTCCGAGGTGACCGTGCGCATCCCGGTGCGGGTGAGCGCGGGCGGGTCCAGTGTGCGCATCCGGCTCACCAACGACTTCACCACCGAGCCGGTGACGATCGGGCACGCGACCGTCGGACTGCGTGAGGGCGGCAGCGCCGTCACCAAGCCGCGCAAGCTGAGCTTCGGCGGGAAGAGCGAGGTGACGGTCCCGGCGGGCGCGCAGACGGCCAGTGACCAGGTCCGGCTCACCGTGCCCGCCCTGAGCGACGTGGTGGTCAGCCTGTACTTCCCGAGCCAGCTCACCCACATCAGCCAGCACTGGATGGGCCTGCAGACCGTCTACTGGACATCCGACGGCGGCGGCGACCACGCCGGGGACGCCGACGGAGGCGCCTTCACCAGGACCGACTCCACCTTCCCGTTCCTGACCGGGGTCGATGTGCGGGGCGGCAACGCGGCCGGCTCCGTCGTGGCGCTCGGCGACTCCATCACCGACGGGGCGTCCTCCACGACCAACGCCGACCGGCGCTGGCCCGACTACCTGGCCACCCGGCTGTCCGCCTGCACGACCACCGCCGGAGCACTGAACGAGGGCATCAGCGGCAATCGGATCACCGCCGGAACGGACGGCAACCCCTCGGCGCTCGAACGGCTGGAGCGCGATGTCCTGACCCAGCCGAACACCCGCACGGTGGTCCTCTTCGAGGGGGTCAACGACCTCAGCTGGGGCGGCGCCACAGGCGACCAGGTGATCGACGGCATGAAGGAGATCGCCCGGCGCGTGCACGCCCGCGGCATGCGACTGATCGGCGCGACCGTCGTCCCGTACCGGGGCTGGGGCGACTGGTGGACCGAGGCCAAGGAGGCCGACCGGCAGAAGGTCAACGCCTTCGTCCGGGACTCCGGCGGGAACCTCGACGGGTACGCCGACTTCGACCGGGCGGTACGCGACCCGGACGACCCCACCCGCTACGCCGCCGCGTTCGACTCCGGCGACCATCTGCACCCCAACGACTCCGGCATGAAGGCGTTCGCGGACGCCATCGACCTCCCCGGCCTGCGCGTGGCGCGCGACTGCCCCTCGACCCGCGTCCGCCTCACCCCGTACCGGCCGAGTCTGGGGACCGGCGGCCAGGGCACGAAGATCACGGCGACGCTGACCAACGACGGCCCAACGACCGCCACCGGACTCCGCACCCGGCTGGAGCTCCCGGACGGCTGGACCGCCGAACCGACGGGCGGCGCACGCGTGCGTACCCTCGGCCCCGGGCAGAGCGCCACCGTCACCTGGACCGTCACCCCCGGCTCCGACACCACTTGGGGCACCCACCCGTTGGGGGTTCGCACCTCCTACCACCAGAACGGCCGGCCGCGGACCGACGCCGACGAGGTGGACGCCACGGTCACCCCCGTCCCCTCCGGTGTGCAGGCGCCGTACCGGACGACCGCGACCACCGACGACGCCCAATTCGCCCAAAATGGCGACCAGTTCGCCATCTGGGCGGGTGGCCAGGACCTGTCCGGCTGGAAGGACGAGAAGGCCGCCGTCTATCTGCCCCGCGCCGCACCCGCCGCCGGCTCCGTGACGGCCCGCGTCGTCGGGCAGACCGGCAGCGGGCCCTCCGCCAAGGCCGGGATCGCCGTCGCCAACGACCTGACCGCGCCCGAGAAGGGCGGCTACGCCGTGCTGACGATGTCCGCGCAGTTCGGTCTGGAGTTCCTGACCGACAGCGACGGCGACGGCCGCCTGGACACCTGGGCCGGCGGTGGCTCCTCCTACCACCCCGCCTGGCTGAAGCTCGTCCGCGACGGCACCGCGTACACGGCCTACGCCAGTGCAGACGGAACCGCCTGGCAGCAGGTCGCCGCGGCCACCGTGCCGTCCGCGAGCGGCGACGGCGACGCGGGCCTGGTCGCGAGCGCCGTCAACCTCAACTACCCCGGCCAGACCACCACCGCGGTCTTCGACTCCTTCTCCACGACCAAGTGAGAGGCTCCGAAATGGCAGTAGATCGAAGGCAGTTCATCACCACGGCTGCCGCTGTCGGCGGCGCCGTGCTCCTCGCCCCGCCCGGCACCGCCCAGGCCCTCACCGGCACGGCACCGACCGGCAACAGCATCGCCGACTACCAGCCGACCAAGGCGTCGCTCGACACCCACCCGGTGCCGCGCTGGTACAAGGACGCCAAGTTCGGCATCTTCGTCCACTGGGGCATCTACTCGGCGATCGGCGGAGCGACGCCGAGAAGCGCCTCCGAGTGGTACCTGTGGTACCAGAGCTTCAAGGACAGCGCCGAGTGGAAGTACCACCGCGACACCTACGGCGAGAACGTCACCTACGACGATTTCATCCCGCAGTTCACCGCGCAGAACTACGACCCGGACTCCTGGGTGCGGCTGTTCGAGCAGGCGGGCGCCGAGTACTTCGCGCTCACCAGCAAGCACCACGACGGATTCGCCCTGTATCCCAGCAAGGTGACGAACCGTCACTCCGTGGCGTACGGCCCGAAGCGTGACCTCGTCGGCGAGCTGATGACGGCGGCCCGCAAGCGCGGCACCGTACGGCCCGGCCTGTACTACTCGCTCGGCGAGTTCTTCAACCCGTCGATCGGCCGGCCCATGCGCAACTTCTACACCGACGAGGAGATCCCGCTGACCGGCTACAAGCCGGTGACGGACTACGTCGGCGACTACGAGCTCAAGCAGCTGTACGAGATCGTCGACCGCTACGACCCGGAGCTGCTGTGGGCGGACGGACAGTGGTTCCGGCCCACCGGCAACCCGCCGTGGCGCAGCGAGGAAGCCATGGCCCACTACTACAACCGGGCCAAGAACCGTAAGCACCCCAAGGGTGTCGTGATCAACGACCGGTTCGACACCCACTTCGACTTCGCGACGTACGAGCAGCGCACCAACCCCACGATGGACCCGCAGAAGTGGGAGTGCTGCATGACCATCGGCTACTCCTGGGGCTACAACAAGCACGAGCCGGACGAGGACTACAAGACCTCAGAATTCCTCATCCAGCTGCTCGCCGACGTGGTCAGCAAGAACGGCAACCTGCTCCTCAACATCGGCCCCAAGCCGGACGGCACGATCCCCGGCATCATGCAGGAACGCCTGCGGGACATCGGCGCATGGCTGAAGGTCAACGGCCCCGCGATCTACGGATCGGCGCCCTGGGTGCGGGCCGAGGAGGAAGGCAGCCCGCTCGGCATCCGCTACACCGTCTCCCCCGGCAAGTTCAACATCATCGTCCTAGGTGCGCCCAGCGGCACCCTGACCGTGCCCGGCGACATCCCGATCAGCGCCACCTCGCGGATCAAGCTCCTGGGCACGAGCGGCCACCTGAGGTGGACCCGACGGGACGGAAAGATCCACATCACCGTTCCGTCGTCCCTCCCCAGCCGCATCGCCAACGTCTTCAGCGTCGACTGGAACCGGTGAGCCGCATGGGAATCCGCGACGCAACCGAGTTCGACACCCTGGGGCCCACGCTCACCGTCACCACCGAACCGGCAGAGCCCACCGGTGGCGACACGGTGACCGCCACGGCGGTCCTCACCAACGACTGTCCCTTCCCGCTCCGTAACGCCGTGCTCCATCTGATCGGCCCCGGCTCCGTCACCGCGGCGAAGACCGTCCCGCTCGGCGATCTGCGGCGCGGCGCGCGGACCACCCGCCGCTGGGAGACGGCGATGCCGGCCGACGTGGCCGGGGACGTGGCGTTCACCGCGCACGTCGTCTTCGACGTCGACGGCCGCAGCACCGACTGCGCTCGGGCCGCGAAGACGTTCACGGTGCCCTACGAGCCCAACGGAGTGCGGGACCCGTACCGCACGTTCACCACTGCCGACGACACCGAATTCGGCCAGTACGGCAGCCAGTTGGTGATCTGGGCGGGCGGCCGGGACCTGTCCGGCGGGACCGACGAGAAGGGCGTCATCCACCTCCCGGGCTCGGTCACCGAGTCGGGTGTGGTGCAGGTCGAGGCGGTCGGCCTCACCGGGACCGACAACCCGACCGCGAAGTACGGCATCGCCGTCGCCAACGACCTGACCGCGCCCGAGAAGGGCGGTTACGCCGTGTTGACGATGTCGCTGCGGTACGGCCTGGAGTTCATGACCGACAGCGACGGCGACGGGCGGCTCGACACCTGGGCCGGCGGCGGTGGTTCGGCCCACCCGTCCTGGCTGCGGCTGGTCCGCTCCGGCACCACGTACACGGCGTACAGCACCACCAACCTGCTGTCCTGGACCGAGGTCGCGAGGGTCACGGTGCCCTCGGCGAGCGGGGCCATGGACGCCGGCGTGGTCGCCAGCGCGGTCAACACCAACTATCCGGGCACGACCGTCCGCGCGGTCTTCGACCGTTTCACCGTGGAGGAAGCGTGAGCCGCTACCGCCCCGAGGAGGACTTCCTCACGCCGCCCGTGTCCCTCACCCTCGAGCCTGCCGCCCCCGGTCCAGGTGAGGCGGTGACCCTGACGGCCGAACTCACCAACTCCACCCGGATCGCGCTGCGCGGCACAGTGCTGTGCTTCTCCGCCGGCGGCGCCACCAGCCGGACGGTCTCCCTCGGCACGGTGGCGACCGGCCGGTCGGTGACCCGTACCTGGAAGACCCGGCTGTCCGACGACGCCGAGGGCGTGGTCCCGTTCGTCGCCCACGCGGTCTTCGACGTGCACGAGCACGGATCCGACTGCGCCCGCGCGACCTCGCTGCTCCGCCTCCCCTACCGGTCGCTGGCCGGTGCCTTCGACAACGCCGGGATCTCCTCCGACACCGCCACCACCACCGCCGACATCGACGGCTCGCGCTCCAGTCTGTCCGCCGAGGCACTCGCGTCGGTCGGCCTCCGCCCCGGCGCCCAGGTCACCTATGACGGAACCGCCTTCACCTGGCCGGACACCGAGCCGGGCAGCAAGGACAACGTGGTGTCGCTCGGCCAGAGCGTACGGCTGTCCGGCACGGGCCGGCGCCTGGCCTTTCTCGGCACCAGCACCTGGGGCGCGGGGCAGGGCACCGGGAAGGTCGTGTACGCGGACGGCACCGAGCAGGACTTCTCCGTGGACGTCCCCGACTGGTACGGGGCGTACGCCTCCGCGGCGGTCGTGCTGCCGTACCGCAATCTCCCGTCGGGCCGCGACGACAACCCGGTCAGCCTCTTCACCTTCGGTGTCGAGTTGCAGGACAGGGAACTGCACTCCGTCGTGCTGCCGAAGGTCGGCGACGGCGTGGGCAGCGGTGGTCCCGCGCTGCACATCTTCGCGATGACCGTCGCCTGATCCGGGCCGCGGTGCGGCCGAGCCGACCTGAGCTCGAAAGAACCTGAACGTCCTGAAAGGAACCTCCATGACAGGCAATCAAGCCCTCAGCCGCAGAGGTCTGTTGACGGGAGCGGCCGCGTTCGGCGGTGTGGTGCTGCTGTCCCCGCCGCAGGGGGCCCACGCGGCTCCGGGGGCGGTCGGCCAGGCCGCGAAGCCGTTCGACACGACCTCCGCGTCGGTGGCGCTGCGCCGCCTGCTGCCCGACCACCACCGTCAGGTCACGCTCCGCGCGCTGGCCCCCGGTGGCGCCGACCGGTTCCGCGTCACCGGCCGGGCCGGAGCGATCACCGTGCAGGGCACCAGCCCGGCGGTGCTGCTCACCGGCCTCAACACCTATCTCGCACGGGCGGCGAAGGCTGACATCTCCTGGAACGGCGAACAGCTCGACCTGCCCCGGCTGCTGCCCGCCCCCGACGGCGAGATCACCGCGACGGCCAACGTGCCACACCGGTTCGCCCTCAACGACACCAACGACGGCTACACCGGGCCGTACCGCGGCTGGGACGCGTGGGAACGGGAGCTGGACGTCCTCGCCCTGCATGGCATCAACGAGGTCCTCGTCTACACCGGCGCCGACGCCGTCTACTACGACACCTTCCGCCAATTCGGATACTCCGACGCGGAGTTGCGAGCCTGGATCCCGGCGCCGGCCCATCAGCCGTGGTGGCTGCTGCAGAACATGTCGGGGTTCGGCGGCCCGGTGTCCCGGCGCCTCATCGAGAAGCGCGCCGACCTCGCTGGGAAAATCACCGACCGGCTGCGGAACCTTGGCATGACCCCGGTGCTGCCCGGCTACTTCGGGACCGTGCCCGACGGGTTCGTGACGAGGAACGGCGGTGACGCGCGGGTCGTGCCCCAGGGCGACTGGGGCGCCTTCAAGCGGCCCGACTGGCTCGACCCGCGCACGACGGCGTTCACGGAGGTCGCCGCCGCCTTCTACCGCGCCCAGTCGGGGCGCCTCGGCGACAGCTCGATGTACAAGATGGACCTGCTGCACGAAGGCGGAAACCCGGGCGACGTGCCCGTGGGACAGGCCGCGAAGGCCGTGGAGAGGGCGCTCCGCAAGGCCCACCCCGGCGCCGTCTGGGCCATCCTCGGCTGGCAGAACAACCCGAGCAAGGACATCCTCGACGCCGTCGACAAGTCCGGGATGTTCGTCGTCGACGGCCTCTCGGACCGCTACACCACGGTCACCGACCGGGAGAGCGACTGGGGCGGCACCCCCTACGCGTTCGGCAGCATCTGGAACTTCGGCGGCCACACCCCGATGGGCGCCAACGCACCCGACTGGGTGGAGCAGTACCCGAAGTGGCGGGACAAGGACAACAGCGCCCTGGCCGGTATCGCCGCCATGCCGGAGGGCGCCGACAACAACCATGCCGCGCTGGCCCTGCTCACCGACCTGGCCTGGACACCCGGCGCGATCGACCTCGACGACTGGTTCGCCTCGTACGCGGTGTCCCGGTACGGCGCCGAGGATCCGCACGCCCTCGCCGCCTGGCAGACCATCCGCGACACGGCGTACGGCATGACTCGCGCCGACGCCTGGAGCGAGGCACCGGACGGACTGTTCGGGGCCCGCCCGAGCCTGGGTGCGAACAAGGCAGCCGCCTGGGGTCCGGAGGCGGACCGCTACGACACCACCGTCTTCGACCGGGCGCTGACCGAACTGCTGCGGGTGGCACCGGCGTTGCGCGGCAGTTCGGCCTACCGGTACGACCTTGTCGACGTGGCCCGGCAGGTGCTGTCCAACCGGAGCCGGATGCTGCTGCCGCAGATCAAGGCCGCCTACGACACGGGCGACCGCGCGCGCTTCGACGAGCTCACCGGCGTCTGGCTGGACTGGATGAGGCTCATGGACAAGGTGCTGGCCACCAGCGGGCAGCACCTGCTCGGCCGGTGGCTGGCCGACGCCCGCTCCTGGGGCGGCACAAAGGCCGAGAAGGACCAACTGGAGTACGACGCACGGTCGATCATCACCACCTGGGGCGGCCGGCCCAGCAGCGAGGAGGGTCTGCACGACTACGCCAACCGGGAGTGGTCCGGGCTGGTCGGCGGCCTCTATCTGACCCGCTGGAAGACTTACTTCCAGGAACTGTCCCGGGCCCTGAAGGAGAACCGCGCCCCGAAGGCGATCGACTGGTTCGTGCTGGAGGACAACTGGGCGCACCGGCACGACACGTACCCGACGAAGACCTCCGGTGACGTGTACAAACTGGCCCGGCGGGTCCATGACACCCTGGCCGCCGACCCGCACCAGGCCACGCTGACCGCGTCCTCCCCCAAGGGCGCGGTGACGGAGGGCGGTGCGGTCACCGTCACGGTGGCGTTCACCAACCGCAACGGGTTCGCGCCGGCCACCGTGGTGACGCTGTCCGTCCAGGCGCCCAAGGGGATGACCGCCAAGCCGGTCGGGGCGGTGACCTCCGCCTCGGTCGCACCGGGCGAGACGTTCACGGCGGACTTCGAGCTGACGCTCACCGGCACCGTCACCGACCTGGTGACCCGCGTCCCGGCCACGGCCACCTACCGCAGCGGCGCCTCGGCGGGCTCGCCCAAGGGGACGGCCACGGCGTCGGTGCGGCTCATGGCGGCCACGGGAGTGCAGGAGCCGTACCGGACCGTGAGTTTCAACGACGCCGTCTTCGGCCAGTCGGGCACGGCACTGGCCGTCGAGGGCGCGGGCGCCGACCTGTGGGCCGGCACCAACCAGTTCGGTGCTATCCACCGCGCGGCCGCGTTCGGGGCCGCTTCCACCGCCACGGTGAAGGTGGTCTCGCAGGACAGCACCGGGGGCTGGGCCCGCGCCGGACTGATCGTGCGTAACGACCTGTCCGCCGACGGCTCGCCCGGGTACGTCAACCTGGCCGTGACGCCGTCCAACGGATGCGTGCTGTCCTGGGACTCCGGCGACGACGGCAGGTTCGACTCGATCAAGATGGCCGGTTCCTTCACCGCACCGGTGTTCCTGCGCCTGACGCGCGCGGGCTCCGCCTACACGGGTGAGGCCAGCACCGACGGCACGACGTGGACCACCATCGGCACGGCCACACCGGGCGGCGCCGCCGGCACCCAGGACGTGGGGGTCTTCATGACGGCGGCGAACGGCTGGACCAGTACCCGCGGGATCGTGGAGTTCCAGGACTTCACGGTCTCCTGACCGCGGGCCCGCCCCTGGCCCCGGCCCCCGTTGTCCGTCGTCCACGACGGCATCGGGGGCCCGCCGAGGGTCACTCGTCGTTCACCCACCGCATGAGCCGTTGCAGCGGGTAGAAGCCGTCGTGGGAGAGCCCCGGCGGCATACCGCCCGCCCGGCCGAGGGAGACCACGCGCTGCACCCCGGCGCAGGCGAGGGCGTCGCGCAGGTCCGCCTTGCGGGTGTCGGGGTACACGCCGACCGTCTGGGTGGCGACACCGGCGTGCGCGACGGCGTCGGACAGCGCGGCGACCGGGACGACGTTGACGATCTTTCCGTCGGGGTGGAAGTCCACCGGTTCGGGTGAGCGGATGACCAGGCCGCTTCCGTCGTATCCGCCCCACACCCGGTAGTCGGGCGCGAGGGAACGCAGTACGTCGATCTCCTCGCGGAGTTCGCCGGTGACCCGCGGGCCGCCGGCCGAACTGAACTCCCTTGCCACGCCCAGGCGTTCGCACAGCAGGGCGGCATAACGGTCGGCGTCCTCCGGCGAGCCCTCGACGAACTGGAAGCGACTGGCCACGCAGGCTTGCTGGTTGAAGAACGTCGCGTCCGCGGCGCCCGCGTCGGCGGCGTGCGCCAGGGCCTCGTCCGAGGCGAAGGCCTCCCGGCCGATCAGCGAGATGGACGTCTTGGGGTCGAACGAGACCAGCTCGAAGCCCGGGCCGACGTACTTCAACGCGCCGCGGATGGTGGCTTCCCCGCCCCAGGCGACGAGCTTGTCGAAGAACTGCGGGCGGAACAGCACGCTCTCCACCGACTGGTCGCCGCCGCGCCAGTACGCCGCGGAGAACGAGCGCACCACGGGGTGGCCCGGGGCCACGGCGGCCATGGTGCGCAGGATCGCGGTCGCGGTGAACAGGTCGTTGGAGGGCAGCTTGAGGAGGTTGACGCCCTTGGTGAGGGCGCCGCGTACGACGGACATCGCGGCGACGCCTGGGGCGTTGCCGGCGATGATGTGCACGAGGCGTGGTGGGAAGGCACGCGTGGCCGCGATCCGGTTCTCGGGCAGCCGTACCTCGCGCCAGCCGTCGAGCACGTCCGCCCCGCCGAGCTCGTGGTCGATCTGGGCGTACAGATGGGGGCGCTGGAAGCTGCGCCACAGCACGGCGTAGGCGCGTCGGAGCACCTCGGCGGGGAGCGTGCTGACGCGGACCATGCGGTCCAGGGCTTCGGCGAGGAGGCCGTCCCGGTCCGCCTTCAGGGCCTCGCCCGTCTCCACGAGCAGGTCCACGATCTCCGCGGTGGGTACCTGGAAGGCCGGTCCGGGTGCGGTGCGGGGCCACACGAGGCGGTCCAGGTCGAGGGCCGGTGCGGTGAAGGCGGCTCCCGGGCGGCCGTGCTCGGCATGAGGGCCGTCGTCGACCTCGCCGCGCAGGACGTGGACGACCGCCACCCGTTCTGCCGCGGTGCTGTGGTGGGTCGTCGTGCTCATCCGTGGATCATCCCCCGCACATAGGAGTCGAGTGTCGCCGCGCAGGTGATCTTGTCGTCGCCGCCGAGGTCGCCGTAGCGCTGGATGTCCGGCAGGACGGCAGGTCCCGGTCGGCCGCAGCCGCACGCGGAGAAGTCGACGAAGACCCGGTCGCCGCTGATCAGTCCGCCCCAGCGGCCTTCGAGGGAGACGTCGAGGAAGGCGAACCGGCCCTCGACGACGCCGTGTTCGGGGTTGAGCAGGGTCTCGCCCTGCTGGTCGAGGACCAGCGGGATCACCCACGGCGGCACGTGGTAGTTGCCCTTCTCACAGGCGAGGCAGGAGCCCTGGAGCTCCGTCATGCCGTAGCTGCGCACCCGCCGGACACCGTCGTAGAAGGCGGCGAGTTGCTGCTGGTAGTCGTCCGGCAGGGCGCGGCCCTTGTTGCCGCCGCCGCTGAGCACCAGGGTGTCGGGGTGGAGGCTGCCGTCCGGGACGCCGCGGGCCCGCAGCGCCTGGATCAGGGTGAACTGCTGGTTGTTCATCCCGGCGATCAGCAGTGGCTCGTCGCGGTGCTCCCAGATGTCGTCGACGATGCGGGCCACGGCCGCGTCGAGTTCCTGCTCCCGGGCCGCCGAGACGCTCTCGAAGGAGCTGATCTCCTGCGGGGTCGCGGTGCCCTCCGCCATCCGGCGGCGCAGCAGGGCGCTGCTCATCAGCTCGGAGACCCGCAGCGGGTCCTCGGTCAGCAGGCGGGTCTCGCCGGGGAGCGCGAAGACCTCCGCGTGCCGGCGGAAGCCGTCGATGGAGCGCATCGGGCCGCTCGCCGGTGCGAGGAGGTAGCCGTGGCGGGTGGGTTTGGGCGGGAGGGGGTCGGGCCAGCAGGTGAGGTTTTCCAGGATGTCGTGCAGGAAACTCAGGTCGCTCTGGGCGCAGTTGAGGAAGGAGACCTTTCCGGAGGTGCCGCTGGTGATGTACGGGCGGTGACCGGCTGCCGTGATGCGTTCGGTCCACTCGTCGATGTCGCGTACGCCGTCGACGTCGACGTCCGCCGGTTCGAGCGCCGAGACAGTGGTGTACCAGCGCAGCAGCCGGTCCCAGCGGCCGGCGGTGATGAGGGAGACGGGGTAGGACTTGTAGCTGGTGTGGGAGAAGAGGAGGGGTACGAGGTCGGCCAGGGCCGTGACCTCGCGGACGCCGGTCTCCTCGGCCCGGGTCCGCAGCAGGGGGATGCGCTCGCGGTGGGCGGTGAAGGCCTCGCGTGCCGCTTCGAGCTGCAACTCCCTCATGGTGGAGGCGGGTTGCTCGAAGGTGTCGCCGGACAGGGCCAGGGATCGGATCTGCGCGCGTGCGCTTGACACAGCATCTACCTCAATCAGTTGCGTACGTGGTCTTCTCGGCGAGGTACGACGACTCGATCGCGGCCAGGTTTCCGCGCAGTTCCTCCGGGGTGCCGGTCATGGTGACGCGGCCGCGGTGCAGGACGTAGACGCGGTCCGCGATGTCCAGGACCTTGCGCACATGCTGTTCGACCAGCAGGGCGCCCAGGCCGCGGTCGGCCGCCTCGCGCACGGCGCGCAGCAGGCGGTCGACCACCAATGGGGCCAGTCCGAGGGACAGTTCGTCGGCGAGAAGCAGTCTGGGGGCCCGGCACAGGGCGCGTGCCAGCGACAGCATCTGCTGTTCGCCGCCCGAGAGCATGCCCGCGCCGGTCCTCAGGCGTTTTTCCAGTTCGGGGAAGAGTTCCAGGGCCTGCTCGGTCGTGACCCGGCCGACCCGTAGGTTGTCCGCGGTGTCGAGGCGGGTGAGGACCGCCCGCTCGCCGACGTACGCCAGGCCCTGGCGGGCGCGGCGGTGCAGCGGCGTCCGGGCGGTGTCGCCCAGCCAGCGCACCTCGCCGCCCATCGGGGCCATCTCGCCCGACAGCACCCGCAGTGTGGTGGTCTTGCCCGCGCCGTTCGGTCCGAGGAGGGCGACGACCTCGCCGGGGCGGACCTCGATGTCGAGATCGCGCAGAACGGGTTGGCTGCCGTATCCGGCGGACAGGGCGCGGGCTTCGATCAGGGGCTCGGTGTCGTGCACGGACGTTCCCCTCCGGTCAGCCGGCCGGGACGGCCGTGAGGACCTTGCGGACGTCGACGAAGGTCGACCCCGCCTTCGCCCACTCGATCTGGCCGTTGCGGATGGTCAGTTCGGTGGCGGTGGTGTTGTGGATGCGGTTCAGGCCCTTGATGGGCAGGGCGGTGGAGGCCTTCCAGTCGAGGGCGGGGGTCAGGCCGCCGGTGTCGATGCCCGAGGTGGTGTTCAGCTCCTGGACGAGGGTCTTGGCCGAGATCGAGGGCAGCTTGCCGGCCGCCTCGGTGAGGACCTTGAAGGCCACCCAGGTCGTCTCGTTGGCGCCGTTGGAGACGTCGATGTCCTTGTCGCCCTTGGTGGCCGCCAGGAAGTCCTTCCAGGCCGGGTCGGAGGTCGGCGGGAAGTAGCCGGTGATCGCGGCGCCCTCCAGCGGACTGCCGCTTCCGCCGGTGCTCGCGGCCAGTTGCGGCGTGAGGTTTCCGACGACGCTGCCGAGCTTGGTCTTGGCGCCGGACTGGATGTACGACTTCACGAACAGGCCCGAGGCGGTGCCCAGGATGACGCTCACGCAGTCACTGCCCTTGGTGGCGGCGACCTGCGGGGCGAGGTCGGTGGCGGTGAGCGGCACCTTGAGGTCCTTGGGCGGGGCCCCGCCGGCCGAGACCGCGCCGAGGGTGAGGAACTGCGACACGATGGCGGCGGCCGCCAGGTCGTACCGGACGCCGGAGATCTTCTTGCAGCCGTCCTGCACCAGCTGCCGGCCGTGGGCCGCGAACACCACCGGGGTGCCACCGTTGACCGGGAACGACAGCGGGTTGGAGAACTCGGCCGCGGAGACCCCGGTGCCGCCGATGTAGGGGATGCCGGCCTTCTGCAGGATGGGCATGTAGCGGTCGCCCGCGAGGCTGTACGACCCCACCACCGCGACCACCTTCTCGGCCACGGCCTGCTGGGCGCACTTCTCGGCTTCGTCGGGGTCGTTCTTCTCGTTGCAGGTCAGCACCTTCAGCGGGCCGCCCTTGATGCCGCCGTGGGCGTTGATCCACTTCGCGTAGGCCTGGGCGGTGAGCCGGACCCCGGGCTGGGCGCTGCCCTGGGTGTCCTCCGGGTTCCAGACCATCACCTTGACCGGGGCGCCCTTCAGCGAGGAGGTCTCGGCCGCACTGCCGGACGCCTCTCCCCCGCAGCCGGCGGCGAGCAGTGCTCCGGTCACCGCGAGACAGGTCGCTGCGGCGGTTCTGCGTCGGCGTGAGTCGTTCATGGTCCCTCCGAGGGGCTCGTCATCGAGATGGCGAACAGCATGGGGTGCGTTTTCTGGTTAGTGAAGTACTCTCGGCACAATTATTTAAATAAATACGCTGTCTGGCATGTCCCTGGGAGGTTCACCCGATGGACGACATCCTGCGTTTCGCGCTGCTGGGCCTGGGCCTCGGCGCGCTCTACGCCCTCACCGCGCACGGCATCGTGCTGGTCTACCGGGGCTCCGGCGTCCTCAACCTCGCGCACGGCGCGATCGGGATGGCCGGCGCCTACGTGCAGTGGGAACTCGCCGCCAATGACGGCGTGCCGTACTGGCCGGCCGTCGCCTGCGGGGTGCTCACCTCCGCGGCGCTTGGCGTGCTCACCCATCTCCTGGTGATCAGACCCCTGCGCAGGGCGTCCTCACTGGCCCGGCTGGTCGGCACCCTCGCGGTGTTCATCGTGCTCACCGCCGTCGCCGTCAAACGCTACGGCGACAGCCTGCAGTTGCTGCCGGGCAAGCTGCCCACCCGGCTGCTGACGATCGCCGGGGCCACGGTCTCCGAGGACCGTGTCTGGCTGCTCGGCATCGCCCTCGCCGTCACCGCGGTGCTCCATCTCCTCTACCGGCGCACCCTGTTCGGCCTGGGCACCACCGCGGTCGCGGAGAACGAGCATGTGGCCGCCTCGCTGGGCTGGTCCCCCGAACTCGTCGCCACCGGCAACTGGGCCCTGGGCTCGGCGCTCGCCGGCCTGACGGGCATCCTCATCGTGCCGGTCATCGGACTGTCGGTCACCGGCCTGACCACCCTCCTGCTGAGCGCGCTGGCCGCAGCCCTGATCGGCAGGTTCTCCTCGTTCCCCGTCACCCTGGCGGGCGGCCTGGCCATCGGCCTCGTCCAGTCCGAGCTGACCCGCTTCGGCACCGGCGTCACCGGTCTCGCCGCCTCCGTGCCCTTCCTCTTCATCGCCCTGGTGCTGGTCGCGCGCGGCCGGGCGCTGCCGCTGCGCGGCACCTTCCTGGAACGGCTGCCGGCACTGGGCAGCGGTCGGGTGCGCCCCGTACCGCTGGCGTTCGCCGTCGCGGTCGGCCTGCTGCTGGTGAGCCTGTCGACACCGCTGTGGGCCGACGCGATCACCAGCACCCTGGTCCTCGGCCTGATCATCCTGTCGATCATCGTGGTCACCGGGTACGCGGGACAGGTCTCCCTCGCGGCCTACGCCCTGGCCGGCACCGGCGCCTTCATCGCCGGACATGCCGCCGCCGACTGGGGCTGGCCGTTCGAACTCGCCCTCCTGGCAGGCGTATTGGGCACCGTCCCGATCGGCCTGCTGTTCGCGCTCCCGGCCGTCCGCACCCGCGGAGTCAACCTCGCAATCATCACCCTCGGCCTCGGCACCACACTGGAGGCGATGGTCTTCCAGAACACCGACCTGTCCACGACCACCGGCAGCGACGGCATCGCCGTGGGCAAGCAGACCCTCTTCGGCATCAGCATCTCCGGAGTCGACCATCCACAGCGGTACGCCGCCGTGGTGCTCGTGCTGTTCGTCGCCGCCACGCTCGTCGTGGCGAACGTACGGCGCAGCAGAACCGGCCGCCGGCTCATCGCCGTACGCGCCAACGAACGGGCAGCCGCCGCCCTCGGCATCGACGTCCGCGCCGCCAAGCTGTACGCCTTCGGCCTCTCCTCGGCCGTCGCCGCGCTCGCCGGAGTACTCACCGGATTCCGCTCGACCTCGGTGGTCTTCTCCGACTTCGCCAGCTTCGACTCCATCACCGCGCTCGGTCTCGCCGTCATCGGCGGTGCCGGCTTCCTCGTGGGCCCGCTGTTCGGCGCCACATTCGCCGCGGGCACGGTCGGCGCGCGGTTCGGGGACTGGGTGCTGCCGGGTCTGAGCGCGTGGATGCCGCTGATCGGCGGGGTCATCCTGGTGCTGACGCTGGTGGGCAACCAGGACGGCATCGCGAAGGAGGTCGGACGGCAGGCCGCGGGCGTCCAACGCAGGCTCTTCCCGAAAACGCGACAGCGCGCTGCCTTCGCGCCGCCGGAGGAAGAGACCATCGCACCGGACGTCCCCCGCGCCACACCGCTCCCCCTCCATGTCCGGGACCTGACCGTGCGCTACGGCGGTGTCGTCGCCGTCGACGGGCTCTCGCTGGACGTCGAACCGGGCCGGGTCGTGGGCCTCATCGGACCCAACGGCGCCGGCAAGACCTCCGCCATCGACGCCGTCACCGGCTTCACCCGGGCCGCGTCCGGCAGCGTGCGCCTGGACGAGCGGGACGTGACCCGTGCGCCGGTGCACCGGCGGGCCGCGGCCGGGCTGAGCCGCTCCTTCCAGTCGCTGGAGCTGTTCGAGGACATGACGGTGCTGGACAACCTCTACGCGGCCTGCGACCGGCCCGGCAGATGGGCGTGGCTCACGGACCTGGTCCGTCCCGGCAGCCGCCCGCTGCCGTCCCATGTGCTCATCGCGGTGCGGGAGTTCGGTCTCCAGGACAGTCTGGACCGGCCGGTGGGCGATCTGTCGTACGGGGAGCGGCGGCTACTGGCCATCGCCCGGGCGGTGGCGGCCTCGCCGTCCGTGCTGCTCCTCGACGAACCCGCCGCGGGGCTGTCGGACGACGAGACGCGGGAACTGGCCCACCTGGTACGGCGACTGGCCGAGGACTGGGGCATGGGGGTCCTGCTCGTCGAGCACGACGTCGACATGGTCATGAGTGTCTGCGACCAGGTCGTGGTCCTGGACTTCGGACGCCGTATCTGCGCGGGCACGCCGGAGGAGGTGCGCCGCGATCCGGCGGTGCGGGCGGCCTACCTGGGCGACCTGGAGCCGGAGGCGCTGGCCTGAGAACCGGCACGGCCTTGAGCCGGAGGTGCCCCTCGGCGCCTCCGGCTCTCGTCGGTCTCTGTCAGGCGTCCCTCAGGTCCGCGACGTACGGCGCGTGGGACAGCAGTCCGCCGTCCACGCGCAGGGTGTGGCCGGTGATGAAGGCGGACTCGTCGGAGGCGAGGAACACGACCGCCGAGGCGACGTCCTCCGGGCTCCCGAGGCGCGGGGTGAGGTGATGGCGCAGCATCGCCTCCCGGATCGCGCCGTGCGCCGAACCGGAACTGGCCGGCGTGACGATGAAGCCGGGCGCGATGGCGTTGCAGCGCACGCCCTGCTTGCCGTACTGGGTGGCGACGTACTGCGTGAGGTTGATGAGGGCGGCCTTGGACGCGCCGTACGCGGGATTGCGCAGGTCGCCCGCGAGACCGGACCCGGACGAGGTGTTGATGATCGAGCCGCCGCCGCGGGCGACCATGTGCGGGATGGCGGCCTGGATGGCGACCATGGTGCCGCGCAGGTTGATGCGCATCGTGTCGTCCCAGACCGCCGGGTCCGCGTCCACCACGGCGAGGTCCTGGCGGGCTGCCAGGTGGGTGGCCGCCGCGTTGTTGTGCAGCACGTCGAGGCCGCCGTACGTCTCGACCGCCGCGGCCACCATGGCCCGTACGCTCGCCACGTCACCGAGGTCGACCTGGACCGCTGTGGCGGATCCCCCGGCGGCACGGATCTCCTCCGTCACCGCCTGGGCGCCGTCCAGGTTCAGATCGGCGACCACCGTGTGCGCGCCCTCGGCCGCCACCCGACGTGCCGTGGCGGCGCCGATGCCCGACGCCGCCCCGGTCACGACGGCGATCTTGCCGTCGAGTCGTCCCATGCCCCAACCGCCTTCTCTATTGGGTGAGTTCGCTGCCGACGATGGAGACGAAGGACACACATTCGCCCGGCCCGCCGCCCAGGTTGTGGGTGAGGGCGAGCGTGCGCCCCTCGGCCACGGACTTCACGGTCCGCTCGGCGGGCGCCTCGCCCCGCAGCTGCAGCCAGGCCTCGAACATCATGCGCAGGCCCGAGGCGCCGATGGGGTGGCCGAAGGCCTTGAGACCGCCGTCCGGATTGACCGGCAGCGAGCCGTCGAGGTCGAACGACCCGCTCGTCACGTCCTTCCATGCCTGTCCGCGCTCGGCGAAGCCCAGGTCCTCCATCAGGACCAGTTCCGTGGGTGTGAAGCAGTCGTGGACCTCGGCGAGGGCGAGTTCGGCGCGGGGGTCGGTGACGCCGGCCTGTCGGTAGGCCTCCTGGGCGGAGGCGACGACCTCGGGGAAGGTGGTGAAGTCGTACTCCGGGTCGAGGAGCCCGTCGGCCGGGCCCGCGACGAAGGACAGCGCCTTCACGAAGATCGGCTTGTCGGTGTACTTGTAGGCGTCCTCGGCGCGTACGACGATCGCCGCCGCCGAACCGTCCGAGACGCCCGAGCAGTCGAACACGCCGAGCATGCCCGCGACGATCGGGGCCGACCGGATGCGTTCGAGCGGCACCTCCTTGCGGAACTGGGCGCGGGGGTTGCGGGCGCCGTTGACGTGGTTCTTCCAGGCGATGCGGGTGATGACGTCCTTCAACTCCTCTTCCGCCAGGCCGTACTTGGCGGCGTACGCGGGGGCGAGGAGGGAGAAGTTCGCGGGGGCGGTGATCTCGCCGCGGCTGTCGTCGCCCGCGCCCGGGATCGCCGTACCGGACAGGCCGGACATGCCGGAGTCCTTGAGCTTCTCCACGCCGACCGCCATCGCCACGTCATAGGCGCCGGAGGCGACGGCGTAGCAGGCGTTGCGCAGGGCCTCGGAGCCGGTCGCGCACATGTTCTCGACGCGGGTGACCGGCTTGTGGGGCAGGCGCAGCGCCCGGCTCAGGGTCAGTCCGGACACGCCGGAGGCCTGGGTGCCGAACCAGAACGCGTCGATGTCGTCGATCGTGATGCCGGCCGAGGTCACCGCCTCGCCCACCGCGTCCACCAGCAGATCGTCGGCCGAACGGGTCCAGTGCTCGCCGAAGGGCGTGCAGCCCATACCGACGATCGCGACCCGGTCCCGGATTCCGTGCGAGCTCATCCGTGTGTCTCCTCGGTCTCGCCCGTGCGCACCGGCCGGGCCTTCCAGAAGTAGTTGTGGATGCCGGACGCCGTGACCGTGCGCCGGAAGGTCATCTCCACCCGGGCGCCGATGACGGCGTCGGCCTCGGTGGCGTCGGTCAGCTGGCAGCGGAAGCGGCCGCCACCGTCGTAGTCGACGACCACGACGAGCATCGGCGGGCTCGGCGTGTGGGCCAGCCGGTCGACGGTGAACGTGGCGACCGTGCCCCGCAGGTGCTCCATCGGCTCGTCGGTCATCGCGTCGACGCTCCGGCAGGAGGTGCACACCCGGTCCGGCGGCAGATGCCGGGTGCCGCACTTCTCGCAACGAGAGGCGACGAAGCCGTACTTCCAGGCGGTGCGGCGATGCGCGGGCGGGGCGTAGGGCGGCTCGGGGTCCGGACGCCGGGGTGGTTCGCGGTCGAGGAGGCCGCGCCAGGAGAGGTAGGTGGCGTACGGCATCGGGGCGCTGCCCGCGGTGATCTGCGCGGCGACCGGGCGGGTGCTGCGGTGCGCCGGGAGCGCGTCGGTGGTGCGCAGCAGGAGGACTCCGGCGCCGTCGCCGAGGACGATGACAGCGATGACCTCACCGGGCTCTGCGCGGTCGAGGACGTCGGCCAGGAGCAGGCCCGGCTGGGCGGTGCCGGCGTTGCCGATGGCCCCAGTGAGGTCCGGGACCGCCGCCTCGGGGCGGGCACCGGCCGTACGCCGTACCGTCGCGCACGCGCGTGCGTGCAGGCCGGAGACGATGAGGTGGTCGATGGCGCCGCGCTCCAGGCCCGCCTGCTCGAGGGCGGCGGTCAGCGCCTTGTCCGCGAGGGACACGTAGATCTCCTCGGCGAACCGCTCCTCCCAGGCGCGGGAGGCGGGAGCGCCCGGCAGCCGCCAGCGGTCGAGGATCTCGTCGCTGACGGTGTCGTGGGCGAGCAGTTCCGCCAGGACGGGTGCTCCGTTGCGGTGGCCGCCGAAGACGAACGCCGCCGCGCCGTCGCCGCCGGCGACCTCGTCGCTGCCGCCGGGCAGGCCGGTGCGCAGGTCGGAGAGGACGGCGAGGGTCGGGACGGAGGAGCGGGCGGCGGTGACCAGCGCGCCGAGGCCGGAGCGGACCGAGCCGGCCATGTCGACGGCGAGCACGTGCTCGTCGAGGCGGAGCGCGGCGTGGACGGCGGTCGCGTTGGTCTTGTCGAGGTAGGCGGGTGCGGCCGTGGCGAGGAAGAGCTGGCCGACGCGGGGACGCAGGCCGTCGCGGGCCAGGGCCACCCGGGCCGCCTCCACGGCCATGGAGGTGGTGTCCTCGTCGTAGCCCGCGACCGCGCGGGTGCCGCGTCCCGGCGGTGTCCCCAGCGTGGCGGCGACGTCGGCGCGGGCCAGGCGGTGGTACGGCACATGGGCGCCGTATGCGATCAGTCCGGCCATGTCAGCGTCCTCCAGTGGCGTTGCCGGTGCGTTCGAAGATGGCTGCAAGACCCTGGCCGCCGCCCAGGCACATGGTCTCCAGGCCGTAGCGGGCCTGACGGCGGTCGAGTTCGCGCAGCAGGGTGGCGAGGATGCGGCCGCCGGTGGCTCCGACGGGGTGGCCCAGCGAGATGCCGGAGCCGTTGACGTTGAACCGCTCGAAGTCGGTCTCGGTCAGGGCCCATTCACGGGTGCAGGCCAGCACCTGGGCCGCGAAGGCCTCGTTGAGTTCGATGAGGTCGATGTCGGCGAGCTTGAGTCCGGCTCGTTCCAGGGCCCTTGCCGTGGCGGGCACCGGGCCGATGCCCATCGTCTCGGGTGGTACGCCGACGACGGCCCAGGAGACCAGGCGGCCCAGTGGGCGCAGCCCAAGTTCGGCGGCGCGCTCGGGGTGGGTCACGACGCACAGGGCCGCGCCGTCGTTCTGGCCGCTGGCGTTGCCCGCGGTCACCGTCGCCTCCGGGTCCTGGCGGCCGAGCACCGGACGCAGCTTCGCGAGCTTGTCCAACGACGAGTCGGGACGCGGGTGTTCGTCGGTGTCCACGACCGTCTCGCCTTTGCGGGTGCGTACGGTGACGGGGACGATCTCGTCGGAGAAGCGCCCCTCGCGCTGGGCCGCGACCGCCTTCTCGTGCGAGCGCACGGCGAGTCGGTCCTGCTCCTCGCGGGAGATGGCGTACTCGCGGCGCAGGTTCTCGGCGGTCTCCAGCATGCCCCCGGGTACGGGGTGGTTGACGCCGCCGGAGGTGACACGGCCCCTGGCGAGGCGGTCGTGCAGCATGGTGCCCGCACCGCGCACGCCCCAGCGCACGTCGGTCGTGTAGAACTCGGCCTGGCTCATGGACTCGACGCCCCCGGCCAGCACGAGGTCGCTCGCGCCGGTCTGCACCTGCATCGCCGCGGTGATGATCGCCTGCAGTCCGGAGCCGCAGCGGCGGTCGATCTGGAGCCCGGGGACCTCGACGGGCAGTCCGGCGTCCAGGGCGGCCACGCGGCCGATGGCCGGGGCCTCGCCGTTGGGGTAGCACTGGCCGAGGAGCACGTCGTCGACGGCCGTGGGCGGGATGCCGCTGCGGTCCAGGAGGGCCCGTACGACGGTGGCGGCGAGTTCGGCCGCGGTGACGTCCCGGAAGGCTCCCCCGTAGCCCCCGACCGGAGTCCGTATCGGTTCGCAGATCACCGCGTCACGCATCGGTCATGCCTTTCATCAGCGGGTTCGGGGCTTCGGGGCTCACATGTACCGGCCGCCGGTCACCTCGACCACGGCTCCGGTGATGTAGCTCGCCATGTCGGAGGCGAGGAAGAGGACGACCTGGGCGACCTCGGCGGGTTCGCCCGCGCGCCCCAGGGGGATCTCGGCGAGCTTCGCGTCCCAGGCGGCCGGGGGCATCGCCTCGGTCATGGCGGTGCGGATCAGACCGGGCTGGACGGCGTTGACGCGGACGCCCGCCTTCGCGAGCTCCTTGGCGGAGGCCTTGGTGAGTCCCACGAGCGCGGCCTTGGCGGCGCTGTAGTTGGTCTGGCCGAAGTTGCCGACCTTGCCGGCGATGGAGGAGATGTTGACGATGCTGCCGCCCTGTCCGTGCGCCCGCATCGCCTCGGCGGCGTACCGGGTGCCGTTCCAGGCGCCGGTGACGTGGACGTCGAGGACGGCGCGGAAGTCGGTGAGGGGCATCTTGCGCAGGGTGGCGTCCCGGGTGATGCCGGCGTTGTTGACCATGACGCCGACCGGGCCGAAGGTGTCGGTGCAGTGGGCCACGAGGGCGGCGACCTCGTCCTCGTCGGTGACGTCGCAGCGCAGCGAGGTGGCCTTGATGCCGTTCTCGGCGAGGCGCTCGGCGGCTTCGCGTGCCGCGTCCTCGTTGATGTCGCCGAGGACGACGGCCGCGCCCGCGTCGCCGAGGACGCCGGCGATCTCGTAGCCGATGCCCTGCGCGCCGCCGGTGATCACGGCGTTCCGTCCGTCCAGCAATCCCATGTCAGCCCGCCCTGGCTCGACGCTCTTCCCTGTTAAATAGATAACCTATTATGCTGAAACAATCAATACAGCGATCAGCTGTGCGGGCAGGGACGGACGAGGAGCGACCGCAGGTGGACATCAGCTATCCCCCGGAGACCGAGACGTTCCGGGCCGAGGTCAGGGCGTTCCTCGCCGAGTCGCTGCCGCCGGACTGGAAGGGCATCGGCGCCCTGGACGAGGACGCCGCATGGTCCTTCGCCCGGGACTGGCGCCGCCGGCTCGTCGAGCGCGGCTTCCTCTCCCTCACCTGGCCCGAGCGGTACGGCGGCCTGGGCCTGTCCAAGCTCCACCAGGTCGTCCTGATGGAGGAACTCGCCCTGGCCGGTGTCCCGTTCGGGCTGCCGCAGGACACCTTCGGCGTGAAGATGCTGGCGAACACGCTGCTGCGCTGGGGCACGGAGGAGCAGAAAAGCCACTTCCTCCCGCGCATCCTGAGCGGCGAGGACACCTGGTGCCAGGGGTACTCCGAGCCGGACGCGGGGTCCGACCTGGCCTCTTTGAAGACCCGTGCTGTGCGTGACGGCGAAGAGTGGGTGATCGACGGCCAGAAGGTGTGGACCTCCGGCGCCCACCACAGCGACTGGATCTTCGTCCTGGCCCGCTCGAACCGGGACGCGCCCAAGCACCGCGGCATCTCGTTCCTCCTCGTGCCGCTGGACCAGCCCGGCATCGAGGTACGGCCGTTCCGCATGATGAGCGGGCAGCTGCACTTCAACGAGGTCTTCTTCAGCGGCGCCCGGACCCGCGCGGATCTGGTCGTCGGCGGCGTGGACAACGGCTGGGCGGTCGCCCAGAGCCTGCTGGGCGTCGAACGCGGCGAGGAGGCGGCGACCAACCCGATCCTCTTCCGCGCCGAGGTGGAACGCCTCGTCGCACTCGCGCGGCAGTACGGCAAGGACCAGGACCCGGTCATCCGGCAGCGGATCGCCTGGTGCTGGTCCAAGGTCGAGATCATGCGCTGCCTCGGCTACCGGATCCTCACCGGCTGGCTGAAGGGGGCGGAGCCGGGTCCCGAGACGTCGATCGCCAAGCTGTACTGGAGCGAGTACCACACCGAGGTCACCGACCTTGCGATGGACATCATGGGGATGCACGGCCAGGTGCCGGTGGGGCGAGGACCGCTGCGCACCTACCGCACGGACGACCCCGGCGCGGCCAACAGCTCGGGGTCCTGGTCGACGACGTACCTGATCGCCCGCTCCGGAACGATCTACGCGGGGACGTCTCAGGTGCAGCGCAACATCCTCGCGGAGAAGGTGCTGGGCCTTCCGCGCGAGCCGCGGCTCACGACTCCGTAGGCCCCTGGAAGCGGCTGAGTTCCGGGACCGGGCGGGGGCCGGGTCCCGGAACCCAGCCCGCGTCGAGCTTGCGCAGACCCACACCGTCCGGTGCCCAGATGTGGCAGCTGTTCAGCACCCAGGCGGTGGCGCGCGGGTCGTGGGAGCGGGGGCCGGCCGCGCGGCTGCGGGCCGAGATGGCCGACTGGACGACGGCGGGGCCGAGCGCGCGGGTCAGTTCGTACAGGTGCGTGCACCCGGACACCCCGTGGAAACGCTCCTGGACGGCCCGGTTGTAGCCGCCCGCCACGCCGAGCCCCACCAGGCCGTCGAAGGCCGGTGCGATCAGGGGGCACTCGGTGTGCGGGAAGTCCTTCATGCCCGCCTCGGCGGCCACGATCGTCATGTCGGCGAGGCGGACGCGCACCGCCAGCACCATCCGGTGGACGACACCGCCCGGCGGCTCCTCCCAGGGACGCTCGTCGCGCAGTTCCGCCTCGACCGAGATCTCACCTCCGTCCTCCTCGTAGGCGGTGACGGTGATCGTGCGGCGGTGCAGCGGGAGTTCGGTGCGGGTCATGACGAGGCCTCCTCCAGCTCGTTCTTCTCCACCGCCGACGGGCCCTCCCCCAGCGCCGGGAAGGCCGGCGGGCGGCGCTCGATGAAGCTGAGCACACCCTCGCGGTAGTCCGGGGCGCGCTTCGCCGTGGCCAGCAGGGCGGCCGCCTCCTCGCTGCTCTCGGTGAAGGTTCTCGCCTGGTCGTCGGCGAGCTGGCGTTTGATGAGGGACATCGCGTACGGGCTCGCCGAGCGCGCCAGTTCGGTCGCGTAGGCGAGGGCCTGCGGAAGGAGTTCGTCCGGCTCGGCCAGGCGGTTGACGAGGCCCATCGACAGGGCCTCCGTGCCGGTGACTCGGCGGGAGGACAGCAGCAGGTCGGCGGCGTTGCCGTAGCCGACGAGCCGGGGCAGGATCCAGGACACGCCGTCCTCGGCCACCAGTCCGCGCGCGCTGAACGCCGCGGCGAACTTGGCCTGCGGCACGGCGAACCGGACGTCGCACATCAGCGCCTGGTTGAACCCGATGCCGGCGCAGGCGCCGTTGACGGCCGCTATGACGGGCTTCGGGAAGGACATGGGGCGGGTGCGCGGGGGCAGCTCGCCGGTGGGCCACGGGCGGGCGCCGGACGACGCGCCGTCGAGCACGCTCATGTCCATCCCGGGGCAGAAGCTGCGCCCGGCGCCGGTGAGCACCACCGCCCGCACCCGCGCATCCGCCTCCGCCCGGTCGAACAGCTCGTTGTAGAGGAGCTCCATCTCCAGCGTCCAGGCGTTGTGCCGTTCCGGACGGTTCAGGGTGAGGAGCATGACCCCGTCGTCGGTGAGTTCGGTGAGGATCACCGGGGCCGCATTCTCGGTCATCGAGGTCACTCCCACGGGCCTACTTGCTTAATAGATAGATGAATCATCTATATACCAGCCACACCCGCGGCGCCAGATCCATCCCTCCGAGAGAAGATCCAACCATCCCTTGACCTGGTACCCTCGATACACTAAGACGATTCATTTTGCTATATGAGGAGCCCCATCGTGTCCGAGGCAGCCCGCGCAAGTGAAACGGTGGCCGTACCCGCACCTTCCCGCAGCCGCGTCGGACGCCAGGTGCGGGTCCCGAAGACCGCCGAGCTGGTCGCGGGACACCTGCGCCGCCAGATCGTACGGGGTGAGCTGAAGCCGGGCGACGCACTGCCGCCCGAGTCGGGACTGATGGAGCAGTTCGGCATCTCGCGTCCGACCCTGCGCGAGGCCTTCCGCGTCCTGGAGTCGGAGTCCCTGATCACGGTGCGCCGTGGCGCGCACGGCGGCGCCCGGGTGAGCGCGCCCGACGCCGACGTCGCCGCCCGCTTCGCCGGTCTGATCCTGGAGTACCGCGGCGCCACCCTGGGCGACCTCTACCGCGCGGCGGCGCTCATCGAGCCGCCCTGCGCCCGCCAGCTCGCCACCAAGCCCACCGCCGCCGACATCAAGCTTCTGCGCGACGCGGTGGCCGCCGAGAAGGCCGTCCTGGAGGACCCCCTGGCGCTGGTCGAGGCACAGGACGCCTTCCACGCGCTGCTGGTCGAGCTCACCGGCAACCAGACCCTGATCCTGCTGTGCAGCATGGTCCGCAACATCATCGACCGGGCCAACGCCTCCTACACCGCCGCCGCCACCGACGCCGAGACGCAGAAGGCGCAGGCACTCAAGGGGCACCGGGCGCACGTCCGGCTGGTCGGCCTGATCGAGGCCGGCAAGGCGGACGAGGCCGAGAAGCTCTGGCAGCGCCACATCTCCAGCGCCGACGACGTCGTGAACGGCGCCGGAGCCAAGACGGTGCTCGAACTCCTGGACTGACCCCGCCCCGACGCCGGTCGCCACCACCCCTTGCTTCAAAGAAACAGTTAGATAATTATAGGAGGCGTACCGATTAGATCTGGGGTCCGGAGGCGACGGCCATGGCCGAACAGCGCAAGCGAATCTTCGACTGCGACCAGCACATGTACGAGGAACGGGACTCCTTCACCCGCTACCTCCCCAAGGAGTTCCTCGGCTCGGCGGTAGCGCCGGTCACCCTGCCCGACGGGCGGGAGGTCATCCTCGCCGGCGACCGCATCGTCGTATGCCTGGAGCCCGAGTTCGGGCAGGTCTACCGTCCCGGCTCACTGAAGGAGATGCTCAAGGCGATGGCCTCGGGCAATCCGGAGGAGACGTACCAGTTCGAGCCGATGCACGAGTCCTACCAGAACCGCGACGCCCGACTGCGGGTCATGGACGAACAGGGCCTCGACCAGTCGATCATCTACCCGGGCGGCTGGGCTCTGGTCGCCGAGGAGTACGTGAAGGGCGTCGAACCGCTCTACGCCAACTACCACTCGTTCAACCGCTACATGAACGAGGTCTGGGGCTTCAACCACCAGGGCCGCATCTACGCCCCCGCCCTGCTCTCCCTGCGCGACCTGGACCACGCGGTCAAAGAGCTGGAGTACGTCCTGAACCAGGGCGCACGCTTCATCCTCCTGCCCACCGGCCCGGTGTACGGCCGCTCGCCGGGCGACCCGTACTTCGACCCGTTCTGGAAGCTGGTCAACGAGGCCAAGGCGAGCGTCTGTTACCACATCAGCGAGTTCTACTACAACTCGCAGGTGGCGCCCTCCTGGGGCTTCGACCCGAACCCGATCCACTTCCGGATGTCGGCCTGGCAGTGGCAGAACACCTACGGCCAGCGCCCCATCGAGGAGACACTGTCCGCGCTCATCTTCGACAACCTCTTCGGGCGCTTCCCCGACATCAACGTCCTGGTCTCCGAGTTCGGCTCCGAGTGGGTGCCGCACTTCGTCCGCCACATGGACAAGAGCCGGGGCATGGGCCGCAACGGCCCCTGGGGCGGCGGGCAGTTGGCCGAGCGTCCCAGCCAGGTGTTCCGCAAGCACGTGCGCGTGGTGCCCTACCCCGAGGACGACATCGTGGACGTCGTCCGGCGGCTCGGCTACCACGAGTCCATCGTCATGGGCTCCGACTTCCCGCACGCGGAGGGCCTGGCTGCCCCGGCCGACTTCCGCAAGCTCATCGCGGAGCTCGACGAGTCCGCTCAGGACGACATCATGTTCCACAACGCCCAGCAGCTGATCAGCCGCTGAGGTCGGCCACTGCCCTGGGTGCCGGAGCAGGCGGAACTCAGAACGGCTCCCTGAGCGTCGTGCCGGGGAGCCAAGCGGTTGCCTTTTTCGTTGCCTGACCACCTGTTAGCGTGCCCGGATGGAAGATCTGGGATTCGTGACCTGGCCGCCTGAGCCGATCCGCACCGAGCGTCTCGTACTCCGCGAGCCGGAGGCGCGGGACCGTGCGCCGTTCATCGAACTGCTCGCCTCGCCCCAGGTGCACACCTACCTCGGCGGCCCCCGCCCGCGTGACGAGCTGGAGCGTGAGACTCCCGCGGTGCCCGAGCGGTGGCCCGGGAGTTTCGTCGTCGATCTTGACGGGGCCATGATCGGCCAGATCCTGCTCAGGAGAGCGACCGCTCACCGTCGCCCGGCTGCCGCGGGCAAGGCCGACCTGGGCTACCTCTTCCTGCCGAGGGCGTGGGGACTCGGGTACGCCACCGAGGCATGCGCGGCCGCACTCGACTGGTTCGACGGTGTCCTTCCCGGCGAGCCGGTGGTGCTCACCACCCAGACCGCCAACGCCGGCTCGATGCGCCTCGCGGCGAAGCTCGGGTTCACCGAGGTGGAGCGGTTCGAGGCATGGGGCGCCGAGCAGTGGCTGGGAATACGGTCGTAGGTCACGACAGCTCGGCGGCCAAGCCCCCCGCCAGGTCCGCGATGTCCCTGAGCAGGGCCGTGCCGTGCGGGGAGTGGTCGTAGCCGGCGAGCGGGTAGCCGTTGCTCAGGCACGCGAAGGAGAGGCCCGACTCCGGGTCCATGAAGCCGAGTTGATACGCGGCGCCGGCACTGCCGAAGAGGGACGGGGAGCCGGTCGACGGCAGGTTGCTTCCGGCGTCCGGGCCGGCCACCGTCACGAACAGGCCCATGCTCGTACGCCGTTCGTCGCCGCCGCCGTAGATCTGGTCCCCGTAGGGGTGGTCGGTGAGCCGGATCCGGATGCCCTCCGCCACCGCCTCCGGCTTCCACAGACCGGAGTGCTCCAGTGCCTGGAAGTACAGGGCGACGTCCGCGGCGGTGGCGACCAGGGCATGGCTGGGCTCTCCGGCCGCGAGCACTCTCGGGTCGGACAGATACCACGGTCCCCATGGGTCGGGTTCCTGCTCGTCGCTGGTGCGGTCGGTGGCGGTCATCGGGGCGACGGTGCCGGACTGGCGGTCCACCGGCACCCCCAGTTCGATCGAGTCCAGGCCCAGCGGGCGCACGATCCGCTCCCGCAGGTAGTCGGCGACCGCCAGGCCCGTGCGCCGCTCGACGATCTCGGCGATCAGCCAGGCCGCCGAGGTGAGGTGGAACTGGAAGCGGGTGCCCGGCAGGTAGTCCAGCCGCCAGCGTCCGAAGGCGGCGAGCCGCTGCTCGCGGTCGAGCATCTTGGGGTACCCCAGGGGCGCGAAGGGAAAGCCCGCGGTGTGCGTGAGCACCTGCTCGACCGTCACCTCCTCCTTCCCGTTCGGCGCGAACTCCGGGATGATCGCGGCGACTTGCTCTTCCACGTCGAGGAGTCCGTCGCCGATCAGCTTCCACACCACGCCCGCGACGATCGATCGTCCTACGGACTGCAGCACGTACCGGGTACTGGGGCCCGCGTCACCGTACGTCTCGAAGGCCAGCAGACGGCCACCGCGGGCGACGGCGACCTGTGCGGACGGCAGGGGACCGCGTTCGACCTCCCGGCGGATCCGCCGCAGCAGGACGTCGAGTCGCTCCGGGTCGACGAGGTCAGACACCTGTTCCTCCTTCGTACGGCTCCCGCAGGCTGCGGCGTACGACCTTGCCGTTGGCGTTGCGCGGCAGGTCGTCCACGAACCACCAGCGGACGGGGACCTTGAACCCGGACAGCCGGGCGCGGGTATGGGTCCTGAGGGCGGCCGTACCGGGCGGGGCGTGAGGGGTGGCCGGTACGACGAAGGCGACGACGGTCTGGCCCAGGCGCTCGTCGGGTACGCCGATCACCGCGGCGTCCGCCACGCCGGGGTGCTCGGCCAGGACGGTCTCGACCTCCAGCGGGTGGACGTTCTCGCCGCCCCGGATGATCATGTCGGTGCTCCGGCCGAGGAGGTACAGGTAACCGTCCTGCTCGATCCGGCCCAGGTCGCCGCTGTGCAGCCAGCCTTCGGCATCGATACGGAAGAAATGGCCGGCGCGGGCATGAATCTCGCCGATGCCGTCCGGCCCGGCGGCGTCGACCCTGACCTCGACCCCGGGGGCGGGCCGCCCCACCGAGCGGAGCAGTTCGGTGCGTCCCGCGATCGCTTCCCGGTGGTCATCGGGGGTGAGCACGCTGATCGGCGAACCCTCGGTCTGGCCGAACATGTTGAGCATCCGTACGCCCGGCATCGCCTCGTACGTCCGCCGCAGGGTGCCGGGGCGGACGGGCGCGCCCCCGTACTGGAGGGTCCGCAGGGTCTCGTGCCGTGCCTCGCCCGCGGCCAGCAGGGTCTCCAGCATCGCCGGGACCATGCTGGTGTGGGTGGTGCCGAGGTCCCTGAGCAGAGTCCAGCCCTCGACGGTGAAGCGGGGCAGGCCGGTGATCAGGGCGCCGGCGGCGAGGGCGACGGCGAGGTTGCCGAGGCCCGCGATGTGGTGGAAGGGCGCGCTGCCGCCGTAGAAGCTGTCGGGGTCCAGGCCGCAGAGGGTTCCGTTGACGCGGGCGCGGGCGGCCAGTCGCCGCTGGGTCATCGGGACGGGTTTGGGCAGGCCGGTCGTGCCGGACGTGTGCAGGACGGCGGCGAGTTCGTGGGGCAGAGCCGTCAATGTGCGGGTACTGCTGGGCAGTTCGGGCACGGTGGCGACCCATCTGCCGGAGAGTTCGGCGACCTGTTCTGCGAGTCCGCTGAACTCTGGCTGGGTCAGCAGGACTTGGCACGGGAGCTGCCTGACCACGGCGGCGATCTCGTGCGCGGTCATGCGGACACCGAGCGGCGCGAGCGGGTGGCCCGATCCGGCGGCGCCGATCACCAGCGCGAGGGCGTCGGCGGAGGTGGCGACCAGGGCCGGTACCGGGGCGCCGGGCTCCAGTCCGAGCGAGTCCAGCCAGTCGGCGGCGCCGGCCGCGCGGTCCAGGAGTTCTCGTCCGGTCCAGGTCGAGTCGCCGAACCGGACGGCGGGGCGGGGGTGGTCGTAGGCGCGGCTGACCATGGCGGTCCAGGTGGCGCCGACCGTCTGAGCCGTAGGCGCCGAGCCGTCGGCTCCAGCCGCCTCGGTCTCCCGCACGGGCCCGCCGCCCCGGGTAGGCGCACCCTCGTGCTCCGTCACGACCATCCGCGCCGCGATGCCCACTCCCGCCGCGCCTGTCCCCCGCACGGGCCCGACGTCCCGGACGGGCACACCCTCCAGCGCCGCCCCGGCCATCCGCGCCGCCCCACCCTCACCCGCCGCCCCCGTCTCCCGCACAGTCCCGCCGCCCGAGACAGGCACACCCTCCCGCTCAGCCCACGTCTCCCCCACCGGCCCGGCGGCCAACGCCGACCCGACCGTCCGCCTCAAGGCGCACTCCGGGTCCTCCCCAGCCCGCACCGCGCCCCCCGCATCCCGTGCGACGGTCACCGGATCACGGCTCCAGGCGGGCCGCCGCCGTGCCGGTGACCACCTCGACGCCGTTCTGGTTGACCGTGCGCAGGGTGAAGTGGGCGACCGGGGCATCCAGAGTGTCGTCGATCGACTCGACCGTCACCGTGGCGGTGAGGGTGTCGCCCGGCCAGACCTGGGCCTTGAAGCGCACGCCGTAGCGCAGCAGCGACTCCGGGCCGACCCAGTCGGTCAGGACGCGGCCCGTCATGCCCATGGAGAGCATGCCGTGGGCGAAGACGCCGGGGTATCCCGCGGCTTCGACGGCGAACCGCTCGTCGGTGTGCAGCGGGTTGAAGTCGCCGGAGGCGCCCGCGTACTGCACGATCCGGCTGCGCTTGAGGTCCTCGACGAGGACACTCTCGCGGGTCTCGCCGACCTTGATGTCGTTGCTGCTCAGGCTCATCGCGCGTCCTTCGGGGTCGCGGGGCCCTCGGGTACGACGGCCACGGTCACGGCGCTGACGACGGGCTCGCCGTCGGCGTCCCGGTACTCGGTGACGCGCTCGCTGAACAGCAGTCGGCCGCTGCGGCCCTGCTTCTCCCAGCTGCGTCCGGGAACGGTGTGGGCGTAGAGCGTCTCGCCCGCGCGCACCGGGCGGTGGTACTCGAAGTGCTGCTCGGCGTGGAGCCCGCCGCCGCCCTCGGCCATCACACCGGGGCCGGCGCCGGAGCCGAACCACTCCTCGTCCGGCTTGGGACGCAGGTGGTAGTCGGGGTCGTAGTGGGCGCTCGCCATGGTGAAGGTCGGTGGGGCAAGGGCCGACTCGCCCTGATACGCGGGATGTTCGTCGCCGATGGCGCGGGCGAACATCATGATGTGCCCGGCCTCGACGGGGAACGGCTGCGGAAACGGCTGCCCTGTCATCGTCAGGAACCTCCTCGGTCAGTACGGCAGGAACGCGTCACGGGTGGCCTCGTCCGGGTCGAAGTCCGACGGCAGACCCTCGAACTTCGGCTCACGCTTCTCCACGAAGCTCGCGACGCCCTCGCGGAAGTCGGGCGAGCCCGCGAAGAACTCCATGGCGGAGTAGGAGCGGGCGAGCGCGTCGGTGAAGGGGCGGTCGAGATCGCCGTACACCTGGTGGCGTACGACGGCCATGGCGCGCGGTGAGCAGTTGCGGGCGATGTCCCGGGCGTAGGCGCGGGCGGCGTCCAGCAGGTCCTCGGGTTCGACGACGCGGCTGACGAGGCCGAGCTCCTTGGCCTCGTCGGCGTCGAAGACCCGGCCCGACAGCAGCAGGTCCAGGGCGTTCTCCAGGCCGATGACGCGGGGCAGCACGTACGGCAGGTTGTACTCGCCGGCCAGGCCGCGCCGGGTGAAGGCGGTGGTGAAGCGGGCGCCGCGGGCGGCGAAGCGGACGTCGCAGATGAGCGCCTGGACCAGGCCGATACCCGCGCAGGCGCCGTTGACGGCGGCGATCATCGGCTTCGGCAGCAGGCGTCTGCTGTACATGGGGACGCGGGCCTGGAGGTTGAGGGACTGACCCGGCTGGGAGTTCTGTTCCAGGCGCTGGACGTCCATGCCGGGGCAGAACGCCCGGCCCGCGCCCGTGACAATCACTACGCGGACGGCCGGGTCGTGAGCGGCCTCGTCGAGGAGCGCGAAGAAGCGGCGCTCCATGGGGATGCTCCAGGCGTTCTTGCGCTCGGGCCGGTTGAGGGTGACGGTCGCGACGCCGTCCTCGTCGACCTCGTACAGCACCAGGTCGTCCTGGGCGGGCTCCTCGGTCATCGGGTCACTCCTCCGTCAGAGAGTCGATGGGGCCAATGGGAAACATGGGGTTGCCGGGGTCGGCGTCGGCCGGGTCGGCGGGGGCTATCGGCTCGCCGACTCCGGGTCGCTCCCCGGAGATGCTCACCACCACCTGCCCCCGGGCGCAGAGGCGTCCGTCGGTCATCACGTCGACGTCGGCGAAGTGCAGCCTGCGGCCCCGCCGTACGCAGCGCGCGTAGGCGATGGCCTCGCGGCCGCGGGCGGGCGCGAGGAACTGCACCGACATCGACACGGTGCTCAGCCGGCTGCCCTTGGCGAAGTCGTGCCCGGCGATCACGGCGCCCGCGCCCGCGGTGTCGATGAGCGCCGAGATCACCCCGCCGTGGAAGACGTCCTCGTGGGCGGAGAGCGCCTCGGCGTAGGGCAGCACGATCTCCACGGCCTCCGCGTCCCAGCGGGTCACGCGGATGTGGCAGTGCCGGTTGAAGGCGACCCCGCGCTCCCAGCGGGCCCGGAACCAGACCCGGCGTTCACGCTGTTCCTGGTCGCTGAGGGTCCTCGCCGCGACGGTCATCAGCACGCCCTCCGGTCTCGGTCCGTCGACCGATCCATATAGTTACATGAATTGAATAGTTCAAGCAATCAAGCGGGATGCGATCCTGGCGCTAGATGTATTATTTATATAACTCATTGGCCGCTCGTGAACAGAGGGAGACCTCGATGCCGTCGACCGCCCTGGCCGGGATCCGCGTCCTCGATCTGTCCCGCATCCTCGCCGCGCCCCTGGCCACCCAGATGCTGGCGGACCTCGGCGCCGAGGTGATCAAGGTCGAACGGCCGGGGGCGGGCGACGACTCACGGACGTACGGGCCACCGTTCGCGCCCGGCACGGACACCGCCGCCTTCTACCTCTCCTGCAACCGCAACAAGCGGTCGGTCACGGTCAACCACGCCACCGCCGAAGGGCAGGAGGTGATCCGTGCGTTGGCCGCCCGGTCGGACGTGGTGGTCGAGAACTTCCGGACGGGGACGCTGGCGAAGTACGGCCTCGACCACGAGAGGCTGCGGGAGCTCAACCCGCGGCTCGTCTACCTCTCGGTGACGGGCTTCGGGCAGACCGGGCCCTACGCCGAACGCCCCGGCTACGACGGCATCTTCCAGGCCATGTCCGGGATGATGAGCGTCTCCGGCCACCCCGAGGAGCCGATGAAGGTCGGCGTCAGCATGGTCGACATCCTCACCGGCCTGTACGCCTCGACGGCCGTCCTCGCGGCCCTTCGGCACCGTGACGTCACGGGAGAGGGCCAGTTCATCGACCTGTCCCTGCTGGACTGCGGGCTGGCCTCGCTGTCGCACTTCGCGATGAACTACCTGATCTCCGGCCAGGTGCCCGCGCGGCGCGGCAACGGCGGATACGGGGGCATCCCGTCCCAGGCGTTCCAGTGCGCGGACAAGCCGCTCTTCCTCGTCGCGGGCAACGACAAGCAGTTCGCCGCGCTCTGCGCGGCCGCCGACCGCACCGATCTCCTCCAGGACCCACGGTTCGCCACCACCTCGGCCCGGATCGCGCACCGCGAGGAGATCCTGCCGGTGCTGGAGGCGATCCTGCGCACCCGGACCCGGGACGACTGGCTGACGGTTCTCGACGCACACGATGTCCCGGCAGGCCCGTTCCACGAGATGCCCGAGGTCTTCGCCGATCCGCAGATACGGCACCGGGGGATGCTGGTGGAGGTCGAGGACCCGGTGTCGGGACGGCTGCCGTTGCTCGCCAACCCGATCCGGTTCACGGCGACACCGGTCGAGGGGTACGCCCCGCCGCCCGCGTTGGGCGAGCACACCGACGAAGTACTCGGCGAGGTGGCGGGCTTGACGGGGGATCAGATCTCCGGACTGCGCGCGCGGGGCGTCGTCTGAGGGTCCCCGGGCCCTATCGTCGTCTGAGGGTCCCCGAGCCCTGTCCGACTATCCGATCAGTGTCCGGCCGCCCTCCAACATCAGCGTCGCGCCGGTCAGATAGGCCATGTCGTCGCTGACGAGCGCGGCCACCGCCCGGCCGATGTCCGTCTCCGGGTCCCCCATCCTGCCCAGCGGGATGCCGGCCACCACCTTGTCGGCCTGGTCCGGACGGGCGGCGAAGTACGCCTCCGCGGCCGGGCTCAGGGCGGCCGGGCAGACGACGTTCACGCGGATCCCGTACGGCCCCCACTCCCGCGCGGCGACACGCGTGAGTCCCCGGATGGCCTCCTTGGCCATCGCGTAGGCCGCGAAGCCCGCCTCGCCCTGCACCGCGGCCGACGAACCGAGGTTGACGACGCTGCCTCGACCGGCCTTCAGATGAGGCAGGGCGGACCGCATCGCGTGAAAGGCCGCCAACGGGCCACTGCGGTAGGCGAGTTCCACGTCGTCGTACGACGTCTCCTCCAGCCGGCGCTGCACGGAGCTCTGCGCGTTGTTGACCAGCACGTCGAGGCCGTCGAACTCCCGTACCGTCTCCGCCACCATGCGGTCGACGTCGGCCCGCTCGCCCACGTCCCCGACGACCGTGTGCACCCGCCCGCCGCGCTCGGCGATCACTTGCGCGGTGTCCTTGAGTTTGCCCTCGGTACGGCCCGTGATCACCACCGCCGCCCCTTCGGCCGCCAGGGCGAGGGCGATTCCGCGGCCCACGCCCTGCCCGCCGCCGGTGACCAGGGCCGTCTTGCCCGCCAACCGCTGCATCACGTCTCCTTCCAGAAGGGATCCCAGGTGGGGAAGGCGTCCGGCAGTGCCGGTCGTCCGGCGCCCGCCCAGCCCTCGAAACCGACCTGCTGGGGGCGCTCGGTCACGTCCGCCGCATACCAGTGCTGCTCTCGGCGCCGGGAGAAGTACCACTCGCCGTCCACGCGCGCGTACTCGTCGAGGTAGCGGATCGCCATCACGATCCACCGCTCCCCCACTTCGTGCTCGGCACGGCAGTACACGGAGCCGGTGGCCGTGTCCCGGCCGGTGAACTCGATCCGGTGTCCGCAGATCTGGTGGACCGACCGGTGGAAGCCACGGACGAGGGGGTCGATGTAGGCCAGCAGTGCCTCGCGGCCCCGACCGTGGCGGCCCAGGTCCACGTCGGGCCGGAAGCAGCCCACCCAGGCGTCGAGATCGCGGGCGTCCACGGCTAGGGCGTAGCGAACGGGCAGCTGCTGGACGGCGAGGTGCGACTCGATGCGGTCGAGGCGGTCGAGGCGGTCTTCCAACGACGTCATGGCCGGGGCTCCCTGGGGAGGCCGAGGAGTTGCTCGCCGATGATGTTGCGCTGGATCTCGCTGGATCCGCCGTAGATCGTCTCCGCCAGGGAGAGCAGGAAGGAGCGCTGCCGCGTGTCCAGGCCGTAGTCCTCGCCGACGATCTGACCGGCCGGGCCCGCCAACTCCTGGGCCAGGTGGCCGAGTTGCTGGTGGCGGGTGGAGGCGTAGAGCTTGGCCGTGGTGGACTGGGCGCCCGGGGTGCGGCCCGCGGTCAGTTCGGCGAGGGTGCGCAGGTTGGTGGTGCGCATGATGCGTACGGAGATCCAGGCGTCGATGAGGCGTCGGCGCAGCATCGGGTCGTCGAGTGCGCCCCGTTCCCGGGCCAGGTCGATCAGCGCCTCGGCCTCCCGTTCGAAGGTGAGCTGCTGGGGCAGGAGCGTGGTGCCGCGTTCGATGCCGAGCGTGGTCATCGCGGTGCGCCAGCCCTGGCCGACCTCGCCGACGATCATGTCCGCGCCGGTGCGCGCGTCGGAGAGGAAGACCTCGGCGAACTCGTCCTGGCCGGCGAGGTTGCGGATGGGGCGGATCTCCACACCCGGCTGGTCCGTGGGCACGAGCAGCATGGTCAGGCCCTTGTGCCGTACCGAGTCGGGGTCGGTGCGGGCGAGGACGTAGAGCCAGTCGGCGTGGATGCCGAAGGACGTCCACACCTTCTGCCCGCTGACCACCCACTGGTCGCCGTCGTGCTCGGCCCGGGTGCGGACCGAGGCCAGGTCGGAGCCGGCGCCGGGCTCGCTGAAGCCCTGGCCCCACAGTTCCTCGACGGCGAGGATCGGCGGCAGGAAGCGCTTCTTCTGCTCCTCGCCGCCCATCTTCAGGAGCATCGGGCCGAGGAGGTCCAGGGCGTTGCCGGTGGCCCGGTAGGGAGCGTTCGCGCGGGCGTACTCGTACTCGAAGACGATCTCCTCGAGGAGTCCGAGTCCCCGTCCCCCGTACTCCTTCGGCCAGCCCACCCCCAGCCAACCGCCGCTCGAGAGCTCACGGTCCCAGGCCAGCCGGACCTCCCAGGCCTCCCCGTCCGTGGGGCCGCCGACGCCGCGGTGGGCCGCGAACTCACCGACGAGATGGTCCGCCAGCCAGTCCCGCAGCTCGTCGCGGAAGTCGCGTACGGCGGGTCCGAAGTCCATCTCCATGCCGACTTCCTTCCAGAGTTCCAGAGGTCCAGAGGTTCAGAGGTTCAGAGGTTCAGGGGTTCAGATGCCGAGCCGGGTGGCCAGCAACTCGCGGTGGTACGACGGTGTGCCGAGCAGCACCTCGGAGCTCTTGGCCCGCTTGAAGTACAGGTGCGCGGAGTGTTCCCAGGTGAAGCCGATCCCGCCGTGGACCTGGATGTTGTCGCCGGCCACCTTGGTGAACGCCTCCGAGCAGAAGGCCTGCGCCAGGGCCGCCGCGACGGCGATCTCGGATTCGTCGTCCGCGTCCAGCGCCCACAGTCCGGCGTACGCGGCCGAGCGGGCGGACTCGATCTCCACCAGCATGTCGGCGCACTTGTGCTTGATCCCCTGGAAGGAGCCGATGGGGCGTCCGTACTGCACCCGGATCCTGGCGTAGTCCACGGCGGCGTCCAGAGCGGCGGCCGCTCCCCCGACCTGTTCGGCGGCGAGGAGGACGGATGCGGTGGCGAGAGTGCGTTCGAGTGCGGGCCACGCCGTGTCCTCGGTGCCGATCAGGCGTGCGGGGGTGTCGGTGAATTCCAGCCGTGCCTGTTTGCGGGTCTGGTCGAGGGTGGGCAGGGGGGTGCGGACCAGACCCGGTGCGTCGCCGTCGACCGCGAAGAGGCTGATGCCGGCGGGGGTGCGGGCGGCGACCAGGAGCAGGTCGGCGAGGTGTCCGTCGGGGACGTAGGTCTTGGTGCCGGTCAGCCTCGGGCCGTCGGCGGTGTTCCGGGCGGTGAGCCGGATGCCCTGCTCGTCCCAGCGGCCGCTGTCCTCGGTGAGTGCGAGCGTGGCCACCGTCTCGCCGGACGCGATGCCCGGCAGGAGGTCGCGCCGGGCCTGTTCGTCGTCGCAGCGCAGGAGGGCTTCGGCGGCCAGGGCGACGGTGGCGAAGTACGGCCCGCACAGCAGCGCGCGGCCGGCCTCCTCGAAGACGATGCCGAGGTCGACGTAGCCGAAGCCGAAGCCGCCGTACTCCTCCGGTATCGCGAGCCCCTGCAGGCCCAGTTCGCCGGCCATCCGCCGCCAGACGACGGGGTCGTGGCCCCGCGGGTCGGCGGCCAGGCGACGCACGGTCGCCTCGTCGGAGTGCTTGGCCAGGAACGAGCGTACGACCTTGCGCAGTTCGTCCTGTTCCTGGCTGAAGGTGAGATCCATGCCGAGCTTCCCGTCCTCGGTGCGACGCGTCTGCCGATCGCTTGCCGCTCTCCGCTCGATACAGTTAGATAATTATAGTATCCACACTGAATGCACCAGGAGCGCGACGTGACCGATCTCTACGCCCCGTTCACGAGCCTGACCTTCGAGCGGCCCGCGCCCGGCGTGCTGCGCGTCGTGCTCGACGCCCCGCACCTCAACGCGGTCGATCCGCGGATGCACGGCGAGCTGGCCGACATCTGGCCGGTGATCGACCGGGACGAGCAGACCCGGGCGGTGCTGGTCCAGGGGGCAGGCCGGGCGTTCTCGGCGGGCGGGACCTTCGACTCCATCGAGGCCATGACCGAGGAGTACACGGTGCGCGCCCGGGTCATGCGCGAGGCGCGGGACATGGTCTACGGGGTGATCAACTGCTCCAAGCCCGTGGTCTCCGCGATCCACGGTCCCGCGGTCGGTGCGGGGCTGGTCATCGGCATGCTGGCGGACATCTCGATCGCCGCCCGCACCGCGAAGATCGTCGACGGGCACACCCGGCTCGGGGTCGCGGCGGGTGATCACGCGGCCATCTGCTGGCCGTTGCTGTGCGGTATGGCCAAGGCCAAGTACTACCTGCTCACCTGTGAGGCGCTCACCGGCGAGGAGGCCGAGCGGATCGGGCTGGTCTCGAAGTGCGTGGCCGACGAGGAGGTGCACGCGGAGGCGCTGCGCGTGGCGACTCTCCTGGCCGCCGGTCCCACCAGTGCGATCAGCTGGACCAAGCGGTCCCTCAACCACTGGTACCGCACCGCCCAGCCGATCTTCGAGGCCTCGCTCGGGCTGGAGTTCTTTGGGTTCGCGGGCCACGAGGTCGTCGAGGGCCTGGCCGCCCACCGTGACAAGCGCGCCCCGGACTTCGAGGGCGTGGGCGACAAGAACCCGCTGGCCCTCTGACCACCGCACGAGAGGAACCGATCATGACCGCTGAGCAGATCATCACTGAAGTCCCGCCGCTGGTACGGGGGTTGACGTACGAGGAGATGCCGGTCGGGCAGGTCTTCCGCACCGCCCGCCGGACCGTCACCGAGACCGACCTGGTCAACTTCGTCACCTGGGGCGGCTTCACCGAACCGCTCTTCTGGGACGCCACGCACGCGGCGGAGGGCGGGTACACGGGCCGGCTGGTGCCCGGCGGTCTGACGTACTGCCTGGCCGAGGGGCTCGTCCTGCAGACGAACGTGCTGCACGGCACGGGCCTCGCCTTCCTGCACATGGAGCTGACCGTGCGGGGTCCGGTCTACGTCGGCGACACGCTGTACGCCGTCGTGGAGACCACGGGCTGCCGTCCCTCCAGCAAGCCCGGCCGGGGCGTGGTGACCAGCCGGATCACCGTGCGCAACCAGCGGGACGAGGACGTCCTGGTCTACTGCCCGGTGCGGCTGATCCGCGGCCGGGACTACGAGGCGCCGGCGCCGTGAGTGCGGGGGACGAGGGACAGTCCGGGCTTCGGGTCGGAGGCGGAGGCGGAGGCGGATTCGGTGGCGAACGCTCCCCCGTGCACCCAGTCGGACGGCATCGCGGGCCGCGGCGCGAGCTCGTGGTCCGGGATCGCCATCGCGTACAGGCGGGTGTAGCGGAACTTGGCCTCCAGGTTGTCGAGTACCGACCAGTACTCGTATCCACACACGTCGACACCGGCGGAGACGAGCCCTGCCAGCCAGGCGAGCCGGGCGCGCAGCAGGGCCTGGCGCCGGGTGTCGTCGCTGTGTCCCGTCCCGTCCACCAGGTCCAGGTCGCCCATGCCGTTGTCGACGACCGACAGCGGGGGCAGCAGGTCACCGTACTGGTCGCACAGGCCGGCGACGGCGTCGGCGAGCCCCTCGGGGATGATCGGCCAGCCGTAGGCGGTCGTCTCCACGTCGTCGAAGGGGACGATCGCGAAGCCGAGGCCCACGAGCAGGCGGTTGACCTCGTTGAGGGCGCTGCGGCACTTGGTTGCCGGCAGCACGCGGGGCAGGTTCTCCGGCGCGGTGACACGGAACGGCGTGTGCCAGGACAGGCCCAGCAGGTCCTGGGCGGTGGCGATGACCTCCAGGTCGCCGGGGCGTACGCAGCCGGTCGCCGCCACCGGGGCGTCGTCATCCTCGGTCACCATGTGCTCTCCGAGCAGCAGGGGGTCGAGGAAGAGGCGGTTGGTCCAGCTGTCCAGACGCTCCAGGGCGAGCCGGTCGTAGGGGTCGTCGGTGGCCGCGTAGCCGCCGACGAGGGTGACCGTCGTCCCGATCCGGCCGGTTGCGCCGGCGGCCCTGAGGGCCTGGGTGGCGAGCCCGTTGGCGAGCAGGATGTGGTGGACCGCGGGCAGGCCCGCGCGGCCCGCGCCCCGGCCCGGTGAGTACATTCCGGCCACGTGGTCGGCGAGCGTGGGACCGGCGAGGTCGGTGGAGGTGATCCAGCGTTCCACCCGGTCGCCCAAGCGGCGGCCCAGCTCGGCGGCGTACTCGGCGAAGTGCTCGGCGGTGTCGCGAGCGAGCCAGCCTCCGGCGGCGTCCAGCCAGGGCGGCAGGGTGCGGTCGAACAGGGTGAGAGCGGGCCGCCTGCCCTGTGCGAGCAGGGCGTCGAGCGCGCGCTCACAGCGGTCCAGCGCCTGCCGGTCCCAGCGGCCGGGGCCGTCGGGCTGGAGCTGGGGCCACCCGGCGACCATGCGGTGCGTGTCCGGGGTGACTCCGAGCAGGTGCCGGATGTCGTCCGTCCACTGCCGGAAGTGCCCGCCGCGTTCCGGCGCGGGCGGCAGTGGGGCCGCGATGGTGTCCGCGGTGGCGACCCCCCAGTCGACACCGCGCAGGGATTCAAGCAGGAAACCATCGCTCATGGTCACCGTCCAGGCGGTCAATGGTTTAGCGCATTCAACTGAATGTCCGCCGCCCGGACGCTAACACTTCATGCAAACCACGACAATGTTTCGGCCAGATCTCTTTAATGTGTAAACCTCGCGGACGGCTACTCCCCGAAGGGCCGGAAGTCCTCGTCCTGCCACCAGGGGTAGATGTCCGGCATGTCCTTGCTGACCCGGCCGGGGAAGGCGGGCGGCCTCTTGGCCAGGAACGACTCGACTCCCTCGACGGGGTCCGGGCCGCCGCCGATCTGGCTCATGATGCGGGAGTCGAGCCGGTGCGCGGCCATGGGGTGAGGCTCGCCCAGCATCCGCCACATCATCTGCCGGGCCAGGGCGACCGAGATCGCCGAGGTGGTCCCGGCGATCTCCCGGGCGAGTTCGTACGCCGCCGGCAGCAGCTCCTCCGGTGGGTGGACGGAGCGGACCAGACCGGCCTCCAGCGCCTCGTCGGGCCCGAAGACGCGGCCCGTGGCCACCCACTCCATGGCCCGCTGCATGCCGACCGCCCGAGGGAGGAACCAGCTCGCCGCCGACTCCGGCACGATGCCGCGGCGCGCGAAGACGAAGCCGAACTTCGCCTTCGTCGACGCCAGCCGGATATCCATGGGCAGGGTCATGCTCGCCCCGACGCCCGCCGCCGGGCCGTTGATCGCCGCGATGACCGGCTTGGTGCTGGAGAAGATCCGCAGCGCGACCCGGCCGCCGGTGTCCCGGTGCCAGGCACCCGCCCTGCGGTGGTCGAAGGACGTACCACCGGAGCTGACGTCGGCTCCCGCGCAGAAACCGCGTCCGGCGCCCGTCACCACGATCACCCGTACCTCGTCGTCCGCGTCGGCCGCGTCCAGTACGTCGAGCAGGTCCTGCATCATCCGCGGGTTGAAGGCGTTGAGTTTCTCGGGCCGGTCGAGGGTGACGGTGAGGATCCGGTCCGCCGTCTCGGCCCGCACGGTCTCGTACTCCTGCTGCGCCATGCGTGTCCTCCGTCGCTCCACGAGCCCGTTTCCAGAAAGCTTAATTAGTTATAGCATTCAACTCTAACGAAAGATCCCGGACGAGCGATCCCGGACGAGCGATCCTGAACGAGGGCGGTGGACATGACGGATCTGGTGGTGACAGCCGCCGGGCCGGTCCGGCTGATCGAGCTGAACCGGCCCGAGCAGCGGAACGCGATGAGCGACGAACTGCACACCGGACTGGCGTCGGTGTGGGACGAGGTCGCCGCCGACCCGGAGGCACGGGTGATCGTGCTCACCGGGCGCGGCCCGGCCTTCAGCGCCGGCGGCAACCTCGACACCATGACCCGGGTCCAGCGCGACAGCGCGTTCCGGGAGCGGCAGGTCGACGAGGCCCGCAGGATCATCACGGGCCTGGTCCGCTGCCCCCTCCCCGTGATCGCGGCGGTCAACGGCCCGGCCGTCGGCCTCGGTTGCAGCCTCGCCCTGCTGAGCGACCTCGTACTGATCGCCGACGACACCTATCTCGCCGACCCGCACGTCCAGGTCGGTCTCGTCGCGGGCGACGGCGGCGCGTACGTCCTGCCGCTGCTCGTGGGCCTGACCCGCGCGAAGGAACTGCTGTTCCTGGGTGACCGGGTGAGCGCCGAGGACGCCGTGCGGCTGGGCATCGCCAACCGCGCCGTGCCCCGGGACAAGCTCATGGACGAGGCCATGGACCTGGCCGGGCGGCTGGCGGCCCTGCCCGCGCAGGCGCTGCGTGAGACCAAGCGCGCGGTCAACCGGCACCTGGAGCAGGCCCTCGACACCGTGATGGAACCGGCCCTGCTCGCCGAGCGGGACACCATGCACGCGCCGGACCACATCGCCGCGGTCGAGCGGATCATCGCGGCGCGCGGCCGCCGCTGAGCGGAGAGCTGAGCCGCAGTGCTGAGCCGCGGCGCTGAGCCGGAAAGGAGTACTCGGATGGACTTCGCGTTCAGCGAGGAGCAGGAGGAACTCGGGCGCACGGTGCGGGCGTTCCTCGCGGACACCTCGCCCGAGACCGAGGTACGGCGCCTGATGGAGACCCCTGAGGGCTTCGACCGGGCGCTGTGGCGCCGTATGGGCACGGAGCTGGGCCTTCAGGGACTGGCCGTGCCCGAGGAGTACGGCGGCGCCGGGTGCGGGCCGGTCGAGGTGGGCGTGGTCATGGAGGAGGCGGGCCGTGCGCTGCTGTGCGCGCCCTTCCTGTCCTCGGCCGTCCTGGCGACCACCACGCTGCTGCGCTGCGCCGACGAGGAGGCCCGCAAGCGGCTGTTGCCGGGCCTGGCCTCCGGGGAGCTCGTCGGGACACTGGCCCTGACCGAGGACTCCGCACGCTGGGACGCGGCGGGCGTGCGGCTCACCGCCCGTGCGTCCGCCGGGAGTTGGCTGCTCACCGGACACAAGACGTTCGTCCTGGACGGCGCGGCCGCCGACGTCGTCCTCACCGTGGCCCGGGCCGACGACGGGATCGGCGTCTTCCTGGTGGACGGGGACGCACCCGGGCTGACGCGTGAGCCGCTGCCCACGCTGGACCCGACCCGCAGACAGGCGCGCCTCGACTACACCGACGTACCGGCGACCCGGCTGCGGACGCACGGCGACGGCTGGGATCTGGTCGCGCAGGTCCTGGACCGGGCCGCCGTCGCGCTGGCCGCCGAGCAGGTCGGCGTGGCCTCCCGCGCGCTGGACATGGCGGTGGAGTACGCCAAGGTACGCCACCAGTTCGGGCGGCCCATCGGCTCCTTCCAGGCCGTCAAGCACCTCCTGGCCGACGTCCTGCTGGAGGTCGAGTCGGCGCGGGCCGCCGCGCACTACGGGCTGCTCGCGGCCTCGGACGAGGCGCCGGACCTGCCCGCCGTGGCGAGCCTGGCCAAGGCGTTCTGCTCCGACGCCTGTCTGCAGGCGACCGAGGAGAACATCCAGGTCCACGGTGGCATCGGCTTCACCTGGGAACACCCGGCCCACCTCTATCTGAAGCGGGCCAAGACATCGCAGTTGCTGTTCGGCGACCCCGCGTACCATCGCGAACTGCTCGCACAGCGCATCGGCATGGAATCGGTCGGAGGAGCGGCATGAAGGTCGACGGCAAGCTCAATGTGTGGAGCTCCGCGGAGATCGTGGAGGAGGCCAGGCACCACGAGAAGGTCGGGTACGACGGCCTGTGGGCCTCCGAGTCCAAGCACGATCCGTTCCTGCCGCTGATGCTGGCCGCCGAGCACACCGACCGTCTCGAGGTGGGCACCGCCATCGCGGTGGCCTTCGCCCGCTCCCCCATGCAACTCGCGTACACCGCACACGACTTGCAGACGTATGCCGGCGGGCGGTTCTCGCTCGGCCTCGGCAGCCAGATCAAACCGCACATCGAGCGGCGCTTCGCCATGCCGTGGAGCCGGCCCGCGGCCCGTATGCGGGAGTACGTCAGCGCGCTGCACGCCATCTGGGCCGCCTGGAACGAGGGTGAACGGCTCAATTTCCGCGGTGACTTCTACTCGCACACGCTCATGTCGCCGTTCTTCTCACCTCCGCCCGCGACCGGTGGGGCGCCGAAGGTCTTCGTGGCCGCGGTCGGGGCGGCGATGACGCGGGTGGCGGGCGAGGTGGCCGACGGGCTGCTCGCCCACGGCTTCACCACGGAGCGCTATCTGCGCGAGGTCACGCTGCCGACCGTCGAGGCCGGGCTGGCCGCGTCGGGCCGTACGCGCGCAGACTTCTCGGTCTCCCATCTGCTGCTGACCGCGACGGGCCGCACCGAGGAGGAGATGGCCCGGGCGGTGGACGGCACCCGGCAGCAGATCGCCTTCTACGGCAGCACGCCCGCCTACCGGGGCGTGCTGGAACTGCACGGCTGGGGCGAACTCGGCGACGAGCTGCACGCGTTGTCGACGTCCCGGCGCGAGGACAAGTGGGAGGCGATGGCCCGGCTCGTCGACGACGAGGTGCTGAACACCTTCGCCGTGGTCGCGGAGCCGGAGCGGGTGGCGGGCGAGATCCGGCGGCGGTACGGGGCGCTGGTCGACCGGGTGTCCTTCTACACCGCGTACGAGATCGACGCCGAGGTGTGGGAGCCGATCGTGGCCGAACTGCGCGAGAGCTGAGCAGCAGGAGGGCCGGCCGGTCAGCCGAGCAGGTCCAGGACGGTGGTCATGGACCTGCTCCGCAGCAGATAGTCCTCGGCCTCCTGGAGATGGACCCGCCACAGTTCCTCCGCGGCCTCGGCGCTGCGCGCGGCGACCAGGTCGACGAGCGCGCCGTGGGCGCGGAAACCCCGCCGGTTGGCCCGGATGTTCTCGGGACTGCCGGCGTCGAGGTCGACATGGGACCAGTTCGCCTGGTCGATGATGTCCCGGACCATGCCGTTGAGGACGCCGAGCGTCTCGTTGCCCGCCAGTTCGACGACGAGGGCGTGGAACTCCATGTGGGCGCGGATGAAGGCCGACGGGTCGTCCATGAGCCCCTCGGCCTCGGCGACGGCGTCCCGCAGCCGCCGCAGGTCCTCGTCCGTGCGCCGCTCGGCCAGCAGACCGGCGCACGGCGCCTCGATGACCGTACGGGCGTCGTACACGTCCTTCAGGGTCGTCCCCCGGTACTCCAGCACCACGCCCGCGTACCGGGCCGCCACCGTGCCCTCCGGGACCTGCACCCGTGCCCCGCCCCGGGCGCCGCGGCGCACGGTGATCAGCGACTCGGACTCCAGCACCCGGAACGCCTCGCGCAGGGTGGGCCGGGAGACGGCGAACTCCTCCATGAGGGCCGTCTCGGACGGCAGCGCGTCGCCCTCGGCGAGTTCGCCGCGAACGATCATCCGGCGCAGTCGTGCCGCCACCAGCTCGGCCATCTTGGGGACCCGCACCTGGACGCCGCTGAGCCCGCCTCCGCCCCGTCTTCCGGTCTCACTCATCGCGGGACCACCTCCGTCCGACCGGCAGGCGCGCGGCAAGCGCGAACCGGGTGACCCCACTCTACAACTAGATAACTATTTCAACTAGGTTATCGAGTTCCTTCGGATGAGATGGTCGGCCAGGGACAACAGCAGGTCGCGGCCGACCGAGCGTTCGCGCATGTCGCCCATCATCAGCGGGACGTCCGGGTCGAGATCGAGCGCCTCGCGGACCTCGCCCTCGTTCCGGTCCCGGCGCCCGTGGAAGCAGTTGACGCCCACCACGAAGGGAATGCTCCGGCTCTCGAAGAAGTCGATGGAGGCGAAGCTGCTCTCCAGTCTGCGGGTGTCGGCGAGGACCACCGCGCCCAGGGCGCCGTGCACGAGGTCGTTCCACATGAACCAGAAGCGCTCCTGCCCGGGCGTGCCGAAGAGATACACCACCAGCCGGGGGCTGACCATGATGCGGCCGAAGTCCATGGCGACGGTGGTCGTGGTCTTGCGCTCGACACCCTCGACGTCGTCGACGCCGACACTGGCCACGGTGAGGTACTCCTCGGTGCGCAGCGGCGCCACCTCGCTCACCGCGCCGACGAGGGTCGTCTTGCCGACGCCGAAGCCGCCGGCCACAAGGATCTTGACGGCCGCGGGAGCGGCGCCGACGGTGCGTGAGGTGAAGTCAGAGTCTACGGAGACCATCCCTCACCGCCCTGAGTAGGTTCATGTCCACGGTGCTTCCTGCCGCGACTGCGAGCGGCGGACGGGTGGTCGCCCTGCCCAGGGCGACCAGGTCGTCGATGAGTATCTTCGCCACCGAGATCGGCAGATCCAGTCCGGCGGCGATCTCGGCCACCGCCGCCGGCGTACGGCACTGCCGCAGGATGGCGCGGTGCTCGGGTTGCAGACCGCGCGAGGACCGGCCGGCGACCTCCGGTTCGACGGTCGTGACGAGGGTGATCAGGGTGAGGTCGTCACGGCCCGGGGCGGTGCGGCCCTGGGTGATCGTGTAGGGCCGCACGGACTGGGCGTCCGCGTCGTCCGACTCCAGGCCGTCCGTCCAGTGGCTCACTCACGTACACCGCCCTCGAGGGTGGGCAGGACGACGCGTGCCTCCGCGCCGAGGCGCTGGCCGACCTGTTGCATGAGCGTGTGCATGGCGACGGCCATGAGTTCGGCGTCCACCTCCTGGGAGGCCACGACCGCCAGGTGGGTGCCGCGGCCGGCGGCCGAGATGAACAGCCACAGGTCGGCCAGCTCGACGATCACCTGGTGGACCGGCCCCCCGTCGAAGAGCGTGCCGACCCCGCGGGCCAGGCTCTGCTGGCCGGTGGCCACGGCGGCGAGGCGCTCGGCGTCGCCCCGGGCGATGGTGCTGGACTGGCTCACCACCAGGCCGTCGTCGGACAGCACGATGGCGTGCCGGGTGCCCGGGACCTGTTCGACCAGGCCGTCCAGCAGCCAGTCGAGATCCTGATGAGTGGCGGTCGTGCGCAGCGTCATGGTCAGTCTTCCGTCGGGAAACTTCTGCGGGTGGGCGGGGCGTCGGCGGTGCCGCGGTCTGCCGTGGGGGTCGTACGCCGGGCCCGGGACTGCCGTTGGAAGGCGCCGATGGTGGCGCCGGAGCGGGCCGGGGTGGGCCGCGACCCGGCCTCCCGCTCGTCCGAGGGGGTCCGTACGGCCGCGTCCGGGTCACGCAGTTCGTCGGCGAGGCTGGCCTGGCGCACGCGTTTGGGCAGCGGTTGCACGACGTCCGGGGCGGCGGTCCGGGGCGGTGCGCCGAGGGCGGCCGGTGTCGGATGTACCGGCGCGGGGTGGACCGATGCGGGGTGGGCGGACACAGAGTGGGCCGGGTGGACCGGTGCCGTGTGAACCGGTGCCGTGTGAACCGGTGCCGGGCCGAAAGGCTGGGACGGGAGGCGTCGGCGCGGTGTGCCGGCCGGGTCCGTATCGTCACTCGCGACCGGCGCGCCGGGCTGCTGCGGTACGGGACGGGGACGCGGTGGGCCGTTCTGCAGCCTCTCCCGCAAGGCGGCCGCGCCGGGCGTTGCACCGCTCGTGGCAGGGCGTTGGACGCGTGGGTCGGGGCCGTGAGCCGCGACCGGTGCCGCCTCGACGGCCGACGCCGCCGGGTCGGGCGCGGGCGGCCAGGAGCTGACGACCTCGTCGACGGGCCCGGAGTCGTCGATGACGACCAGTTCGTCCGGGATGAGGACGACCACCCGGGTGCCGCCGAAGGCCGAGGGCCGCAGTTCCACCTGGATGCCCAGACCCTGCGCGAGCCGGGCGACGACGTACAGGCCGAGCCTGACGTCGTCGGCCCGCGACATCACGTCCATGCGGGGCGGGTCGGCCATCATCTGGTTGACCGCCTCGTACTGCTCGGCGTCCATGCCCACTCCGCGGTCCTCGATCTCCACGGCGAGACCCCGGCCCACCTGGGCGGCGTACACCTCCACGGGGGTCGGCGGCCGGGAGAAACCCACGGCGTTCTCCATCAGCTCGGCCAGGACGTGGATGACGAGACCGACGGCACGTTCGGAGAGCCAGACGCGGCCCTGCACCTCGATCTGGATCCGCCGGTAGTCCTGCACCTCGCTCTGCGCGGAGCGCAGCACGTCCAGCACCAGCACCGGCTTGCGCCAGCGCCGTTGGGGCTGGCCGCCGCCGAGGATGACCAGGTTCTCCTCGTAGCGGCGCAGCCGCGCGGTGAGGTGGTCGAGGTCGAAGAGGTCTTCCAGGACCTCGGGGTCCTCGTGTTTGCGCTCCAGTTCGCTGAGCTTCTTCATCTGCAGGCCGATGAGCAGCTGGGTGCGGCGGGCGATGCGCTGCAGGAGCTTCTCGAAGCCGTGGAGCTGGCCCACCTGGGCCACCGTGGTGTCGAGGGCGGTGTGGCGGGCGAGGTTGAGGGCCCGGCCCAGCTGTCCGAGTTCGTCGCCGCCGTGCTGGATCGCCGGGAGTTCGGCGTCCGGGTCGACGACCTCGCCCCGGCGCAGGCGGGCCACCACGTCCGGCAGCCGGGTCTGCAGGTCCAGGGCGGCGGTGCGCAGGGCGGAGATCCGGCGGCGCAGCATGCGGGTGAAAAGGACGGTGATCAGGGCGACCACGAGCACGCCGACGGCGTTGGTGACGCTGGTGACGATCAGCCGGGTCTCCATCGTCCGCAACTGCCTGTCGGTGGCGGACGTCAGTGTCTTCGCGTAGGCGGCGTTGCGTTCCTGGAGTTGCGCGGTCACCTGCTGGACGCTGTCGCGCCAGTTCCGCCCGAGCTCCTTGGAGAACCGGTCCGTGTCGCCGCCGGTGGCGGAGCCCGCCAGCACGGCCTGTTCGACGGCGGTCTTCCTCTTCCACGCGCGGCCCGCCATGAGCTTGCGGAACTGCCGCGCCTCGTCGTCCGACAGCAGCGGCACGACCTTGTCGTCGTAGATGAACTGCTGGGAGCCGATCCAGGCGGCGAGCTGTGCCCGCTCGTCACCGGTGAGCTTGCCGCTCGCCGAGGCGCGGGTGAGCAGCGCGTCCTGGCGCGAGATCATCTCGGCGCCCCAGTCCTCGTCGATGACCGGGCGCACGAGGTGGTCGATGCCGGGCAGGCCGACGGTGCTGAGCGTGTTGAACACCTTCAGGTGCCGGGAGATCAGACCCGTGTAGCTGTCGAACGTCTGCTGCGGCGAGGCGGTTCGCCCGTCGACGCCCGCGCGGTAGCCGGCCAGGTTCCGCAGGGCCCTGCCCAGGTCGACGACGTCACCGCGAATGTCGGCCGGTGCGTTCCAGCCGCTGTCGGGCAGCGCCTCGACGGCCTTCACGGCCGCGTCGGTGCGGGCCCGCTGGGCGCTCAGCTGCTTCCGGTACCCGGCGGGGTCGGCCAGGGCCGCCTCACTGAGCCGGCGTTCCTCCTGGAGGCTGAAGAAGGCGCCCAGTACCGGCCGGGCGGCCTGCGTGGACACGTCGTTGCGGTCCTGCTGGCGCCGCCAGTCGGAGTAGAGCTGTGCGGAGTCGACCGCCCACAGCGCCACCAGGGTCACGATGGGCACCAGGGCCAGGACGAGCAGGACGGTACGCAGCGCAGGCTGCCGTCCGGCTCGGGGTTCCCGCCGGCCCTGTCTCTTCGACTCTCGGGCATGCACTGCCACTTCAGGACCTCAGCGATGCTCACAGGGGCGGGCCGCCCCACTGGGGCCCGCACGATGCGGGAGATGCTATCGCTGGAAACCGCTAACTCAATACACTTAGAGTAATCGGTGTTTAAATTATGGTGAGGTGGTGAGCAGCCCGAGGGGGCCGTTCACCCCTCCGGTACGAAGTACGGCAGCGCGATCTCGTCGGTGAGGGCGCGGAAGTCCACGCGGACGCGCAGCCCGATGACAACGTGGTCGGGGTCGCCCGCGTCCACGTGCGACAGCAGGGTGCCCCCGTCGTCCAGGTCGACGACGGCCAGCGCGAAGGGCGCGTCGAAACCGGGGCCGGGTGCCCGGTGCACGACGGTCACCGAGTAGACGGTCCCGCGGCCCGCGCTCGGCGCGTACCGCCACTCCCGCGACAGACAGCCGGGGCAGGCCGGTTCGGGGACGAAGAAGCGCAGGCCGCAGGCCGGGCACTGCGGCACGACGAGCTCCCCGCGCCGGGCGGCCTCCCAGAACGGCCGGGACAGCTCGGTGGGGACGGGGACGGGCCGGTTCATCGCATCCTCCCCAGCACGCTCATCTCGTAGTGCTGTGCTCCCGAGCCGGCGTTGCCCACGACGGCCAGTTCCGCGCCCTCGACCTGGTGCACCGCCGTGCCGCGCAACTGCCGTACGGCTTCGACGACTTTGAGCGTCATCTGCTGGGTGCCGTTCCACGCGTAGGCCAGACAGCCGCCGTCCGGGTTGACGGGATGCTTGCCGCCGACGGTGATGGCACCGCTCGCGGCGAGCGGACCGCCCTCGCCCTCGCCGCACAGTCCGAGGATCTCCAACTGCCGGATGATCTCGAAGGAGTTCGGGTCGTACAGCGAGAACACGTCCACGTCGTGCGGGCTCACACCGGCCATCGCGTACGCGCGGGTCGCGGCGTCGTGGCCGAGCGCGCCCACCTCCCGGTGCAGGGCCGGGTTGGCGTACGCGGCCTGGTGGTACTCCATGCCGCCGCCGAGCACGGCGACGGGCGGGTGCGGCAGGTCGCGGGCCCGCTCGGCGGTGGTCACGACGAGCGCGGCGCCGCCCTCGCCGACGATGCAGCAGTCCAGCAGGTGGAAGGGGGTGGCCACCATGCGGGAGGCGAGTACGTCCTCGGCGGTGTAGGGGCCGCGCCCGTACATCATCGCCTCCGGGTTGGTGGTGCCGTTGTTGCGGATGGTGGCGGCGACCTCCGCGAGCTGGCGCGGGGTGGTTCCGTACTCGTGCATGTGCCGTGCCGCCACCAGCGCGAACTGGGCGACGACATAGCTGCCCCACACATCGGCGAACTCCAGCGCCACCCCGGCCCCGACGGGTCCCGTCCCGCGCGAGACCAGCTTGCAGCCGCCGACGACGACGGTGTCCGCGAATCCGGCCCGGATCGCCGCCGCCGCTTTCAGCAGGCCCCGCGAGCCGGCGTTGTCGAGCATCGAGTCGCTGGTCCAGCGCAGGTCCCGGCCGAGCATGCGCGCCCAGGAGCTGCCCTCGCCCGGCACGCCCCCCGGGCCGGGCCAGTCGACCTGGGCGCCGTCGACGTCGTCGGGTGTCAGCCCGGCGTCCGCGACGGCGCCGCTCACCGCTTCCAGCGCGAGGTCCATGGCGTCCCGGTCAGGGAGGGACAGCGCCTGTTCGGTGGCGTACACGCCGACGACGACCGGGAGGCGGCGGTCCGCGGGGTTCATCGTCCCGCGCCGAGCGTGTCGCCGCCCGGGTAACCGCCCCCGCCGAACCGCTCGTCGAGCACCTCGTAGTCCTTCGCGTAGTCCTTGGTGCGGGGCAGGGCGTCCACGAACTCCACCGTCTTGGGCTTCTTGTACGAGGCGATCCGCGCCCGGCAGTGCTCGATGACGTCCGCCGCCGTGACGTCCCCGGCGTCCTGGTGGAGTACGACGACCGCCTTGACGTCCTGCGCCCAGCGCTCGTTGGGCACGCCGATCACGGCGGCTTCCTTCACCGCGGGGTGCGCCTCGATGCAGTTCTCCACCTCGGCCGGGAAGATGTTCTCGGCCGCAGACTTGAGCATCCGGGTGGTCGTGCCGAGGAAGCTGATCGTGCCGTCGGCCTCGCGCCTGCCGAGGTCGGTGGTGTGCCACCAGCCGAAGCGGAAGCGCTCCTCGTTGATCTCGGGCCGGTTCCAGTAGCCGAGGTGCACGAGGTCGCCGCGGACACAGATCTCACCGGCCACGCCGGTCGCGCACTCCTCGCCGGTGCTGTCGAGGATGCGTACGGCGGTGAAGGGGCCGGGGCGTCCCGCGTTGCCGGTGCCCGTGCCACCGTAGGCCCCGGTCACGGCGAAGCCGGTGACCTCGGTCTGCCCGTAGCCGCGGCCCTCGCCGCCGCCGTTGCGGGTGAAGCGGCTGGTGTCGGTGGGCACGGTGCCCTGCCACAGGGGGGCGGCGACGCTCGCCCGCAAGTGGGAGAGGTTGTGGCCGGCCTCGCGGTTCAGGGCGACGAGTTGCGCGATGGTCGGCGGCATCAGGTAGGCGTGGGTGCACTTCTCCGCCGCCAGGAGCGGGAGCAGTTCCTCGGCGACCACGCGGCGCACTATGACGTTCTTGCCGCCGTGGACGAAGGCCGGGACGCCCCAGAACTGGTAGTTGCCGATGTGGAACATCGGTCCCGCGCCGAGGAAGGCGGCCTCCGCGCCGATGTCCCCCATCCAGGCGGAACTCGCGCCCATGGCCAGCAGGTTGCGGTGCGAGAGCATCGAGCCGGACTGCCGTCCGGAGATCGCCGCGGTGTAGATGACCAGCAGTGGGGAGTCGGGGTCGACGTCCGCGGCCGGGTCCTCGGGTGAGCCGGAGGCCAGGAAGGACTCGTAGGAGTCGGGCCCGTCGGTGTCGTGGCGCAGCCACAACGCCCGGTGGTCGGTGCCCAGTTCGGCCCGTGCCTTGGCGACGGTGTCGCCGATCTCCTCGTCCTGCCAGACGATGACCTTGGGGTCGAAGTCCTCGACGGCGAAGGCCATTTCGGGAGCGGCCCAGCGCCAGTACCCGGGGCAGACCATGGCGCCGGTCTTCGCCGCGGCGCCCAGCAGCTCCCAGATGCGGAAGGAGTTCTGGCCCAGCCAGAGGATGCGGTCGCCGGGGCCGACGCCAGCGTCGGTGAGGGCGTGGGCGAGGCGGTTGGTGCGCTCGTCGAGCTGGGGCCAGGTCAGCCGGGTGTCGCCGTCGACGAGGGCGACGCCGTCCGGGTAGGACCTGCGGTGTTCGCGGATGAGGTCGCCGAACGTCAGGCGGCGGGCGGGATTCACGGTCGATGACTCCTGTGGGATCTCGTCAGACGCGGCCGACGCCGACGCCCTTGACGTGGATGAACTCCTCCAGTCCGGCCCTGCCGCCTTCCCGTCCGAACCCGCTGGTGCCGACGCCCCCGAAGGGTGTGGCAGGTGAGGTGATCGGGTTCGGGCCGGGGTTCACGTAGACCGTCCCGGCCTTCAGGCGCGGCACCAGACGGTTCACGCGGGCTATGTCGCGGGACTGGATGTAGGCGGACAGGCCGTACTCGGTGTCGTTGGCGAGGGCGACGGCCTCCTCCTCCGTGTCGAACGGGGTGAGGGCGAGGACCGGGCCGAAGATCTCCCGCTGGGCGAGGTCGCTCTTGTTGTCGACGTCGGCGAAGACCGTCGGGGAGACGAAGCAGCCGTCGGATTCGATGCGCTCGCCGCCGAGGACGAGGCGTCCCGCGCCGTCCTCGACCGCCTGGTCGATCACGCCCTGGACGCGGTCACGGGCGGCCCGGTTGATCAGCGGCCCGATGTACGTCGACGGGTCGAGCGGGTCGCCCACGGGCAGGTGGGCGACGACCCCGGTGACCCGGGCGACCACCTCGTCGTAGATCGGGCGCTCGACCAGCAGGCGGGTGGGCAGTGCGCAGCCCTGGCCGGTGTTGCTCATGGCGAAGGCCGCGCAGTACGGCACGACGGTGTCCAGGTCGGTGTCGGCGAAGAGCAGGTTGGCGGACTTGCCGCCCAGCTCGAACAGGACGGGCTTGAGGCTCTGGGCCGCGGACGCCATGATGCGGCGCGCGGTGGCGGGACCGCCCGTGAAGGAGATCTTGTCGACACCGGGGTGCGTCACCAGGGCCTCGCCCGCGTCGCCGAGTCCGGTGACGACGTTGATCACGCCGTCGGGGATGCCCGCTTCACGGGCCAGGTCGGCGAAGAGCAGGGCGGAGAACGGCGTGGACTCGGCCGGCTTGATGACCACGGTGTTCCCGGCGGCGAGCGAGGGCGGGACCTTCATCGCCAGGGAGAGTGCGGGCGAGTTCCAGGTGATGATGTGGCCGATGACGCCGTACGGCTCGGCGAGGGTGTACTCGACGTTCTCGTGCGGGCTGTAGGCGGCCCCGACCATGCCCTCGATCTTGTCGGCCCAGCCCGCGTAGTACTCGGTCCACTCGGCGACGTGGGGTCCGACGTTCTCCGCCCAGCCGCCGATGCAGACGCCGTTCTCCAGCGGGCAGATCGCCGCGAAGTCCTGGATGTGCTCGCGCAGGAGCTGCGCGAAGCGGGTGAGCAGGCGGCGGCGCTCGGCGGGCCGCATGGGTCCCCACACCTCGAAGGCCTGCCGGGCGGCGGACACGGCCCGGTCCACCTCGGCGGGCCCGGCGAGCGGGACGAGGGCCTGGACGAGTCCGGTCGCGGGGTTGATGTGCTCGTACAGCCCGCCGCTGGTGTCGTGCAGGTCCTTGCCGCCGATGACGAGCCGGGGGCGCGGCAGGTCCTGCTCGGCCCGTTCCTGGTGCAGTTTCACATCGACCGTGACCACGGTGCCTCCTGGAGCCCGCCGCCCTGACTTGCGTACAGCTTAAATAGATAACCTATTTAGCCGAACCAATCAATGGCCCGGATCGCGAATCACCGTCCCGGCTTTCACAGCCCCAGCGACCGCCCGACGATCTCCTGCATGATTTCCGAGGTGCCGCCGAACACCCGCTGGACGCGGCTGTCGCGCCAGATGCGGGCGATCTCGTACTCGTTGATGTAGCCGTAGCCCCCGAAGAGCTGCATGCAGCGGTCGATGACCTCCCAGCCGGTCTCCGTGGTCCAGTACTTGGCCGCGGCGGCCTCCTCGGCCGTCAATTCGCCCTGGACCAGGGCCATGATGCAGCCGTCCAGGAAGACCCTGGCCACCCCCAGCTTGGCCTTGATGTCGGCGAGGGCGAACCTGTTCGCCTGGAACTGCCCGATGGGCCGGCCGAAGGCGGTGCGGTCCTTGGCGTACTCCAGCGCGAAGCCGAAGGCCCGCTCGGCGGAGGCGAGCGCGGCCACGGCGATGGCGAGCCGCTCGGTGGGCAGGTTGCCCATCATGTGGTAGAAACCGCGCCCTTCCTGCCCGAGGAGGTTCTCGGCGGGGACGCGCACCTCGCGGAAGAAGAGTTCGGCGGTGTCCTGGGCCTTCATCCCGATCTTGTCCAGCTTGCGTCCGCGCTCGAAGCCCTCGGCGCCGCGTTCCACGACGAGCAGGCTGATGCCCTTGTGCCCGGCGTCCGGGTCGGTCTTGCAGGCGACGACGACCAGGTCGGCGAGGATGCCGTTGGTGATGAAGGTCTTGGAGCCGTCGATCACCCACTCGTCGCCGTCGCGGCGGGCGGTGGTGCGGATGCCCTTGAGGTCGGACCCGGCGGCGGGCTCGGACAGCGCGAGCGCGCAGATCGTCTCACCCGCGATCACTCCGGGGAGCCAGCGGGCCTTCTGTTCCGGGGTGGTGAGGTGCATCAGATAGGGCGGGAGGACGTCGTTCTGCAGGCCGAGCCCGATGCCGACCGCGCCCGTGGCGGCCATCTCCTCCGCCATGATCGCGTTGTAGCGGAAGTCCCGGATGCCCTGGCCGCCGTACTCCTCCGGGAACTCCCAGCCGATGAGCCCGGCCTTGCCCGCCGCCGCCCATGCGGCCCGGCCGACCTGCCCGTCACGCTCCCACTCCTCGGTGTGCGGGACGCATTCCCGCAGGTAGTAGGAGCGGGCGGTCTCCCGGAACAGCTCGTGCTCCTCGGTGAAGATCGTACGGCGCATGCTCGGCTCCACTCCTGCATCTCACGTGCTCTGCATCTCGCTTATTTAGCTGAAGTAGTTATACGATAGCGCTGTTTCTGGACCTGGGCGAGGGAGGGCGCGTGAGCGTACGGGACAAGGTGGCGCTCGTCACCGGGGCGGGACGGGGCATCGGCGAGGCGATCGCCGACACACTGGCCGCCCAGGGCGCATCGGTCGCCGTCTGCGACGTGGACACCCAGGCCGCGGGCAAGGTCGCGGCCCGGCTCACGGAGCGGCACGGGGTACCCGCCACGGGAGTCGGCGCCGACATCTCCGACAGCGCGGCCGTGCGTGCGGCGGTGCGGCGGGTGACGGCCGAACTCGGCCCGGTGGACGTGCTGGTGAACAACGCGGCCATCGACGTCATCGGCCGGTTCGTCGACAGCGACGAGGACACCTGGGACCGGATCATCGCCGTCAACCTGCGCGGGACGATCACGATGACCCGGGCGGTGCTCGACTCGATGATCGAGCGCGGCGGCGGCCGGATCGTGCACATCGCCTCGGACGCCGGCCGGGTCGGCTCCTCCGGTGAGGTCGTGTACTCCGCGACGAAGGGCGGCGTCATCGCCTTCGGCAAGGCCCTCGCCCGCGAGGTCGCCCGGCACGCCATCACCGTGAACACCGTCTGCCCCGGACCGACCGACACGGCGCTGCTCGGCCAGGTCGCCGACTTCAGCCAGAAGATGTACGACGCGACCGTACGGGCGATCCCGCTGCGCCGCGTCGCCCGGCCCGCCGAGATCGCCGGCGTGGTGTCCTTCCTCGCGTCCGACGACGCCGCCTACATGACCGGGCAGACGCTCTCGGTCAGCGGCGGCCTGACGATGGTCTGAGGTGAGCACCGTGCTGCGTGTCGAACTCCGGGACCGGATCGCCGTGCTGACCCTCGACCGGCCGGAACGGCTCAACGCCGTCGGCTCCGAGACGGTGGACCTGCTCACCCGGGCACTGGACGACCTGCGCGACAACGACGACGTACGCGCCCTGATCGTGGCCGGAGCGGGCCGGGCCTTCTCGGCCGGTGCCGACCTGGGCGAGATCGAGTCGTTCACCTCCCCCGGGCAGTTCCGGGCCTTCGTGGGGCGGCTGACGCAGGCGTACGCACTGCTGGAGGAGTTTCCCAAGCCCTCCGTCGCGGCGATCCACGGGTTCGCGTTCGGCGGTGGTCTGGAGCTGGCGCTCGCCTGTGACCTGCGGGTCGTGGAGCGTGGCGCCAGGCTGGGCCTGCCCGAGATGAAGCTCGGCGTGCTGCCCGGCGCCGGCGGTACGCAGCGGCTCCCGCGCCTGGTGCCGGCCGCGATCGCCAAGCAGATGATCCTCACCGGCGAACCGATCGACGCGGAGCGCGCCTGGCAGCTCGGCCTTGTCAACGAGCTCGCCGAACCCGGTGGAGCACTCGCCGCCGCCGAGAAGCTGGCCGGCGGGCTGACGGCCGGGGCGCCGCTCGCCCTCGCGGCGGGCAAGCGGCTGGTCGACTACGGGCTCGGCATGGACCTGGAGGCGGCGATCGCGTACGAGCGCGAAACCGTCTCGGTGCTGTTCACCACCGAGGACCGGGCCGAGGGACTCAAGGCCTTCCGCGAGCGCCGCCCGGGCGAGTTCCGCGGCGTGTAGGCGTTTCTACATATCTGGAGGTGGGCCGTGCGGCCACTGGAAGGCATTTCCGTCGTCGAGCTGGGCATGTGGGTGGCCGCTCCGGCCGCGGCCACCATGCTCGCCGACTGGGGAGCGGACGTCGTGAAGGTGGAGGCACCGACCGGCGACCCCAACCGGTACACGCTCAAGCACGTCGGCCAGGACATCGACAGCGCGCCCCCGTTCGAGACCGACAACCGCGGCAAGCGCGGGATCGTCCTCGACCTGCGCTCGCCCGACGGCAAGGACGTCCTGGAGCGGCTGCTGGAACGCGCCGACGTCTTCGTCACCAACCTCCGCCCGGGCGCACTGGAGCGCCTGGGGCTGGATCCGGACGAGCTGCGCGAGCGCCACCCCCGGCTGGTCGTCGGAACGCTGACCGGATACGGCTGGACCGGCGCCGAGCGCGACCGCGCCGGATACGACGTCTCCGCCTTCTGGGCGCGGCCCGGCATCGCCGCCATGCTCAACCCGGCCGGGGACCCGCCGCCCGGTATCCGCCCCGGCCTTGGCGACCGCACCGCCGCCGCCAACCTGGTCGCCGGCGTGCTGGCCGCGCTGCTCCGGCGCGAACGCACCGGTGAGGGCGGCGTCGTCGACGTCTCCCTGTTGCGTTCCGGTACGTACGCCAACGGCAACGACCTCGCCCTGCAGAACTTCTTCGGAAAGCGCGGCCGTACCCGTCACCGCACCGAACACGAGTCCCCGCTCTACAACTGCTACCGGGCCGCGGACAACCGCTGGTTCTGGCTGGTCGGCCTGGAGGGCAACCGGCACTGGCCCGGCGTCGTCAAGGCGCTCGGCCGCGAGGACCTCTCGGACGACGAGCGGTTCGCGACCGGCAAGGCCAGGCGCGGCCACGTACGCGAGCTGATCGCCGTGTTCGACGAGGAGTTCGCGAGCCGGCCGCTGGACGAATGGGCGGCACGGTTCGACGCCGAGGGCGTGTGGTGGGCGCCCGTGCAGACCCTGGCGGAGGTGTCCGCCGATCCACAGGCGGAGGCCGTGGGGGCGTTCGTCGAGCAGCCCGGGATGGGCGACGCGCCGCCGCTGCGGACCGTGGCGACCCCGGTGCGCTTCTGGGGCGTGGACGAGAAGCCGCGCACCGGCGCGCCGACGCTCGGCGAGCACACCGACGACGTACTGCGCGAACTCAACTGACCCGACACATCTGCTGCTTTGGAGGTACGGCGTGGGCATTCTCGACGACAAGGTCGCCATCGTGACCGGCGGTGGCCGGGGGCTGGGCCGGGCGCACTGTCTGGCGCTCGCCGAGGCCGGCGCCACCGTGGTCGTGAACGATCTCGGCTCGGGCGTACACGGTGAGCGCACCGGGGACTCCCCCGCCGACGACGTGGTCGCGGAGATCACCAAACTCGGCGGCCTGGCCGTCGCCAACCACGCGTCGGTCACCGACTGGGCGGCCACCGAGACGATGGTGGCGGACACGGTCGCCGAGTTCGGCCGACTGGACGTCATCGTCAACAACGCGGGCATCGTGCGCGACCGGATGCTGTTCTCGATGAGCGAGGCCGAGTTCGACTCGGTGATCGCGGTCCATCTCAAGGGCACGTTCGCGCTCACCCGGCACGCGTGCGCGTACTGGCGCGAGGCCGCCAAGCGCGGTGAGCGTGTCACCGGCCGCGTCATCAACACGACGTCCGGGACCGGCCTCTTCGGCAACCAGGGCCAGTCCAACTACGGTGCCGCGAAGGCCGGAATCGCCGGGCTCACCGTCCTGACCGCCCTGGAGATGGGCAAGTACGGCGTCACCGCCAACGCCATCTCGCCGATCGCGGCCACCCGGATGACGGACGGGCTGGCCGTCGGCGAATCCCTCCGGGCCACCGGTGACTTCGATCCGCGCGATCCCGCCAACGCCTCGGGAGTCGTCGTCTACCTCGCCTCCGACAACGCGGCCTGGCTGACCGGCCAGGTCCTGCGGATCGAGGGCAACCGGCTGAACCGGCTGCAGGGCTGGACCGTCGCCGCGGTCCACCCGAGCGAGTCAGGACAGGCCCTCACCTACGACGAACTCGTGGACGCCGTACCGCGGTTGTACGGCGTCGCACCGGCGGGCCGGGCCACCGGAGCGGGCCAGTGAAGGGTCATGACGCCGCCGCGCTCGTCCTGCGGGGCACGCTCGGCCCGATGCTGTTCGCCCACGGCTGGAACAAGGTCGCGGGGCCGGGCGGGCTCAAGGGCACGACGGGATGGTTCGAGGCGCTCGGCCTCAGACCGGCCCAGGTGCACGCGCGGATGGCGGCCGGTACCGAGATGGCGGCGGGGATCGGCATCACCCTGGGGGCGGCCAACCCCCTCCCGGCGGCCGCCGCCGTCGGCCTGATGGCCGTGGCCGCGCGCACCGACCACCGGGGCAAGGGCTTCTTCGTCTTCAAGGGCGGCTGGGAGTACGTGGGTGTGGTGGGCGGCGCGGCCGTCGCGCTGGCGGGTCTGGGCCACGGGAGCTACTCCCTCGACGGGCTGCTGCGTCGGCAACGCGCAGGTGTGGGGCCCGCGTTGCTGGCGGCGGGACTCGGTACGGCGAGCGCGGCGGCGCTGCTGGCCGTCTGCTACCGGCCCGAGCGCACGCCGGACGCGACCCCACCGGGCTCGCCCCCACCGGACGAGACACAAGCGGATCACTAGGTAAGGGAGTCGACATGGACGCGGCTGACTTCAGCGACGTGCTGTCCGAGGTCCGGCGTTTCGTCCGGGACCGTGTCGTGCCGCTCGAGGCGGAGATCGACGAGAAGGACGAGATGCCCGCGGACATCCGCGAGGCGGCGAAGAAGATGGGCCTGTTCGGCTTCGCGCTGCCCGAGGAGTACGGCGGGCTGGGGCTCTCGATGTACGAAGAGACTCAGTTGATGTTCGAACTCGGTTACACGACACCGTCGTTGCGCTCGATGTTCGGGACGAACAACGGCATCGCCGGACACGTCCTGATGGTCGGCGGCACGGAGGACCAGAAGGCGGAGTGGCTGCCGAGGATCGCCTCGGGCGAGGTACTGGCGTCGTTCGCGCTCACCGAACCGGACGCGGGCTCCGACCCCTCGACGCTCACCACGAAGGCATATCTCGACGGCGACGAGTGGGTGATCAACGGCGCCAAGCGGTACATCACCAACGCCCCGCTCGCCGACGTCTTCATGGTCTTCGCCCGCACCGACCCCGACGCCCCGCGCACCCGCGGCATCTCGACCTTCCTGGTCCCCGCCGGCACTCCGGGTCTGACCGTGGCCCCCCGGGACCACAAGATGGGCCAGCTGGGCGCGTGGACGGCGGACGTGTACTTCGACGACGTACGGGTGCCGGCCTCCGCGCTGGTCGGCGGCGCGGACGGGCTCAACCGGGGCTTCTCCACGGCGATGGGCTGCATCGCGCACGGGCGGGTGCACATCTCCGCGCTGATGGTCGGGATGGCCGAGCGCCTGGTCGACGAGTCGGTCGCCTACGCAAGCACCCGCAGGCAGTCCGGACAGCTCATCGGCTCCTTCCAGCTCGTCCAGGGCCTCATCGCGGACTCGCAGACCGACTACTACGCGGGCCGGGCCACCGTCCTGGAGGCCGCGCGCGCCTTCGACGCCGGGACCGACACCAAGATCGGCCCGTCGTGTGCGAAGTACTTCGCGAGCGAGATGGTGTGCCGGGTCGCCGACCGCGCGGTCCAGGTCCACGGCGGCGCGGGCTACATGCGCGGGGTCGCGGTCGAGCGCTTCTACCGTGACGCCCGACTGTTCCGCATCTACGAGGGCACCAGCCAGATCCAGCAGGTCATCATCGCCAAGGCCCTGCTGGGCGAGGCGGCGCGCGGCTGAGCTCGTCCGCGTGGGACTCGCGGTCAGGCGGATCGGGAGAGCTGTTCGCGCACCCACGCGGGATCGGGATTGACGTGGGACCGGCCGGCCACGACCACGGTCGGCACGGTCTCGTCGCCGTCGTTGACCGCCCGCACCGCCGCCGCGCCCTCGAGGTCACGCCAGATGTCGACCCAGTGCGCCCGGCGGGCCCGGCGGCCCAACCGCATGCGCAGCCGGAGGCAGTACACACAGCCCGGCCGCCAGAACACGACCGGCCGGCCGTCGGCCGCGCTGCGGCGTCGCGCCTCCGCCGCGTCGATCGACCTGGGGAAGACCAGGGGCGAGTTCACCCCCGCGAGCAGCGTGAACAGCAGCAGGAGTACCACGGCGGTGCCGGGGTCTTCGTCGAGGAGCAGCCCGACCGCGAGGCCTGTGCCGCAGAGCAGGAACAGGATCGGCAGGAGCCAGACACGCGTCATGAGCACGAAGACTAGGCGACGCGCCGGACCATCCGACGGACGGAGTCGTCGAGAGGGCCCCGGGGACGTCCGAAGCCCCGGGACCCTCTCGACGGCTGACAGCTCGGTCGTCAGATGCCGAGCCGGTCCAGGAGGCGTTCGTGGTAGATCGCCGGTCCGCCGAAGAGCAGCTGGGAGGACTTGGCCCGCCGGAAGTACAGGTGCGCCGGGTGCTCCCAGGTGAAGCCGATGCCGCCGTGGATCTGGATGTTCTCCATGGCGGCGAACATGTACGCCTTGGAGCAGCTCGCGTGCGCGACCGCCGAGGCGACCGGGAAGCCGGCGGAGCCCTCGGCGGCCAGCAGCGCGGCCTCCCGTGAGGCGGCCTCGGCGAGTTCGGTCTGGACCAGCATGTCCGCGCACTTGTGCTTGACGGCCTGGAAGGAGCCGATGGGCCGCCCGAACTGATGCCGGGTGCGGGCGTACTCCGCGCTCATCTCCAGGCACCGGCGCGCCCCGCCCGACTGCTCGGCGGCGAGCCCCACGGACGCGATGTCGAGGACGTCGGCCATGATGCGCCCGCCCGCGCCTTCCGCGCCGACAACCGTCGCGGGCACGGCGTCGAACGTCAGCCGGGCCATCGCCCGGCTGGCGTCCAGGGTCTCCATCGCCTCGGCCGTCACTCCGGGGACCGTTCGGTCCACCGCGAAGAAGGTGGGTCCGGCGACGGTGCGGGCGACCACGAGGATCAGGTCGGCCGTGGTGCCGTCGATGACGAAGCTCTTGCGGCCGCTTATTCTCCAGCCGCCGTCCCCGTCCGGGATCGCGCGGGTGGAGATCAGGGCGGGGTCCCAGGACCCGGCTTCCTCGGCGACCGCGAGAGTGGCGGTGGTCCGCCCGGCGGCGATGCCGGGCAGATGGCGTGCGCAGGCCTCGTGGTCTCGCGTCGCCAGCAGTGCCTGGACGGCCAGGACGACGGTGGCGAAGAAGGGGGCGCAGAACAGGGCGCGGCCCATCTCCTCCAGGACGACGCCGAGTTCGACCGGTCCGAAGCCGTCACCGCCGTACTCCTCGGGGATGGCCAGGGCCGGCAGGCGCAGCTGGTCGGCGGCCTGCGCCCACACCTCCGGGTCGAAGCGGGGCTCGCTGTCGAGGAGCTTGCGTACCGCTTCCTCGGACGACTTCGCCTCGAGGAACTCCCGCACGGACGCGCGGAGTTCTTTCAGCCCGCTCTCGTCGACGCTCATGCGCGTGCCTCCTTGGGCAGACCGAGGACCCGCTCCGCAAGTATGTTCTTCATGATCTCCTCGGTGCCGCCGAGGATGCGCAACGCCGGTGTGGCCAGCAGGAGTTCGGACCAGGAGTACATGCCCCAGCGGCCGGTGTCGGCGATGATGCGCGGGCCGAGGCACTCGGACACGAAGTGGGCGGCGCGGGTGAGGTTCTGGCCGTACATCAGCTTGGCGACGGACCTCTCGGGACCGGGGGCGATCCCGGCCCGAAGGGTGCGCTGTGCGCGGTCGTTGAGGTAGCCGGTGGCCATCGCGTCCACGAGGAGTTCGGCGAGGCGTCCGCGCAGGGCGCGGTCGTCCCAGGTCCAGGTGGCGCGCATGAGGGCCGAGAGGTGGTCCGGGGACAGGGCGGCGGCCACCGGGCCCGCGCCCTCGCTGCCGACCGTGTTGCGCTCGTTCATCAGGGTGGTCAGGGCGACCGTCCAGCCGCCGTCGATCTCACCGAGGCGGTGGTCGTCGGGGATGCGGACGTCGGTGAGGAAGACCTCGTTGAAGTCGGCGCCGCCGGTCATCTGACGCAGCGGGCGGACCTCGACGCCGGGGGTGTCCATGGGGACCAGGAAGGCGGTGATGCCGCGGTGCTTGGGCGCGTCGGGGTCGGTGCGGGTCAGCGCGAGGCCGATCTGGCTGTGGTGGGCGACCGACGTCCACACCTTCTGCCCGTTGAGCACCCAGTCGTCGCCCTCGCGGACGGCCCGGGTCGCCACGCTCGCCAGGTCGGATCCGGCGCCGGGTTCGCTGAACAGCTGGCAGGCGATGGCGTCTCCGCGGTACATCGCGGGCAACCATCGCTCGCGCAGGGCGGGTTGGGCGTGGGCGAGGATCGTCGGTCCGATCATGCCGAGGCCGACCACGCCGAGCACTCCGGTGTCCGGGACGTCGTACTCGGACTCGATGCTGTCGTAGAGCAGGTCGTGGACGGGGGTCAGGCCCCGGCCGCCGTACTCGGGCGGCCCGGTGATCCAGCCGAAGCCGTTCTCGTGGCGGGTGCGCTGCCATGCGCGCGCCCGCCGCACCTGCTCCGCCTCCTCCTCGGGCGGGAGGCTGCTGAAGTACGCCATCGAGTCGTCGCCCTCGCCCCAGGTGACGGCGGCGCGGTCGGCGGCCTTCGCCGCGTGGGCGTCGAGGAAGGCGCGCGCCTCGGCGGCGAAGTCCTGCATGTCCTGCGATTCGTGTGCCAAGCCCATTGCGGGGTCCCCTGTGCTTTCAGGTCGAGAGGATCGTCACCGCCGACGCGCCCGGCGCGCCGTACAGGTGGGTGTAGCCGACGCGGGGAGTGCCGGAGATCTGCCGGTCCCCCGCCGTACCGCGGAGCTGGAGGACGATCTCGTGGATCTGCCGGAGGCCGGAGGCGCCGATGGGTTCGCCGTTGCCGAGCAGTCCGCCGTCGGTGTTGACGGGGAGCCGGCCGCCGATCCCGGTGGCGCCCTCGGCGATCAGGCGTTCCTGCTCGCCGTCCTTGCACAGGCCGTTCTCCGCCATGTGGATGATCTCCGACCCGGCGTCGGTGTCCTGGAGCTGGGCGACGTCGACGTCCTCCGGGCCGATGCCCGCGCTTTCGTAGGCCGCCCGGGAGGCGTCCACCGTGGGGCTCTCGACGACCTCGCCGACCGGGAACGAGGGGCTCTGCACCTCGAAGGCGCCGAGTCTGCGGCTGCGCAGGGCGGTGGCACGGACGCGTACCGGCTTCCCGGTGTACTTGTGGGCCTGGTCGGCGCGGCACAGCACGATCGCCGCGGCGCCCTCGTTCGGGCCGCAGTACATGAACTGGCGCAGCGGGTAGTTGAGCACGGGCGAGGCCAGGACCTCCTCCGGGGTGAGGGGGGTCCGGCGCCAGGCCTTCTCGTTGGCGGCCGCGTTGCCGAAGTTCTTGGAGGCCACCCGGGCGAGCGTCTCGTGCGAGATGCCGTGCTCGTGCATGTAGCGGTTGATCTTCATGCCGAAGAAGTGGGTGGTGAGGAACAGACCGGTCTGCCCGTACCAGGAGGGGATGCCGGCCACGGACGGGTCGGCCGCGAAGGCGCCGCGCGGGTGTTTGTCCAGGCCGATCGCGATGGTCAGGTCGTGCTCGCCGGTCTCGATGGCGCGGGCGGCCAGCGCGATCGCCGTGCCGGCGGTGGCGCAGCCGTTGAACACTCCGCGCAGCGGAATGCCGGTCAGACCGAGGCGTCCCACGATGGCGTCCGGGTTGGCGACCTCGTAGCTGCCGATGTAACCGCCCTGGATCTGCGGCCAGTTGACGCCCGCGTCGGCCAGCGCGAGGCGTACCGCGTCCGCGCCCATGTCCAGCGCCGGCTTCCCGGGGAAGCGCCCGAAGGGGTGGAGGCCCACTCCGATGATGACGGCCTCGGTCACGATGTCTCCTCCTCAGCCGGGGTGAACGCGAACGTGACGACCTCGGTGCCGTCGTCCCGGACGGTGTAGGGCACGAGCGTCAGCCGCATGGGCTGACCGATGCGCAGCTTGTCCGGGTCGGGTTCGGTGAGCCGGGCCTCGACCAGCAGTTCGCCGGGGAGTTCGACGTACCCGACCGCGTAGGACTCGAAGGCCGCGGGTCCGTCGTACGGCGGGGACGGCGGGCGGAAGTCCTGGGTGGTGAACGTCCACAGGGTGCCGCGGTCGGCGAGCAGCCGCTGCTTGGACTCCGTGCTCGCACACCGCACGCAGGCGGAGGCGGCCGGGAAGCTCACCAGGCCACAATCGGCGCATTCGGAGCCGATGAGCCGCAACGGGTTCTCGTCCCCGGGAGGCCAGGTGAACAGGTCCTCGGCGACCGGCAGTTGTTCCGTATGAGTGCTCATCTCAGGCCCCGTTCCGGTTGCCGAGGGCGTCGGCGTTGGGTGCCGCCTTGGCCACCAGGTTCGGAACGACCGAGGACAGCTCCTCGGGGGTCCACCGGTTCTCCGAACCCACGCCGGGGCCGTTGACCCAGCCCTCCAGCACGGTGATCCGGTTGCCGACGACGCCGAAGACCCGGCCGGTGACCTCGCGCGAGGCGGCCGAACCGAGCCACACCACGAGCGGCGAGATCGCCTCCGGGGTGAGGTCCTGGCGCTGTGCGGCCTGCCGCATCATCTCGATGTCCTCGGTCAGCCGGGTGAGCGCGGTGGGCGCGATGGCGTTCACCGTCACGCCGTAGCGGGCGAGTTCGGCGGCGGCGATGATCGTGAGGCTCGCGAGGCCGGCCTTGGCCGAGCCGTAGTTGGACTGCCCGGGGTTGCCGAAGATGCCGGACGGGGAGGTCGTGTTGATCACCCGGGCGTCGTTGGCGTGACCGGACTTGGCGCGCTCACGCCAGTAGGCGGCCGCGTGGTGCAGGGTCGCGAAGCTGCCCTTGAGGTGGACGGCGAGCACGCTGTCCCAGTCCTGCTCGGTCATCGACACGATCATCCGGTCGCGCAGGATGCCGGCGTTGTTGACCAGCACGTCCAGGCCGCCGTAGGTGTCCACGGCCTGCCGGACAAGGCGGCCTGCGCCGTCCCAGGTGGAGATGTCGTCCGTGTTGGCCACGGCCTCGCCGCCGGCCGCGACGATCTCGTCCACCACGGTCTGCGCGGGTCCGGCCGAGGCGCCCCCGCCGTCGCGTGCGCCGCCCAGGTCGTTGACCACGACCTTCGCTCCGTGCGCGGCGAAGGCCAGGGCGTGGGCCCGGCCGATGCCGTTGCCGGCTCCGGTGACGACCACGACACGGCCGTCGACCACTCCTTCGGACATCCTCGACTCCTCGTTCACAGTGGCTGGTCGGCTCGGGCTTCGGCGAACAGCACGCGCGGATCCTCGCTGCCGCAGGCGCACCGCCCGGCGACGACCCGGCCCGCGATGCCGAGCGGGGTCTCGGGCAGGGCTGACGTGCGCTGCCCCCCGGCGGCCAGGAACAGGTGCCCGTCACGCTCGCCGACGCGCCATTCGGCGGGGTTGACGTGGGCGCCGCTCCGCTCGGGGCACTCCAGGGCGAGGGCCGGTCCGAGTGCCGAGAACAGACAGGCGGCCACGCCCACCGCACGCAGCATCGGCACGGCGGCGGGGCGCGCCAGGACGACCGAGGTCGGCCGGAACATCTCTCCGATGTCGGCGGTCCCGGCGAGTCCCTCCAGGGTCTCGGCGGACAGGCCGATCACCGCGTGCGGTCGCAGCTCGCGGTGGAAGACGGAGGTACGGCGGTGGTCCCAGCCCATCGCCTCGGCGATGCCGTACGTCACCTTCAGCGCGCGGAGCGCGCCGATGACCGCGTGTCCCCAGAACCCCTCGAAGCCCGAGGCGGTCAGCAGGGCCCGCTGTCCGGCGGCGAGGCCGTGCTCCCGCAGCCGGGCGGTGGCCCAGTCGGTGTCCCGGGCGAGCTCGGCCCAGGTCAGTTCCGTCTCCCGGATGCCGTCGGCGGTGGGGAAGCGTACGAGGTAGGCGAGTTCGGGGCGCTCCAGCAGCCCGGCCCGCGACAGGGTGTCGGCTCGGGTCATCAGCTCTTCACCACCCGGGGGAACTTGGCGACGCTCGTCATGGTCTTCAACAGGTCCTCCTCGGTGCGCAGATCGAGCACAGGCTTGACTCCGGTGCGGGTCCGCACGGCCTCGGTCAGCCGGCCTGCCAGGGCGTCGACGTCCCCGGTGAGTGCGGGGTCGTAGCCGACGCGCAGCCGCAGTTCGTCGACCTCGCGGCGGTCCCGGACGATCTGGAAGACTCCGGCGACCGTCTCCGGCTGGTCCTCCACGGCCTGCCAGATGTCGCGCAGCACCACGGAGCGCCCCTGGACCAGCGTCTCGTCGCCGCTCCGTCCGGCCACCCACATCCGGGCGTGGGTACGGCCGCACCCGCAGGTGTCGCGGGACAGGCGGACCAGGTCCTCGCTGCGGTAACGGATCAGCGGTGCCGCCCGGTTGTCCAGGTCGGTGGCGACCAGTTCGCCCAGGTCGCCCTCGGGGACGTCACGCCAGCCGCCCTCCCTGCCCTCTCCGACCTCCACGCACTCGGCGAAGACGGTGTCCTCCCACAGGTGGAAACCGTCGTGCTCGCGGCACTCCCAGGCGGTGCCGGTGTCGGCGGCGCTGGTGTACTCGTAGACGTCGATGCCCCAGTCGTCCCGGATCCGCTCGCGCATCTTCCGGCTCAGCGGCTGGCCGGCGCAGGAGGCGCCCTTGAGGGAGGAGAACGCCTCCCGCAGGTCGGTCTTCTCCGCCAGGTGTTCCAGCTCCACCATCTGCGGATACATCATCTGGAGATAGGCCGGCCGGTAGGTGCGCAGGGCCTCGACGACCTCGTGCATCTTGCCCATCCAGGTGTCGACCTCGATCACCACGGCGCCCAGCGCCTGGTAGCCGGGGTCCATGAGGTTGCGGAAGGTGCCGGGCGGGCTGAGCACCCGGTCGCCGGGCCGCAGGCCCAGTTCCCACAGGTCGCGCACCTGCGCGGTGACCAGGGGCGGGGCGTCCTGCCAGATCTCGGCGAAGAACTCCGGATCGCCGGTGGTGCCCGAGCTGGAGGAGACCGAGGTCAGTTCCTCGACGGGGACGCAGAGCAGACCGCCGAAGGGGTCGCCGGTGCGGGCCCGGTAGGCGCGCACCATGTCCTTGGTGATGAACGGGATCCGTGCCCGGAAGTCGTCCAGCGTGCGGATGTCGCGCGGGTGCGCCCCGTGCTCGTCCCACAGCTCCCGGTAGAAGGCGGAGTTGGCGTAGGCGTACTCGACCAGCTCGACGACCTGTTCCTCCTGCCGCGCGCGCAGTTCCTCGCGGGGCATGGTCTCCACCTGGGGCTCGAAGTACCTGTCTCCGGGGTCCCTGTCACCCACCATGACGCCTCCTCGCGGCTCGGTGCCCAGATCTTGCAACTAACAGCGCAATCAGTCAACTATTTGGACGGATTCAAGGCGAGGGTCGGCATCTCCTTCCCTTCGGCGCCCCATACAACTAAAATCGCTAACTGATTACATCCATTGCCCTGAGGAGCGTCATGACGAAGATCTGGGTCAACTCCGGGGACTCCCACGTGATGGAACCCGCCGACGTGTGGACCGAGCGGCTGCCCGCCCGGCTCGCCGCCCGGGCACCGCGCAGCGAGCGTGGCGAGAAGTACGAGATGCTCTACATCGACGGCGAGCGCATCGACCGCCAGCTCGGCGACTTCATGGACGCCATGCGCCCGCCGGGTGCCTGGGACCTGCAAGTACGGCTCAAGGACCTCGACCAGGAGGGCGTCTGGTCCCAACTGGCCTTTCCCTCCATGGGGTTCTGGCTCGTGTCGATCACCGACCGGGAGCTCGCCCGGGAGACCGTACGGGCGTGGAACGACTGGGCGTACGACGAGATCCTCAGCAAGAACAAGCGCGTGATCACCACCGCCTGCGTCTCGACCGCCGACATCGACGACGCGGTCGCCGAGCTGGAGCGGGCGGCCGAGATGGGCTTCAAGGCGGTCTTCCTGCCGTGCTCGACCCGGGAGGGCGAGGAGTACGCCCTCGAGCGCTGGGAGCCGCTGTGGACCGCGGCCGAGCGGGCGGGCGTGGTGCTGGGCTTCCACATCGGCACGGGCGGCCAGAATGTCGTCTTCCGCGGGCCCGGCGGCGCGGTCGTCAACTACATGGAGACCACCTACCCGGGCATGCGCGTGGTGTCCCACCTGGTCGCCGGCGGTGCCCTCGACCGGCACCCGGATCTCAGGATCCTGATCGCGGAGGGTGGCGCGGGATGGGTGCCGGCCATCGGTGACCGGATGGACGAGGCCTACCGCCAGCACGGCATGTTCGTGCGGCCGAAGCTGAGCCGGCTGCCCAGCGAGATCATCCGGCAGCAGGTGTACGCGTCCTTCCAGCACGACAAGAGCTCGGTGGAGATCGTCGAGTCGACCGGCTACCGCAACGTGATGTGGGGCGACGACTACCCCCACCTGGAGGGCACCTACGGCCACACCCAGTCCACGCTGCACGACCTGTTCGACGGCGTGTCGGACGACATCCGCGACCGGGTCACGCGCGGCACGTTCAACGAGCTGTTCAAGCTGCCCGAGCAGACTCCCCAGGAGGCGGCCGTCTGACCGGCGGCACACCACCGTGACCACTCCCCCGCACCCCTCACATCCCGCGTCCCGCTCGTATCCCGAGGATCTGGAACGGCCGGGGCTCGTCAGGACCGGCCGGTCGACGTTCGTCCGGCCGATCCGGCCCGAGGACGCCGACCGCCTGGTCGCCTTCGTCGGCAGCCTGTCCCGGGCCACCCTGGCCTACCGCTCGCTCGGGCCGGTGGTCAGGGCGCGCGACGACGTCATCCGGCGCGGCGCCCACGTGGACTACCTGAACGAGCTGGCGCTCGTGGCCCTGGCAGGCGACGACATAGCCGGCCTGGTCCGCTACACCCGCGACCCCGAGGAACCGGAGCACGCCGAGGTCACGTTCACCATCCGCGACGACCACCAGAGCGAGGGGTTCGGCAGGCTGCTCCTGGAGCACATCGCGGCTGCCGCCCGGACCCGGGGCATCCGGGTGCTGGAGGCCGACGTCCTCGCCGACAACACCCGGATGATCAACGTCTTCCTCGGCTCCGGCTACCGGGTGGAGGCCGGGCCGCCCGGCGAGATCATCCACTTCGAGATCGCCGCCGACCCACAGGCCCAAGCCGTGGCCCGGGCCGAGCGCCGCGAGCACACAGCCGTACGGCGATCCCTCAGACCCCTGCTCGAACCGCGCTCGGTCGCCGTGATCGGCGCCAACCGCAGCCCGCTCACGATCGGCCACGAGATCGTGGCCAACCTGCTGCGGGGCGGCTTCGGCGGCAGCGTCTTCCCGGTCAACCCGCGGGCCGAGCACATCGCCGGGCTGCCGGCCTACCCCGGCGTCCGGGACCTTCCCGAACCGCCGGACCTGGCGCTGGTGGCCGTACGGGCCGCGGCCGTCCCCGCGGCCGTGCGCGATTGCGCGGAGGCCGGCGTCAAAGCGGTGGTCGTCGTCTCGACGGGCTTCGGGGAGGCCGGCGCCGAGGGACGGTCGGCCGAGCTGGAACTGGCCCGCTTCGCACGGGCCTCCGGGATGCGGCTGGTGGGCCCGAACTGCATGGGCGTGCTCAACACGACACCCGCCGCGCGGCTGGCCGCGACCTTCTCGCCCGCCCTGCCCACGCCCGGCCGGGTGGCCATGTCCAGCCAGTCCGGGCCGCTGGGGCTCGCGGTCCTCGACTTCGCCAAGCGGCTGCGGCTCGGCTTCTCGGGCTTCGTGTCGGTGGGTCACGCCGTGGACGTGTCCACCGACGAGCTGCTCCAGTGGTGGGAGGAGGACCCGGCGACCTCGGTGATCCTGCTGCACGTGGAGACCTTCGGCGATCCGCGCCGCTTCGCCCGCGTCGCCCGCCGCATCGCGCCGCGCAAGCCGATCGTCGCGGTCCACCCCGGGCCCGCGGACACGGCGGTCAGTTCGCTGTTCGCCCAGTCCGGGGTGATCCGCACCCGCAGCCTCCAGGAGCTGTTCGACGTCGCCCTGCTGCTCGCCCACCAGCCTCCACCGCCCGGCAACCGGGTCGCCGTGATCACCAACGCGGGCGGCCCCGCGGCACTGACCGTGGGGGCCTGCGCGGCGAGCGGGTTGTGCGTGCCCGCACTAGGTGAAGCCACCCGGCAACGGCTCGCCGACGCCCTCGCGCCACGCGCGGACCTCGCCAACCCGATCGACCTGACCCCCATGGCCACTGCCGAGCACTACCGGCAGGCGCTGGACGCGGTACTGGCCGACGACGGCATCGACGCGGCCGTCGTCCTGTTCATGCCGCCGCTGGCGGACAAGCCCGACGAGGTGGCGTCGGCGATTCTCGACGCGGCCGCGGCCCGGCCCGACAAGCCGGTGGTGACGAGCTTCCTGGGCGGCGCGGGCGTCGCCGATCTGCTGCACCGGGACGCACTCGTCGTACCGACCTACACGTTCCCCGAAGCGGCGGCCGCCTCACTCGGTCACGCGGCCGCCTACCAGGCCTGGCGCAGCACCCCCGCGGGCGTCATACCGGACCTCGCGGACATCGACGCCGAGCACGCACGGTCGCTGCTCGCCGGGTGCGCCCCGGGTCCGGTCCCAGCAGCGGTCGCCGCCGAGTTGCTGGCCTCGTACGGGATCGCCGTACGGGACACCGGGCCGGGCCCCGGCCCGGACGCGTTCCTCTCCGTCGGCGCGGACCCGGTCTTCGGGCCGGTGGTCTCCTTCGGGCTCACCGGCGACTACGCCGACCTCATGGCGGACGTCGCGCACCGCGTCACCCCGCTCAGCGACCGCGACGCCCGCGAGATGATCCGCTCCCTGCGGGCGGCCCCGCTCCTTGACGGCCGGGCGGGCGGGCGCGAGGTGGATCTCGCGGCGCTGGAGGAGACCGTCCTGCGGATCTCCGCGATGGTCGAGGACCTCCCCGAGATCGAGGCGCTGGAACTGCGCCCGGTACGGCTGCTGCCACCCGGAGAAGGCGTCGCCGTCGCGCACGCGACGATCCGGCTGACCGACGACACGACAACAGGAGGCGGTCCGGCGTGAAGGTGGGCATCTACTTCGACCTGCGCAACCCGCCCCCGTGGCGGCAGAGTTGGTCGCGGGTGTACGGGTTCGCCCTGGAGATGTGCGAGGAGGCGGACCGGCTCGGCATCGACTCCGTCTGGTTCTCCGAGCACCACGGCTTCGAGGACGGCTACCTCCCCCAGCCGCTCACCATGGCGGCAGCCGCCGCGGCCCGCACCCGGCGGGTGCGGCTGGGCACCGCCGTCATCCCGGCCCCGCTGCACGCGGCCCCCGAACTCGCCGAACAGGCGGCGATCGTCGACATCATCAGCGACGGCCGCCTCGACCTCGGACTCGGCACCGGCTACCGGGTGCCCGAGTACCGCCTGTTCGACGCCGACCTCACCCGGCGCTACACGACGACCGACCAGCGCGTACGGGAGATCCGCGCGCTGTGGGCCGAGTCCCTGGTCACCCCCGGCCCCGTCCAGGACCCCCTGCCGATCTGGCTCGGCTACCAGGGCCCGCAGGGCGCCCGCAGGGCCGGCCGGCTCGGCACGGGTCTGCTGTCTTTGAATCCCGCACTGCTCACGCCGTACCGGGACGGGCTCGCGGAGAGCGGCCACGACCCGTCGACGGCCCGCATGCAGGGCTCGTTCACCACGTTCGTCACCGAGGACCCCGAAGGCGACTGGCCGGTGGTGCGCAGGCACCTGGCGTACCAGTGGGACAGCTACCGCCGGTACATGGTGGAGGGAACGGACCAGCCGGTCCCCCGCCCCATCGACCCCGAGAAATGGCGCGCGACGGGGCTGAGCGCGACCGGCGTCGGACAGTTCCTCTACGGCACCCCGCAGGACGTCGCCGAGGCCATCACGACGTACGTGGCAGGGTTGCCGGTGGAAGGGGTGTTCCTGTGGGCCTCGCTGGCCGGGATGCCCGAGGAGATGGTGGCCCGCCAGGTCCAGCTCATCGCCGGGAAGCTGCGCCCGCTGCTTGCCGATGCCTGACACGAGGAGTACGAGCATGTCGAAGACGGTCCCCGGCACCGGTCACTGGGCGGGGGCGGACTTCCAGGAACCGCCCCGCACCCCCGGCGGAGTGGCGCTGTGCGGTGCGTGCCGCGGCGCCGGTGCCTGCCGGCTGGGTGTGGAGCACGAACGGCTCGACGAGGACGGCGTGGCGTGGTTCGAGCTCGCCTGCCCGCGGGACCAGGAGGGCGGGCCCAATGTGGCGCACGGCGGCTGGACGGCGGCCGTGCTGGACGACTGCCTGGGCCATCTCCCTTTGCTGCACCGGACGTTGAGCGTGACGGCGGAGCTGACCGTGAGCTTCGTCAAGCCGGTGCCGGTGGAACGTCCGCTTCAGGTCCGGGCGTGGGTCGAGCGACGGGAGGGCTCACGCTGGTACATCGCGGGCGAGATGGTGCTGCTGCCTGCTCGGGCCGTGCTGGCCCGGGCCTCCGGGATCTGGGTGACCCGGGACCGGGGCCACTTCGCACGGCACGAGGAGTGGCTGGCGGGACAGGGCGACGGTGCCGAGGGTCAGTAGGACCGCAGGCCCATGCTGCGGGCGATCCCGTTGCGCTGGATCTGGCTCGTCCCCCCGGAGATCGTGGCCACGATCGACTCCCGGTAGCGGAAGCTCATCACGCTCTCCGTCGAGAAGCCGTGCCCCGCGCAGACCTGCATCCCGAGCCGGGCCGCCGCCACGTAGGTCTCCGAGCCCTTGAGCTTGGCCATCGACCCTTCTCGCGTGCACGGCTTGCCCTGCGCGAGCAGCCAGGCGGCGCGGTAGGCGAGCAGCCGGGCGGAGTCGATCTCGGTCTGCAGGTCGGCCATGGCGTGGGCGAGGGCCTGGAAGTTACCGACCGGGCGGCCGAAGGCGTGCCGGGTACGGGCGTACTCCAGCATCTCGTCCAGGGTGGCCTGGGCCGCGCCCAGATAGCCGCCGGTGATGATCACCTTCTCCAGCTCGATGTTGGAGAGCATCACCTTCCAGCCCTCGTCGCGCGGGCCGACGAGGTTCTCCTTCGGGACCTTGACGTCGTTGAGGAAGACCTCGTTCGTGCCCAGGATGTGCCGGGCGAGGGTCGGGGTCCGGCGCACCTCCACGCCCGCCGTCGCCGGGTCGACGAGCAGCAGGCTGATGCCGCTGTGCTTGGGCTCCCGGGGCCCTGTGCGCACGTAGGTCGCGATGGTCGTGTCGGGCAGTCCGGCGCCCGTGCACCACGCCTTCTGGCCCCGTACGACGAAGTGGTCCCCGTGCTCTTCGGCGGAGGTGCGCAGCGCAGCCGCGTCCGATCCGCTGTCCGGCTCGCTCAGGCCTACGGCGAGCCGGTGGCGTCCCGTCATGACCTGCCCGCGGATGAAGTCACGCTGCGCCTCGCTGCCCCACCGGAACACCGTGATCCCGGGAATGAGGACGCCGATGTAGCACATGGCGACGTCGAAGCTGGCCCGCCCGAGCTCCTCGGCGATCAGGATCAGCTCAAGGGGGCCGCCGCCGTCACCGCCCTCGTCCTCGCTGAACGGCAGCGAGAACCACCCCAGGTCCGCCATCCCCCGGAACAGCTCGGGCGGCACCGCGCCCTCCTCGTCCCACTGCTTGGCCTTCTCGGCCGGGCACACGTCGGCGACGAACTGCCGTGCCGTCGCGCGCAACATGTCCTGCTCGTCGGTCAGTCCGAAGTCCACGGCCACTCCTCGCCACCACTCGCCTATTCATCTACCTAATTATTCTATGTTAGCGGATAGGAGCCTGCGATGGACCGGCCTCTGCGCTCTTTCGGCGACCCGGCGTTCGATCGGTACGCGGCGACCGGGCCGTGGCGCGGAAGGTGCTGAGCGATCAGCCGTCGGCCACCGGGCCAGGTCCGCCGAACGCGCGGGGAATCTTCTTCCGGGAGGCGAGGCGAGGCCGAGTGTGCGGTACACCGTGGTCCACAGGGAGCTCGACAGCCGAGGTGGTGGCGCAGCCACTCGCCGGCCGACACTCGGGTCCGGGCCCGCACCAGAGCCGTCCGAACCTGGCCCACAGTTCGACCGACTCCTGGTAGAGCTGCTCGGCCGCGTCACCCTCGACGGTCAGGGCACCGAGAGCCAGGGCGCCTGGTGCCCGGTGCCCAAGGAGAGCCGCCGAACGGGCCGTGATCCTCCGGACCGTGCAGACACCGGCCTCGCCGTGGAGGGAATCGGCGATGACGACGAACGCATGCGGCCCGGGGCACGGATCTTCGACACGGGTCAGAGCGGAACGGCCGTGGAACTCCTTGCGTTCGAGGCGACACCGGTCTGTCGGTATGGGACCCGGCCGAGGGGAAGCTCCTGGGGGTCGTTCCCGGTTTCTTCCCCACCCACCACCACCCAGGCGCCCGGCAGTTCGTGCAGCTCGCTGACGGCGTGGTCCGTCCATGGCATGCGTGAGCGGTTTCCTGAGGGAGAAGTGCGAAGTCACCGGCTGCGGCGCCCGCTGCTCTCCCTCACCACCAGTTCCGTCGCCACCTCCACCCGCGTCGTCTCCGGCTGTTCCCCGGACAGCAGCCGCAGCACCATCCGGGCCGCGAGCGCGGTCATGTCGGCCAGGGGGGTGCGGATCGTCGTCAGACGCGGGGTGACCCAGTCCGCGAAGGGCAGGTCGTCGAAGCCGACCACGCTGACGTCGGCCGGGATGCGCAGACCCAGTTCGGCGGCGGCCCGGTAGGTGCCCAGCGCCTGGTGGTCGCTGCCGGCGAAGATCGCCGTAGGGCGGTCGGGCAACGCCAGGAGTTCCAGGGCGTGTTGGTGGGCGAGGCCGTGGGTGAAGTCGCCGTAGCGCACCAGCTCGGGGTCGTAGGGCAGTCCCGCCTCTGCCAGGGCCGAGCGGTAGCCGTCGACCCGTGCCCGGGAGGTGAGCCGACGCTCCGGGCCGCTGATGATCGCGATGCGTTCGTGGCCGAGGTCGATGAGGTGCCGGGTCGCCGCCAGTCCGCCGGGCCAGTTGGTCGCGCCGACCCACGGTGTGCCCGGCGCGGGTTCGTCGATCGGCATCACCAGTGCGTAGGGGATGCCGAGCCTGCTCAGCTCCTCGTGCTGCCCGGGTGTCAGTTCGGGCACCACGAGGATCGCCCCGCGGGTGGAACGGGTGGCGAGCGAGTCCAGCCACTGACGGGCGCGCCGGGTCCGGCCGTGGGTGGAGGAGACCACCAGGCCCATGCCCGCGTCGTGCAGGACGTCTTCCGCGCCCCGGATGAGTTCGACCGCCCAGGGGCTGTCCAGTTCGTTGATGACGAAGTCGATCAGTCCTCCGGGCGGGGCCGCGGTGGCTGCCGGGTGGTGTTTCGCCAAGTAGCCGTGCTGCTCGAGGAGCCGCTGCACCTTGGCCCGCGTCTCCGCCGATACATCGGATCTGTCGTGGAGCACCTTGGAGACCGTGGACACCGATACGCCTGCCCGATCGGCGATTTGTGCCAGCGTGCGTCTCCTTCCGTCGCCGGATCCCGTCCGAACCGTTGACGTCATCGGATGAATCTCCTACGTTGCCGGGCGATCGAGTTTTGCGAAAGGTATCGCAATTCTTGTTTCCGGAGTACGGCTCCCCGGCGAATTGGTGGTCTACATGAAGAGATGGCGCGTGGCTCCCCTGGTCGCAGCCGTGGCTCTGGTGCTGTCCGGGTGCGGAGGTACCGGAGGCGGTGACGGCGCCGGTTCGGGCGGCGGGAAGGGCGAGTTACTGGTCTGGGTGGACAACACCCGTATGCCCGCGGCCCAGCAGTACAAGAAGGCCCACCCGGACGTGAGGATGCGCATCGTCACCATCCCGCCCGACGCCGGCTACGTGCCCACCAAGGTCTCGCTCGCCAACCGCACCAAGAGCGGGTGGCCCGACGTCGTCTTCCTGGCCAATCCGGCCGAGGCGGCGACGCTCGCGAGCGAGAAGTTCGGTTACGCCGCCCCGCTCGACGACCTGGTCCCCAAGACCGTCCGCGACGGCTTCGCCCCCGGCTCCCTCGACACCTGCACCTTCGGCGGCAAGACGTACTGCCTGCGCAACGACATCGCCCCCACCGTCCTGTGGTACGACGCCAAACTGATGGCGCGCTACGGCTACCAGGTCCCCAAGACCTGGGCCGAGTACCAGCGGACCGGCCTGAAGGCAGCCGCCGAACACCCCGGCACGATCGTCGGAGCCGTCAACGGCAAGTACGGCGCCGGTATCTACTTCGGCAGCAGCGGCTGCCCCACCCGCGACACCCTCAGCCTGACCGAAGTCCACATCGACCTCGGCCGGCCGGAGTGCACCCGGGTCGCCGATCTGCTCCAGCCGCTCGCCCGCAAGAAGGCCGTCACCACCGTCGTGCCCATCGACCCGGGCTTCGCGAAGTTCGGCAAGGGCGACAAGATCCTGATGCTGCCCGCCCCGGCCTGGTTCGGCGACTTCATGTTCGCGCCCGCGTTCAAGGTGCCGGAGGGGCGCATCGCCGCCGCCCCGATGCCGACCTGGCCCGGCGAGAGCAAGCCGTATGCCGGGCAGGTCGGCGGAGGCGCCTTCCTCGTCTCCTCGCACGCCGGCGGCCGTACGAAGCAGGCCGCGGACCTGGTGCGCTGGATGACCACCGATGTGAACCTCCAGGCGAAGCAGCCCACTTACCCCGCCTTCTCGGAAGCCGCGAAGAAGTGGGGCGAGGCCAAGTCGAAGGACCCGTACTACGCCTCGGACCCGATGCCCGCCCTCACCGCGGCGGCGAACGCGCTGCGCCCCGGCTTCGGCGCGGTCCGCTTCGAGGCCGACTGGCAGAGCAGCTTCAACGACACGTTCACCAAGGCGGTCGACTCGGGCGGCAACCTCCGTGGTTCCCTCGGCAGTTGGCAGGACAAACTGGAGGCGGCGGCCAAGACCAGCGGGTACACGCTCGGATGAAGACGCTCACGACGACATCCCGCCCGCCCGCGCTCGCCACGCCGGCGCCGGTGTCATCCCGTCGCCGCCGCCGGCGCCGTCCCGTTCGTACCGCCGCCGTCTGGATCCTCGTCGGCCCCTACACGGTGTTCCTCGTGCTCTTCGGGCTCGCGCCCGCCGGATACGCCCTGTGGACCTCATTCGTCGACAACGGCTCCTTCTCCGGTGGACGCGACTGGGCGGCCGTCTTCCACGACTACCGGCTCGGCGACGCGGCCGCCCACGTGACGACGTATCTGCTGCTCTGGCTGCCGATCCTGCTGCTGATGGTGCTGTCCCTCGCCTTCACCCTGCACGCCCGCCCCGGCCGCACGACGAGCATGCTCCAGCTCGTCTACTACCTGCCCGGCGCGGTCACCGGCTCGGCCGCCGCCCTGCTGTGGCTGTTCATGGTCAGCCCGGACAGCAGCCCGTTCTCCCCACTGCTCAAACTGATGGACATCGAGAGCGCCACGGACGCGCTGTCCGGCGGCAACCTCCTCGCTGTCCTCACCGTGATGGGCGTCGCGGTGCACGCGGGCGGCTGGATCGTGGTCCTGTACGGGGCGCTCAACGCCCTCCCCAGGGACGTCCTGGAGGCCGCGCAGGTCGACGGCGCCTCCGCCTGGCGGACCATGTGGCACGTCAAGCTGCCGATGGTGCGTACGTACGTCGCCTTCGTGCTGATCTCCAGTTTCGCCTCCGGCAGTCAGGTGTTCGTCGAGCCCACCGTGCTGTCCACCAGCGCCCCCGGCCAGATCAGCCCGACCTGGTCCGTCAACCAGCTCGCCTACGTCTACGCCACCCAGGACGGCGACTTCGGCAAGGCCGCCGCGCTGTCGCTGGCCATGCTCGCCGTCGGAGTGCTGGCCGCGTGGATCGTGATCACCCGTACACGCATGTACGCCACCCACTCCCCCGATTCCCGGTGAATGAGGCGATGACCGCACTGTCACGAGGCGCCCGCGCCCTGTTCCTGCTCGGCGCGGCCGTCTTCTTCGGACTGCCCCTGCTGTGGCTGCTGTTGGCCCCCACCCGCACCGCCGACGACCTGACCACCGGTTCACCGCTCGGCTTCGGCTCACTGGGCAACGTCGGCGACGCCTGGTCACACCTGACGTCCTACAACGACGGTGAGATCACCCTGTGGATCGGCAACTCGATCGCCTACGCGGCGGCCAGCGTGGCCCTCGCCCTGCTGCTGTGCGTGCCCGCGGGCTACGCGCTCGCCAAACACGACTTCGCCGGCCGCCGGACACTGCTCACCCTGTCGATCGTGACGATGATCCTCCCCCCGGCCGCGCTGGTGCTCCCGCTCTACCTGGAGATGTCGGCGATCAACCTCACCGGCACGGTCTGGTCCGTGATCCTGCCGCTGTCCTTCTACCCCTTCGGCGTCTACCTCGCCTTCCTGCACTTCCAGGCGAACCTGCCCGACAGCCTGCTCGACGCCGGACGCGTCGACGGGGCTAGCGAACTGCGGCTGTTCTGGTCGGTCGCCCTGCCGCTGGCCCGTCCCGCCGTCGCGCTGATCGCCTTCTTCGGCTTCGTCCGCTGCTGGACCGACTTCTTCCTGCCCTTCGTGATGCTCTCGGACGACCGCACCTTCACCCTCCAACTCGGCCTGATGTCCCTGCTGCAGTCCACCGGCGCCGTCAACAACTCCAGCGGCTTCGCCGACCTCGACATCCACCAGCCGGAGGCGGCCCTGGCCGGGCTCGTGGCCTGCGCGCCGCTGCTGATCGGATTCGTCCTCGCCCAGCGCTTCCTGCGCACCGGGCTGCTGGCCGGAGCGGAGAAGGGCTGATGGACAGAGAAGCTCCGCCGGACGACGCGCGTGCCGAACTCACCTGTGCCGTACAGACGTTGATCGAGCCCGTCACGTCCCGCTTCAGCGAGGGACGGGCGCGTGTGCGGCTCGGCGTGAACACCGCGATTCACGACGACACGGCGGCCGAACTGGAGGCGTTCGCCCGGCCGTTGTGGGGGCTCGCGCCCCTGGCGGCGGGCGGACAGGCTGTTCCACACGCCGAGTTGTGGGTCGAAGGGCTCGCGCACGGCAGCGATCCCGCGCACCCCGAGTACTGGGGCGAGCCGGTCGACCGCGATCAGCGCATCGTCGAGATGGCCGCCATCGGCTTCGCGCTGGCCCTCGCCCCCGAGCAGTGGTGGGACCCGCTGAGCGGCCCCGAACGCGACCGGCTCGCACGCTGGCTGCTCAGCGCGCTGCCCCGGGAGACCTCCGACAACAACTGGCTCTTCTTCCCGGTGCTGGTCGGCCTCGGTCTCGACCGGGTCGCCGTGCCCTACGACCGCTCCCTGATCACCTCGCGTCTCGACCGTCTGGAGACCTTCTGGCTCGGCGACGGCTGGTACGCGGACGGCCCCACCGAACGACGCGACTACTACGTCCCGTGGGCCATGCACTTCTACGGACTGCTCCACGACACGCTCACCGGCGGCGACCGCTTCAAGGAACGGGCGGCCCGGTTCGCCGGCGACTTCCGGCACTGGTTCGCCGATGACGGGGCCGCCGTCCCGTACGGCCGCAGCCTCACCTACCGCTGGGCGCAGGCTGCCTTCTGGGGCGCGCTGCCGTTCGCGGGCGTCGACGTACTGCCGTGGGGCGAGGTCAAGGGGTATCTGCTGCGACATCTGCGCTGGTGGCAGGGGCGACCGGTGACCGGGCCCGACGGGCTGCTGTCCATCGGGTACGGCTATCCGCAGCCCGCGCTGGCCGAGCAGTACAACGCGCCCGGCTCCCCCTACTGGTCACTCAAGGCGTACCTGCCGCTCGCACTGCCGGCACAGCACGCCTTCTGGACCGCGAAGGAAGAACCGGCTCCCGCACTGCCCGCAGTCAGCGCCCAGCAGCACGCCGGGGCGGTCCTCATGCGTGCGTCCGGAGACGTCACCCTGCTCGCCGGACGCCAGCACCACCCATGGGTGCGCCACGGAGCCGAGAAATACGCCAAGTTCGCGTACTCGACCCGCTTCGGCTTCAGCCTGCCGAGCGGCACGGTCGGGCTCGAACAGGGCGCGTACGACTCGATGCTGGCGCTGAGCGACGACGGCGGGACGCACTACCGGGTCCGCGATAAACCGGCCGCGCACTACGTCACCGCCGACACGGTCCTCAGCACCTGGCACCCCTGGCCCGACGTGGAGATCACCACTTGGCTGACGGCCGCCGCGCCCTGGCACACGCGCACGCACCGCATCCGCAGCGCCCGCGCCCTGCACACCGCCGAGGGCGGCTTCGCGGTCGACCGGGACGCGGGCACGGACCGCGAGACGGGACCGGCGTACGCGAGGGTGTCGGCCCCGGCGGGACTGACCGCACTGCACGACCTCGACGGCCGTCGCGAGGGTGAGGTCATCGACTGCCTGCCCGGCACGAACGTCCTGGCACGACGCACCGCCCTGCCCATGCTCGTCGGCCAACTCCCGCCCGGCGAGCACTGGTTGCGATGTGCCGTACTCGGTGCTCCCGACGGAAGCGAAGCCGAGGCGGCATGGCGAGAACCCCCGACCACCGCACATCCGACGACTGGAGACAGGACATGAGACTCAGACACCTGTCCGTGCTGGGCGCCGTGACCGCGCTGCTGACCTTCCCGGTCCAGGCGCAGGCGGCACCCTCCGGCCACACCTACCACGTGGCCCCCCAAGGCAGCGACCAGGCACGCGGCTCGCAGACAAGCCCGCTGCGCACCATCGGCGCATGCCTCGAACGCGTCCGCCCCGGCGACACCTGCCTGATCCACCACGGCACCTACCGCGAACAACTCACCCCGCCCTCGGGCACCGACAGCGCCCCCCTCACGATCGCCGCCTACGGTGACGGGCCGGTGACCGTCGACGGCACCGACCGCGTCACCGGCTGGAAGGACGCCGGCGACGGACTGATCGCCGCCGACACCGACCTGCCGCCCGACCCGGACTTCAACGCGGTGTTTCTCGACAACGCCCGTGCGGCGGAGGGACGTTGGCCCAACTCCGGAGCCGATCCCCTGAACGCCACCTGGGCCGAGGCCGACAGCACCTCCACCGACCAGCACATCGATGACAGCGACCTGCCCGACGCGGACTGGACAGGTGCGACCGTACATCTGTGGGCGGGCTCCAATCCCTGGGCCCAGCAGACCGGTAAGGTCACCGCGACCACGCCCGGCGCGCTGGACTTCAAGGGCGGCAACTACCGGTGCCCGCCCCTGTGCATGGGCAACCAGACCTACCGCAACTACTACCTCGTCGGTTCGAAGGCCGCCCTCGACCAGCCCGGCGAGTGGTACTACGACAAGGCCGCGCACCGCCTCTTCATGGTCCCACCGAAGGACGGCATCGCCGGACACACCGTGTCGGCAAAGCACCGGTTGTGGGGCGTGGACCTCAGCCGCAGCTCGTACGTCACCGTGCGGGGCCTGGACCTGTGGGGAACCTCCCTGCGAACGGGCAAGGCGAGTACGGGAGTTGTGGTCGACGGACTGCACGCCAGGTACATTTCCGAGTTCTCCACGCTGCCCATGCCACCGGACAGCGATCTCGCGGTCGACCCGTTCGAGGGCAACATCGTCGCCTCCCGCATCCTCGACTCGGGCGTGCAGATCCTCGGCACCGGCAACACCCTCAAGAACAGCGAGATCGCGCAGTCGGCCGGTGACGGCGTCCTGGTCCGCGGCACCGGCAACACCGTCACCGGCAACTACATCCACGACGTCGGCTGGATGGGCAGCTACACCCCCGGCATCGAGATCAACGGCAACGGCCACACCGTCACCCACAACACGGTCCGCCGCACCGGACGAGCGGCCATCGACACCGCCTGGCAGCTCAACGGCACCGAGTTCCACGACAACCGCATCGCCTACAACGACATCTCCGAGGCGATGCGCACCTCCCGCGACGGCTCCCCCTTCTACGTCTGCTGCAGCCTCAACGGCTCCGGCACCTCCATCGACCACAACACCGCCCACGACGCCGACGGCCAGAACGGCTACTACGTCGACAACTACTCCGGCCACTTCCGCCTGCACCACAACGTCGCCTGGAACACCGGCAGTCGGGGTGTCTACTTCAACGGCCACACCGGCCCCAGCATCGCCAACGAGGACCACAACTCCAGCTACGGCGTGGGCATCAACGTCGCCTCGACCGCCCTCGGCGGCGCCACCGACGCGTCCGGCTCCTACTTCAGCAACATCATCGGGCCCAAGCCGGTCACCGCGACGAAGGCCGGAGATCCGCTGCCCGTCGTCCGCTCCAACCTCATCAGCGCCACGCCCGGCTACACCGACGCCGTCAACGGTGAACTGTGGCTGACACCGGGTTCGCCCGCCATCGACGCGGGCGAAGTGGTCGACGGCGTCACCACCGACGTCCTGGGCGCGGCTCCCGACCAGGGCGCCTACGAGTACGGCGCACCTCTGTGGTCGACCGGCTGCAGCCTGCCCGGCTGCCAGCAGCGGGTGCGGCACGGCAGTTGGACCGCCACCTCGAGCGACGGCACCGACGCCGCCACCACCGTCGACGGCGACATCAACACCCGCTGGACGGGCAGCGCCCCGCAGGCGGCCGGCCAGTCCCTGACCGTCGACCTCGGCGAGAGCAAGACCTTCGACCGGCTCACCCTCGACGCGGGCCGCGACACCAGTGGCCAGCCGTACGGCATCACCGTCTCCGTCAGCCGTGACGGCACGCACTGGGGCGCACCACTCGCCCGGGTCCACGGCCGCTCCTTCACCCAGGACGCGATCCTCCCCCACCAGACCACCGCCCGCTACCTGCGCATCACGCTCACCGCGAGCGGGCCCAGTCCCTGGGTCGTCAACGACATCCGGCTGTACGGCGACGGGCCCGACGCCGCCTCGACACTCCAGGCCGAACAGGCCACGGAGGCGCGCGGAACGGACCGCGGCACCGCGGCGGTCTCCCTCGGAGACGGGGACCGGGTGGGCTTCCGCGCGGCGAACGTCAACGGCAGGAATCTCACCGTGCGCGTCGGCCCGGCCTGCGCACGCGGCTGCTCACTCCAGCTGCGCCTGAACAAGCCGGACGGTCGCGTGGCGGCCACGATTCCCCTGAACGGGACCGGCGCCTGGCAGGAGCGCTCCGTGAACCTCAAGCACACGGTCACCGGATCGCACGACCTCTATCTCGTGGCGGCAGGCAAGGGCCGCGTGACCGACCTGGACTGGCTGACCATCAGGCCGTGACCTTCGAGGACCCACGAGGAGACGTGCGCGGTGACACAGGGGCGGTGTGACGCCTCGGAGGGGCCGGGCCGGGGCGGCCGACTTGAATCCCGTCATGGGTCGGGCGGGCGGGACGGCGCGGTGCCGGGCCCCGCCCGCGGCCGGCGGCCCGGCTTGCCGACGACGTCCATGCTCGTCGCGCACGACGTCGGGGCTGAGCCCTGCTTCTTCCATCGCCTCTCGCATGGTGCGGCCGGTGGCGCCGCCGCCCTGCGCGTCAGTGGTCTCTTCTTCGGACGCCTCGACGACGAAGTCGGTAGACGACGTCTTGGGGCGGTGCTCCTCGGGTACGGTCACGCCTTCTCCTCGTTCGTCCGTGCTGCCGGCTCAGGCCGGGTGGTCCGGCTGCTGCTCGGGAGGCGTGCCGCCACCCTTCCCTCCGCCCTTGTCGCCGCGGTCGGTGCCATGGGCCTGGCCGCCGGTTCCGTGGGCCGGCTGTGCCGCCTTGCGGGCCTGGCTGTCCTGCGGAGTGCCCGCTCCCTTGTCACTGCGCCGCAGTTCGGGCTGTTGCGGGTTCGACATCGGCTCTCCTCCTTGCCTCACCTGTGCGCCGAAACGCTTGCCGCTACACGGGTGGCTCACGGGCCCCGTCCGAAACGTCCAACGGAGACACTCACTCCCACCCCGCTCAGCGCCGAGGACCCGGGCGGACAGTCCACGGGCCGGCGATCCAGCCTGCCGCCATCGCCCTAGTGCGTCAGAGCGACTCGCGACGCGCTGAACGGGTGGACTCCGGCGGAGCCGATCGCACCAAGAACTCGCGGCATCGGCGCAGATGGTGACCTGGCTGCCTCGCCCCGAACCTGGAAGAGGCACGCAGACGTGAGACGTCGTATCCCCGCCCGCCGTGTTTTCGCCGCAGCACTGCTCACGGCGTCCGTATTGGCTCCGTCGGCAGCAATTACCCCGGCCACCGCCGCCCAGCCCCTCACGGCCCACCGGTCCATCGATGACGACTGTCCCCCGCGTGAACTCGACCGCTCGCTTGCCACGCGGCTGGACAAGGCCATCGAGACGGTACGTCGGCAGACCGGCGTACCCGGTGTCGTCACCGGCCTGTGGATGCCCGGCAAGGGCAGCTACGTCCGCGCGACCGGCATCGCCGACAAAGCCACCGGTGAGCCCATGAACACCGATGTCTTCGTCCGGATCGGCAGCGAGACCAAGACCTTCACGGCCACGGCGCTGCTCAAGCTCGTCGACGACGGCCGGCTCGGACTCGACGACCCGATCTCCGACTACGTCCGCAACGTGCCCAACGGATCCCACATCACGTTGCGGCATCTCGCCGAAATGCGCAGCGGTCTCTTCCCGTACACCGACGACGCGGACTTCCAGCACGATCTGCTGAGCGATCCGAAGCGGTCGTTCACCCCGCAGCAGGTACTGGCGTACGGCTTCAGGCACAAGAACACCTTCGCGCCGGGGACGCAATTCCAGTACTCCAACACCAACTTCGTTCTGCTCGGCCTCGTGGTCGAGAAGGTCAGCGGGCAACGCCTCGCCGACTTCATCGAGAAGCGGGTGCTGCGCCCGGCCCGCCTCTCCCACACGCTGCTTCCGAACCGCTCCGAGTTCCCCCAGCCGCACCCGCACGGCTACACCGACCAGACGCTGAGTGGTGCGGTCACCGACAGCACCGATTGGAACCCCAGTTGGGCATGGGCGGCCGGCGGGATGATCTCCGACCTGCGCGACCTGCATCGCTGGGCGAGGATCGTCGCCACCGGCACTCTGCTGCGGCCGCAGACCCAGGCGCAGCGGCTCACCATGCTGCCCACCGGCCACCCGGGCACGAGCTACGGCCTCGGCATCTTCGAGAGCGGCGGCTGGATCGGGCACAACGGCTCCATCCCCGGCTACGAGACCGTGACCGTCTACCTGCCCTCGAAGAAGGCCACCCTCGTATTGATGATCAACACTGACATCACGTACCAGGGCCAGGAGCCGTCCTCCCTGCTGGCACGGGCGATCACCGAGATCGTGACGCCGGACAACGTCTACGACCGGGCGGCCGCCACGCAGCAGACGCGAGCACTCCGGTCGTAGACGCCTGCCCCGGCGGGACGTCGGCGGCTTCGACAGCGGTCACAACCGGAGATCTGAGTGGTCCGACTCCGACTGCTCTTCTCCCCTGCCGAGCAGTTATGTAGATTTGTACATAACTGCTGGACGCGGGGCCCGTCGCCTGCCCGCGCCGTTCATCCGAGCCCCGCGGAGCCTCCTCTTGACAGACCCCGCCGCGCGTCGGCGCCGCCAGGCCCTCTACCTCTTCTTCTTCCTGCCGGGTATCGCCATGTCCTCGTGGGTCACGCGCACTCCCGACGTGCGGGACCGACTGGGCGTGTCGACCGCGGAGATGGGGCTGATCCTGTTCGGCCTGTCCGTGGGATCCATGATCGGCATCCTCTGTTCCGGCCGCCTCGTGGAGCGCTTGGGCACACGGACCGTGATCGTGCTCGGCACCACCCTGATCATCTCGGCCACGATCGTCATCGGCGCCGGCAGCGCCGTTGCGTCGCCTCCCCTGGTCACGGCCGGGCTCTTCCTGTTCGGCGCGGGGATGGGCTCGGGCGAGGTGGCGGTCAACGTGGACGGCGCCGACGTCGAGCGCATCACCGGCACACCGGTTCTGCCCACTCTGCATGGATGTTTCAGCCTGGGCACGGTGGTCGGCGGGGTGGCCGGGATGACCGCCACGGCCGCGGGGATCCCCGTCCACTGGCATCTCGCCGTGATCACGCTCGTCTCCACAGGGATGCTGGTCCACGCCTCACGTGCGCTTCCTGCGGGCGTCGGCCTCAGCACGCAACATGACACGTCCGACTCGGCCCCGCCCTCTGGGCCGCCGGTCTGGACGGACCGCAAGCTGCTCCTCATCGGCGCCATCGTGCTGGCCATGGCCCTGGCCGAAGGAGCCGCCAACGACTGGCTGCCGCTGCTCATGGTGGACGGCCACGGCCTGGACGCCACAGCCGGTTCACTCGTCTACGTCGGGTTCGCCGCCGCGATGGCACTGGGGCGCTTCTGCGGCACGTTCTTCCTCGTCCGTTTCGGACGCGCAGCCGTCCTGCGAGCGAGCGCCGTCTCCGGGGCTCTCGGACTCGTCCTCGTGATCTTCTCCGACAACGTGGCCGTCGCGGCCGGCTCCGTCCTCTTCTGGGGACTTGGGGCCTCTCTCGGCTTCCCGGTGGCCCTGTCGGCGGCCGGCGACTCAGGCCCCGACCAGACCGCGCGCGTCTCACTGGTCGCCATCATCGGCTACGTCGCGTTCCTCGTCGGGCCGCCGGCCCTCGGCTTCCTGGGTGACCACTACGGGCTGCGTACGGCGATGGTCGCGGTTCTGGTGTTCGTCGCCTCCGCCATCTTGATCGCCCCCGCCGCCGACACCCGCGACCGGACTGCCACGACACTGGACGCGTGACGTGCGCCCCGGCGTCACGAGACCGGACCGCGCAACACCTCCCCACCGCCATGAACTGCCCAGTCCACAGGACGAGTTACCCGTCTCCCTGACAGCGTGAGCCATAGCCGTCCGACCGTGCGGCGGCTCGGAGCGGGACGGGCCCATACCGGTCGCCCGCCACGGCAAGTAGGGTCCATCATCGTGAAACTCGCGATCTTCGATCTGGACGGCACCTTGGTCGACCGCAGCGGCGCTTTCGCCGACGCCATCACCAGTCTGAGCAGCGACCACGGCTACGGCCCCGAGATCGAACAATGGTTGCTGACCGAGCTCGCCGACCACGCCGAGCGCGGTGATTTCGACCGACTGCGTGCCGCCTTCCCCGTCGCCGAGAGCGCCGACCATCTGTGGCGCGTCTACATCGACCGTATGTCGTCCTCGGTGCACTGCCGCCCGGCCGTCCTCAGCAGCCTGGAGCGTCTCAAGGAGGCAGGCTGGAGCATCGGCGTCGCCACGAACGGCGCCAGCGACATCCAGCGCGCCAAGATCCACGCCACCGGACTGGCGGACCTGATCGACGGGATCGCGGCGTCCGGCGACGTCGGCATCAGCAAACCCGACTCGCGCCTGTTCGAACTCGCCGCCGCACGATGCGGTACGCAGCTCAGCCCCGGCGACTGGATGACCGGCGACAACCCGGAGACCGATATCGTCGGCGGCCACGAGGCGGGGCTGCGCACCATCTGGGTCACCGGCCGCCCCTGGCCCGACCGACTGGTGACTCCACACCACACGGTCGACGACGTCGTGGACGCCATCGGCTACCTGCTCGGCGAGGGACCGGCGTAGTGCCGAAGGACCGGCACGGCCGGGAGACACGAAGCGGGCCTGGTTCCGTACCCTGGCTCACATGCGCACCCGTCCGACACTGCACTGGACCCCTCCCCCGGACCTGCCACCGGCCACCGCCGATCTCCGACCGGTGACCGACGCGCTGAGCGCCGGCGGTGTGCTGGTTCTCAGCGGGGCGGGCATCTCCACGGAGTCGGGCATTCCCGCCTACCGCGGCGAGGGCGGGAGCCTGAGCAGGCACACGCCGATGACGTACCAGGACTTCACCGCATCCCTGGAGGCACGGCGAAGATACTGGGCACGCAGCCATCTCGGGTGGCGTACGTTCGGGCGCGCCCGTCCCAATGCCGGTCACCAGGCCGTCGCCGCGTTCGCCCGGCACGGTCTGCTCTCGGGTGTGATCACCCAGAACGTCGACGGCCTCCACCAGGCCGCCGGCGCCGAGGGAGTCGTGGAACTGCACGGGAGCCTGGCCAGAGTCCGATGCCTGGCCTGCGGCGCCGTCACCTCACGCCGTGACCTCGCCGTACGGCTGGAAGAGGCCAATGCGGCCTTCGCGCCGGTGGCCGCGGGAATCAACCCCGACGGTGACGCCGACCTCTCCGACGAACAGGTCGCCGGCTTCCGCGTCCTGCCGTGCGCCGACTGCGGCGGCATCCTCAAGCCCGATGTGGTGTTCTTCGGCGAAACAGTGCCCGCGCAACGGATCGAGCGCTGCCGTCAGTTGGTCCGGGAGGCGAGATCCGTACTGGTGCTGGGCTCCTCGCTCACGGTGATGTCCGGACTGAGGTTCGTCCGCCAAGCGGTCGAGGCCGACAAGCGGGTCCTCATCATCAACCGGGACCCCACCCGCGGCGACCAGTTCGCGCACACCCGCGTCAGCCTCCCGCTGGGAACCGCCCTGTCGTCCGTCGCGGGCCGGCTGAACCTTCCGGTCGACGCACAGACGACACCCCGGCCGACGCCCTGACAACCGCTGAAGGGAGACCCATGACGGAGCCCGGTCTGTTCGAACTGGAAACCGTCGTGGTGGGACAGCCGAAGCGTTCCCGCTGGCGCAGATACCTGGGTCCTGTCTTGACGGTGGCCACCGTGAAGGGGACTCCGCTGGCTCGGGTCACGTACACCGACGACACGCACTGCGTGCTCACGGATATGTCCGGCGACTTCATCATCCGTATCGAGCAGTCGGGGCCCGCGGAATTCCGCTTCACCGACGCCGCGGACCGGGAGGTCGGCGCCGCCGGTGCCCGTGGACTGGTCAAGTCGCGGCAGTTGGAGCTCCGGACGGAAAAGGGACGCCGGCTCCTCCTCACACGGCCCGGGCTCCCGTACATCCAATGGCATCTCACCGATCCCGCTGCGGAAGGGGGACCGATGCCGGAGGTTCTCGGCCGGGTCACGGTGAGCACCATCGACTCGTGGATCGGGTTGCAGCAGTACGTCGTCGAAATGGACTCTCGCCTGGACGCCCACGAACGGCGGACCGTCATCGCGGCGACAGTCTGTCTGCACCTGATCCGACGGCCACCGGGTGACAGCGCAGCGCCGGTATGAGCAGCGCGCTGGTGACGTGGCGACGTGATGAGCTGTCAGATGCCGGCCACGCTCCACGTGTTGCCGGCCGACGGACGGAGGCAACACGTGGAGCCACGAGCCGGTGGTGTGAGCTGGGGCGCTACTTGACGTCGACGTAGTCGCCGGCCGCCGAGGAAGCGCCGGTGGTGGTGTTGGTCGCGAACGAGTATCGGTAGTAGCCGTCGGCCGTGGCCTTGGTGGTGGTCTTGAGGGCACCACCGGTGCCGCTGGTGACGGACTTGAGGGTGGTGTAGGTCTGGCTGCCCTTCTTGCGGTACTGCAGCGACACCTTCTGCCCCGCGTAGCCGCCGTACTTGCCGTTGCTCCAGTCGGCCCGCTTCAGGGTGCCGACGACGGTGATGGTTCTGCCCTTCTTCACCGGCTCCGGGGTGGCGTTGACGGTCAGCTGGGAGGCCCTCTTGATTTTGGTGGTCGCGACGTTGTCGTCGTAACTGGCGTTCGCGTAGAGGTCGTAACCGCCGAGGAACAGCTTCCAGGTTCCGGCGACACCGTTGTTCTTGAAGTCGGTGGCGGCGTTGATGTGGAAGACGGCCGTGCAGGCATAGACACCGGTCTGGGCCGTGGACTCGACGCAGTTGGGGTCGTCGTCGGTGCCCAGGGAACCGGTGATGGTGTCCGTGCTGGAGCTGTCCGTCCCCTGCCAGAGGAAGGCTTCCGTCAGTGCGACCCCGCTCGAACTGGTGGCGACGTACGTGACGGTGACGGTCTTCTTGGTCGTGACGCCCAAAACGATGTCCTTGCCGCCGTTGATGACAGCCTTCGAGAACTTCATGCTGCCCAGCGAGTCGTTCGGATGGACGGTCTTCGCGGCGAAGCCGCCGAGGCCTGCCGACCCACCCGGACGCTCCACCGCCTGAGCGGTTGCCGGAAGAACGAACGTGGACACGATGACGGCAGAGAACACGACGGCTTTGACACGTATACGCATGTGACTACCCCTGGTGTTGAGAGAGGGCTGCAGAACTGCCTGCTGGGCCGGGCCTGTCGATGTGGTCGGTGCACGAATCCGACGGAGAGTCGCAGACGTTCACTCTTCAACGCCGGACATGGAAGTCCGGCAAGGCGTCCCTGCGGCCGACGCTGCCCGCAAAGGCAGGGCAGACAGGGCAGGCGCGCGGGAACGTCGACAAACCCCCGGGCCGAGCAGCGCGTTGAAGATCATGGACCACACCAGGCACAGTACGCGTCACGGGGCATGGTTCCGCATCCGTGAAATTACGTAATCCCTCACGCAGGACAGCCATATGGGCGGCACAGAGAGTGGAGTCCGGGGCGTGCGGGGAGTCACGCCCCGGGGATCAGGGAGACTGGGTCACTTGACGGCCCCGCTGGTGATGCCGGCGACGACCCTGCGCTGGGCGACGACGAACACCGCCACCATCGGCAGGCTCATCATCACGACGTAGGCGAAGATCAGGTGCCAGTTGTTGAGGTACAGCTGGGCGTTGGCGACCTGGTAGAGGTTGAGCGGCAGGGTGGCCTTCGCGCCGCCGCCGAGCACGAAGAAGGCGTAGAAGATGTCGCTCCAGGCGAACAGCATCACCATGATCGTCGCGGTGGCGATGACCGGCTGCAGCAGCGGCAGGATGATCCGGAAGAAGACCCGTGCCGGCCCTGCCCCGTCCATGCGCGCGGCCTCCTCCAGTTCCTCGGGGAGGTTCCGGATGAAGCCGGTCATGAAGAAGATCGACGTGGACAGATACATGCCGGTGTAGACGGCGATCATGCCGAGCTGGGTGCCGGCCAGGCCCAGCTGGCGCAGTTCCATGACGATGGTGATCACCGCCGGGGGCAGCAGCAGTCCGCTGATGCTCAGCGCGTACAGGGTGCCCACCAGACGCCCGGTGCGGCGGGCGAAGACCCAGGCGGCGCCCGCGCCCAGCAACAGGACCAGGACGACCGAAGGGACCACGACCAAGAGGCTGTTGACGAAGCCCTGGACGATCTTGCCCTGGTCGAAGGTCTGTTGGTAGTTGTCCGCGACCTGGACGTGGTGCGGCAGGGAGAGGTTGGGCTTGATGGCCTCGGCCTGCGGCTTCATCGAGGTGACCACGACGAGCCACAGCGGGATGCCGATGGTGACGGCGGCGACGAGCACGACGGCCACCGGCTGTACCCAGCGCGGCAGATGCCGGCGCGCGGGGGTGAACACGGGCACGGTGGTCACTGGTTGTTCTCCCTTCGGCGCAGACCGACGATGACGGGGACGGCGAGGACGACGACGATGAGGAAGAGGACCAGGCTCATGGCGGACGCCTGGGCGTACAGCCCCTGGCCGAAGACGCGGAACATGTAGATGTTGAAGACCTCCGTCTCGCTGCCCGGCCCGCCGGCGGTGGTGGCCTGCACGATGTCGAAGGTGTTCATGGAGCCGATCAGTGCGGTGGTGACGTTGAAGGTCACCGCAGGGGCCAGCAGCGGGAACCGGATCGACCAGAAGGTGCGCCAGGGTCCGGCGCCGTCGATACGGGCGGCCTCCAGGACGTCTCCCGGCATGCTCTTGAGTCCTGCCAGGTAGATCAGCATGGCCAGGCCCATCCACTTCCAGCCGTGGATGAGGGTCACCACGACCAGCGTCCAGGTCGTGGAACCCAGCCAGGGGGTGTCGACGTGATGGCCGACGAGTGAGGACAGGACGCTGTTGAGGGCGCCGTCCTGGGCGAGCAGGGCGCGGAAGATGTAACCGACCGCGAGGGCCGAGATGAGCACCGGCAGGAAGAACACCGCACGGAAGAAGCGGTTGAACCGGCTGTCGCGCTCCAGCAGGAGGGCCAGGGCGAGCCCGAAGCCGTTCTGGAAGAGGGCGACCAGCACCGCGTACTCCACGGTGATGCGGATGTCCCGGAACATCGAGCCGTCCTGCAGGATGCTCCGGATGTTGGACAGTCCGGCGAACCGGATGTCCGAGTGGAACGCCGACCAGTTCGTGAACGGGTAGACGAAGTTGAGCAGGTTCGGCAGCAGGAAGAAGGCGCCGAACACGGCGAGCGCGGGCAGGGCGAACCACCACGGCTGGTTGGGTTTGCTGCGCGGCCGACGGCGCGGAGCGCGCCCGGCCGGGCCGTCCGCTGTGCTGGGACTGACGTCGGTGACGCCGATGGTGGCTGTGTCCGCCACTTCTCACCTCCGGTGGGTGGCCCCGGGCAACCCTGCTGGCGGGCGCCCGGGGCGGGTCGTGCGAAGGGACGTGCCGGTCAGAAGCCGGGGACGGCGCGCGCCTTGAGGACCTGGGCGAACTGGTCCTGGGCCGCCTGGGCGACCTGCTCCGGCGTCTTCTTGCCGTAGATCATGTCGGCCAGGGCGAGGTGTATGTCGGGCGCGGTGAGAGCCTTGACCTGGAACACACCGGTGGCGGTGGCGAGCGAGTCGGCCTGAGCGGTCGCGGTCTGGGGCAGGCCGTCGGGGTTGGGCACGGACGGTTCCACCGAGACGATGCGGTTCGCCTTGATGTAGGCCGGGTAGTCCTTGCCGAGCCAGAAGGACAGGAACTGGCGGGCGGCGTTCTGCCGTTGGGTGTCGCCGGTGTTGAAGGCGACGACGCCGTTGGTCTGGTCGGGCGAGTAGAGAGCCTTGCCGGAGCTGTTGGAGACGGGGAACCACCCCAGCTTCTGGTCCATCTCGGCGGTGTTGGAGGTGGCCTGGATCTCGCTCTGCAGCGAGGTGACGTTCACGGCCATCGCGGCGCTGCCGTCCAGGATCGCCTTGCCCTGGTCGACGAAGGTGGCCGTCTTGTAGTTCTTCTGCGCCAGCCCGCCGTCCAGGACCTTCGTCTTGTACTTCTTGATCGCGTTCACGATCACCGGGTCGGTCCACTTGGCCTGGTTCTTGTTGAGCTTGTCCCAGAAGCTCTGCGGCAGGTCGGTCATCTGCAGCTGGACCTGCCACTGCAGGGGCCACTTGTCGCCCCCCACCTCGAAGAACGGCGCGACACCCGTCTTGGACTTGATCGTCGCGGCGGTGGCGAGGAGGTCGTCGTAGCTGGTGGGCATCTTGGTGATGCCGGCCTTGGCGAAGACGGCCTTGTTGTAGTAGACGCCGAGGGAGGCGGGGCTGGTGACGATCGCGGCGTAGCGGTGGCCGTCGACCTGGCCGAGGCTCTGCTCGGTCTTGCCGAGCTTGGAGACCCAGTCCTCGTTGTCCAGCTGGAGCAGGTTCTTCTGCGGCTGGATGAACGGCAGCGTGGAGCCCGTGGGCTGCCAGAACATCAGGTCGGGCTTGTCGCCGGAGGCCAGCTTGGTGGGCACGTTCGACTCGTAGGGGTCCGGTATCACCTGGGTGGTGACGGTGGCCCCGGTCGCCTTCTCGAACGCGCTGATGGCCTGCTTGGGCTCACCGACGCTGTTCTGCGCCACCCACATCGTCAGGTGGACGCCCTTCAGGCTCGCGGTCGCGTTCACTGACCCGGTCGGGGCGGCACCGGAGCTGGTGCCGCCGGAGGCGTCGCTGCAGGCGGTGGCAGCCAGTCCGAGGGCACACACGGCGGCGAGGGAGGAAACGGCTCTTTTCATGGGTCTTTCCTTAAGCGCGCGAGGGTTGGCGGAGCGGGGCTGTGAAGAGGGGTGACGGCTGAGGCGACGCAGGGGCGCGAAGGTGCCCGGGTCATACGTCCCGGCTCCCGGTGCTTTCGCGCCGGATCAGATCGGGGCCGGCGAGCGTCGGCTCGGGCGGCTGGAAATCGGGCTCCAGCTGGGCTCGCAGGAGTCCGAAGGCGGAGCGGCCCAGCCCCTGGAAGTCCAGGCGGACCGTGGTGAGGGCGGGTGTCACGAAGCCGGAGTGCGGGGCGTCGTCGAAACCGATGACGCTGACGTCCCCCGGGACGGAGCGGTTGGCGTGGTGCAGGGCGCGCAGCACGCCCAGTGCCAGGTCGTCGTTGCCGCACAGGATCGCGGTGACGCCCGGATCGCGGGCGAGTTTGCGGCCCGCGTCGTAGCCGGCCTGCGCGTCCCAGCCCTTGCCGGTGGGCGGCGGCGGGGTGACACCGGCGGTCACCAGGGCCTGACGCCAGCCCTCGGCGCGTGGTGCCGCCGAGCGCTTGGAGCCGGTGGAGGCCGGGATCGCCACGTAGTGGACGGTGGGGTGGCCGAGTTCGAGCAGGTACTCGGTGGCGGCGCGGGCTGCCTCCCGGTCGTCGACCCACACGGCCGGTCGGGCAGGGGTCCGGCCCGGTGGCGGCGCTTCGACGGCCGCGGCGCACGGCACGTTGGACGGAATACGGTCCAGGGCCGCTGCTCCGAGCCGGTCGAAGCCGATGACCATGATCCCGCCGCCGGCCGAGGTAGCCGTGGCGATGGTCCGGTCCAGGTCGTCCTCGGGGGTCAGGACCCGCACGCCGACCGAGTATCCCGAGGCGCGGGCGGCCTCCTCCAGGCCCTGCAGGGTGGCTGCGTAGCCGTAGAGGACGGTGTTGGACGTCAGTACGGTGACCGACCTGGTGACGCCGCTGGCCAGGGCGAACGCGGTGGCGTTGCGCTGGAAGCCGAGTTCGCCGATGGCGGCCTCGACCCGGCGTCGCGTCTCGTCCTTCACGTTCGGGTGGTCGTTGATGACCCTCGAAACGGTCTGGTAGGAGACGCCGGCCGCCTGGGCGACGTCGCGGATACTCGCGGGCTTCCGCTGCTTCCCCTGAGGGCCGGCATGGGCTCCGGAGCTTGTGTGACCGGTCACAGACATGCGAGGATTGTGAGCGGTCACAGCACGGCCGTCAAGAGGTCGCAACAGCGGTGTTACCTCACGGGCAAAAAAGCGAACCATCGCTTCGCGGGCCTGGAGAACCGCGGAAACGCGACGCCACCTGCGCGTACCGCATCGAGACGCCCGCCTGGGACCACCGAACCGTTCGATCTGTCCCAGAAGGGGAATCGCGTTGACAGCTTCTGCTGAAATCGCCCAGGAGTCTCTGCTGTGGACCAGTGAAGCCCTCGGCCTGCGCGCCGTCGCGGACTCCGCCGGGTCGGTGAGGCTGACCGACGCCGATCACCACCAGGACTCCCCCGTCGCCGATCATCACTGGGACTCCCTCGTCCCCGTCGTCGAGGTCGTCCTCACCGGACACGGACGCACCTGGTCCGGAGAGCGCTTCATCGACACGACCGTCGGCAACCGCCTGGTGCTGCGCGACCACGACACCACCGAAGACGGACAGTGGCGGCACACCACGATCCGGCTGACCGACCCCCAGACCCGTCTCGCCGCCGACCTCACCCTCAGCACCGTCCCCGGCTCTGGGTTCCTGCGTTCGCAGGTACGTCTGGTCAACGAGGGCGACTCCCCCCTGCATCTGGAGAGCGTGTCCACCCTCACCCTCGGCGGCATCGTCGACCGGGCGGCCGGTCTCGACGGCCTGACCCTGCACTGGGCGGACAACGACTGGCTCGCCGAGTGCCGCTGGAGCCAGGCCGCCTTCCGGGACCAGGTCGTCCCGTTGAACCGGGCCGCCCACGGTCACGAGGGACGCGGCTGCTTCGAGCGGTACTCGCAGGGCTCCTGGTCGACCGGCCGGCACCTGCCCCTGGCCGCGCTCACCGACGGCGGTGAGGGTGCCTGGCTGTGGCAGATCGAGTCGAGCGCAGGCTGGCGCTACGAGACCGGTGAGCGCGAGGGCGCCGCCTACGTCGCCCTGTTCGGTCCCGACGACGCCCATCACCAGTGGCGGCAGACCCTGGCGCCGGGCCAGGAGTTCACCACCGTGCCCGCCGTCCTCGTCCGCGCCAGGACCGGTGGACTCGACGGCGCGTTCGGCGAGCTCACCGCCTACCGCCGCCGCATCCGCCGCGACCACCCCGACCTCCGCGCCCTGCCGGTGATCTACAACGACTACATGAACACCCTGATGGGCGACCCCACCACCGCGAAGCTCCTGCCGCTCATCGAGGCGGCCGGTGCCGCCGGGGCGGAGGTCTTCGTCATCGACGCCGGCTGGTACGACGATGACGCCCAGGGCTGGTGGGACGCCGTGGGCGCCTGGGAACCCGCCGGGCGCCGCTTTCCAGGCGGCATCCAGGAAGTGCTGGACGCCATCAGACAGCACGGCATGACACCCGGACTGTGGCTGGAACCCGAGGTCGTCGGCGTACGCAGCCCGCTGGCCGACACCCTGCCGCCCGAGGCGTTCTTCCGCCGGCGCGGGGTCCGGATCACCGAGCACGGCCGCCACCACCTGGACCTGCGCCACCCCGCCGCCCGCGCCCATCTCGACCAGGTCGTCGACCGTATCGTGGGCGAGTGGGGCGTGGGTTATCTGAAGCTCGACTACAACATCAACATCGGCCCCGGGACCGAGAACGGCACCGAAAGCCCGGGGGCGGGCCTGCTCGGGCACCACCGCGCCCACCTGGACTGGCTCGCGTCGCTCCTGGACCGCCATCCCGACCTGGTACTCGAGAACTGCGGATCAGGTGGGCTGCGCATGGACTACGCCCAACTCGCGGTCACCCAACTGCAGTCCACGAGCGACCAGCAGGACCCGCTGCGCTACCCGCCCATCGCAGCCTCGGCGGCAACCGCGGTCACGCCCGAACAGGCGGCCGTCTGGGCCTACCCGCAACCCCACTTCGATCTCGACCAGATCGCGTTCACGATGACCACCGCCCTGCTGGGCCGTGTGCATCTCTCCGGCTTCCTGGACCGCATGGACGCCGCGCAGTCGGCCCTCGTCCGCTCGGGCGTCGACGTCTACAAGAGCATCCGGTCCGAGATCAGCGGCGCGCTCCCCCTCTGGCCCCTGGGCCTGCCGTCATGGGACGACGACTGGCTGGCCCACGGACTGCGCACGGACTCCGCGACCTACCTCGCACTGTGGCGGCGGAAACCCACCTCCTCGGGTATCGAAGCCCTGGAGAGCGCCGACAGCCGGGCCTTCCGAATCCCCCACCTCATGGGCACTCCCCCGCGCGTCGAGCTGCTGTACCCGACCGACGCGGGTGCCACGGCGACCTGGGACGCGGCCACGGGGCACCTCACCGTTTCCTTGCCACGCACCGACACGGCCGTACTGGTCCGACTCGGCACACCCGGTGGAGAACGCGGCTGACACCAGAACCGCCAGAGGGCGCGACGCGCCGAGCGACGTAGTCCCACCAGCACCGGGTCGAGCCGTCCACTGTCAACTGGACAGTGGCCAGTGGCCAGGCTCAAAGGTATGCCAGTTCCGTCCAGGGCGGATTCGTCCTGGACGAGAGCGTCGGCACACAGCGCCACGGCCGCGCCCCCGTCGTGGATCGTCGGCACACAGCGCCACGGCCGCGCCCCGTCGTGCTCTTTCCACGCGTCCCCCCGGCGGCGCGGAAAGTTTCGTTGGCTTCACCTGTCGCCGTCGCCTTCACCTGCCGCCGTCGCCGACATGCTCCGTCGGCCGCCGACAGCGGTTGACCGTGAATTGAAGCCCCAGGTGGCCGAGTTGTCGACCATGACCAAGCCGCTCGGCCAGAGCCTCGAGTGTGTCCGTCCCCTCATCGGAACCGGCTCTCCCCAAGCCCGATGCGCGAAGGACAGCGCAGCCCCGACGTCCACGGGGCGGCATCGACATCGGGCTCCATGAAGGTGCGCTCCCCGGTCCGAGTCCGAGACCCGTATGCAATTCCCGCCGCACCCCGACTGACGTGGTCAACATTTTCCCTCCCTCCGTAGGGGCCGCACCAAGGCGGTCCTCACGGGTCTGAGCTGGGCACTCCGCTCGGCGGGCAGGGTGAGCCGTGGCCAACTGCGGTACGCGGAACATGAATTCCATGCGTCCGCCTCTTGACGCTCACGTTGTGACCGCTCACAATCCTCGCATGCATGTGACCGGTCACAAAGGTGCGACAGGCCTCTCCCACCCGCCTGCGTCGCGGGTCGTCCACGAACACTCGGACGTGCACGAGGGGACGACCCGGGAGCGGACTCAGGTGGCCACCGAGGCGCCGGGCTCAAGCTGCGACGCGCTCGCGCCGGCACTGGTCGGCGGCGTGATCCGGTCCGTCCCCATCCGTACGCCCGACATCGCCCTCCACGGAAGCGCAACCACCCTGCACGGCTCCGTGGTGACACCCCGCGACAGGGGGCGACGGCAGTCTCCGCGAGCGCCCGGCGCGTCGTCTCCTTCGCCGCCCGGCAGGAGCTGGGACACGCGGACCGGCACGAAGCCCGACACGAAGCCGTACGCCAGCGTGTTCCTGACCGGCAGCACCGCTTCCCGCGATGCCCTCGCAGCCGTCACCATCGGCATCCCGCCGCCTGCTTCGCCCCCGACGGAGGGGACGAAAACACCCTGCCGCCCGACCTCACTCGGGTCACCGGCGCCCAGCCGTACCTCGACAACCGGCACCTGACCCTCGCCCTTGTCGTGATGACGAGCCCTCCCCGGGTGCTCGCCCTCGTCACCGCCCAGGGCCGCGTCATCCCCGGCATCACCAGCGGCACCGTCAAGTACCCCCGGCTCACGCCGGATCCACCCAGCCCCGCACGCCTCCCGCAACGCCGCGGGAGGAGGAGGACCGACATGCCTCGAACAGCCAGCAGATCCACACGCTTCCGCAGCCTCATGGGCGCGGGCGTCGTCGCCGCAGCCCTCGTCGGCACGGCCCTGACCATCCCCACCGCGCAGGCGGCGACACCTCAGCTGACAGTCGACCTCGGCCGGACCACCGGCGCCGTCGTGCACGGCGCCAACGGCACGCTCTACGGTCTCAGCGACGACGGCGTTCCCGGCGACAATCTGCTCGACCCCCTGCACATGACCTCGATCGTGCAGAAGGCGCCCGACGGCCTGCAGCACCCCAACGGCGACGCGTTGACGGTCAAGCCCGCCTACGACCGCGCCGGCGGCGGCGACGTCCAGATCTACATGCAGGACTACTACTCCCAGTGGCCCTACGAGAACCTCGGCCTGGACGACTACCTGGCCAAGGTCGACACCATGGTCCGCAAGGTCGCCGCCCGCCCCGACGCGGACGATTTCATATGGGTGCCGTTCAACGAGCCCGACGGCATCTGGTACCAGGGCCTGGGCAGCTCCGACACCGCTACCTACACCAGCACGCGTGACCGGTTCGAGAAGGACTGGGCCACCGTGTACAAGAAGATCCGCTCGATCATCCCGGACGCCCGGATCGCCGGCCCCAACGAAACCCACTACGACGCCCGGCTCATGGCCGACTTCTACCCCTGGGCGAAGGCCCACAACGTCCTGCCGGACGTCACCACCTGGCACGAACTCGACCCGGGCTCACTCGCGAACTTCGAGTCCAACCTGGCCGCCTACCGGACCATCGAGAAGAACGCCGGCATCCCCCACCGCCCGGTCAGCATCAACGAGTACGCCAACCGGCGCGACCAGTCGGTGCCCGGCCAGATGGTCCAGTGGCTGTCGATGTTCGAACGCAACAAGGTCTACGCCGACCAGGCGTACTGGAACATCGCGGGCAACCTCAACGACAACGCCGTCCAGACCAACATCCCCAACGGCAGCTGGTGGCTGCTGCGTTGGTATGCGGGTCTGACCGGCAAGACCGTCGCGACGACCCCGCCGCAGGCCAACACCATCGACACCCTGCAGGGCATCGGGTCGCTGGACACGCGCCGCAAGCAGGCCCAGGTCCTCCTCGGCGGCGGAACCTCCGGCTCGGTCGACACCGTGCTCCAGCACATACCCACCTCCTTCGGCCACGACGTCAACGTGACGGTGGAGCGCGTTGGTTGGAGCGGCTACGAGGGCGGCGCCGCACCGGGCGTGGTCTCCCGCACCACCCGTACCGTCGGCAAGGACCGCGCTGTCACCGTGCCGCTGACCGGCCTGGACCCCATGGCCGCCTACCGCGTCACCGTCAACCCGGCCGGCGGCGGCACGCCCACCGCGGCGAGCCTGCCCTGGTCGGCGTCGTATGAGGCCGAGAACGCCGCGATCACCGCGGGCACGGTCTACTCCCAGGGCTCGCGCTCCAACCCCTACGGCTTCGCCACCTCGGGCACCAAGGACGTAGGCAGTCTCAACCAGCCGAGCAGCAAGGTCGCCTTCACCGTCACCGTCCCGAAGACGGGCACGTACGACCTGGACGTCTTCTACGGCAACCAGTCCGGCACCCCCTCCACCCAGATCCTCACGGTGGACGGCGGCTCCCCGGTGACCCTCACCTACGGGTCCACGCTGAACTGGACCTATCGCTCCGTCGTGCGCACCCCGGTCACCCTGTCGGCCGGCACCCATACCCTGGCCCTGGCCAAGGGCACCAGCGAGGTCACCCTCGACAAGATCGACCTCACCGCGTCGGAGACACCGCAGGCCGTCTACCCGGCGACGTACGCCGACATCACCGGTTCACCGTCGTACGACTACTCCGCCTCGGGCGTCAGCGGCGCCGGTGCCCTGGTGCTGCGGAAGAGCGACAAGGCCGTCTTCGACGTCAGCGCACCGGCCGACGGGTACTACACGGTGCGGGCCGACTACACCGGCAACGGCACCCTGAGCCTGGACGGCGCCACAGCGGCCACGCTGACACCGGCCAAGGGGAAGGAGACCGGAAAGACCCTGCGGTTGTACCTGTCCGCGGGCAACAACCGCATCACCGCGGCCGCACAGGGCTCCACCCAGCTCTCCCTGCGCGACCTGCGTGTCACCGGTGCGCCGAGCACGGAGGGCGTGACCGCCTACGAGGCCGAGGACGGCACCCTCGCCGGCAGCGCGGCCGTCGCGAGCAACTCCTGGACCTCGGGCGGAAAGTACGTCGGCGACATCGGCAACGGCTCGGGCAACACCCTCACGCTGTCCGTGAAGGCGGCCAAGGCCGGGCGGTACGTGATGAGCGTCCGTTACGCCAACAACCAGGTCTCGGGCTCCGGGAACTACAACACCAACGTCGTGTCCCGGGCAGGCGACATCACCGTCAACGGCACCACGCAGACGGTCATGTTCCGCAACAGCTACAGCTGGTCCAACTTCTGGTACCTGCCGGTCCCGATCACCCTCAAGGCGGGCACCAACACCATCACCTTCGGCAACGCCGCCGCGTACGCGCCGGACATCGACCGCGTCACGGTCGCACCCCTGAACGGCTGACGCCGTCTCCGGCCGGGGCCTCCGCAGGGCCCTGGCCGGGGCCAAGGACCTGCCCTTCCTCTCCCTCAACGTCAAGATCCGCAAAGTCATCTGCAGCACCAACGCGGTCGAAAGCGTCCACACCCGCATCCGCAGGGCTGTCACGCCCGCGGACGCTTCCCAGATCGCCGTCGAAGGCCGACTCACCCGGCCAACAACCTTCCCCAGGCGGATCAGCGTGCCCTCGACGATGGGGATTCACCGGCGTGGTCGATCCAGGCAGAGCGAGTGGTCAGGCGGGCGTGGATGCGGTCCCAGGCCATCGCGCGGGCAGTGCCGTACGGGTCGGTGACCTGCGTCGTTGCCGTGTCCGGCTCGCCCCAGGTGTCCGGCTTGGCGAAGCGGACTTCCTTGCCGTGCTTCGGCCGTCGCCCGCCCTGGGGATAGGCCGGGGCGTACTCCTTGAGCGAGGGCGTCGGCCGTCGCACGACACGGTCGGAGCGCATCCGTCCCAGCACTTCGGCCGGAAGGCCGTCGAGGAGGTGGGCCACGCGCGGGGCGTCGTAGCCGACGTCGAAGACGATGAGGATGTCGCGGTCGCCGTCGTGCCAGCGGCCCATCTCGATCAGGTCCTCGACCATACGGCGGAGCTGGGCGGCGGTGACCTCGGCGACGTCGCCCTCGGGCCCGAGCCGGCCGGCGTCCAGGAGCTGGCACCAGGACGCCCGGCCCGATTCCAGGGCGGCGACGAAGGAGTACGGCCAGCCGGGGATGAACTGGTCCGAGGACCGTCCGCTGCGACCGCAGACGTGGCAGAACAGCAGGTCCGCGCTGGTCGGCGCGTCCGGGCGGAGCCAGTGGCTGACGTCGACCGCCAGGACCAGGCGGCCGTCGGCAGCCTGTGGCATCGGCAGCCCGGCCAGCACCTGACGCAGCCGGGGCACGTCCACGTTCCCGCAGTTCAATGCCTCATACATTGCGCCGTGCCCACGCCGGTGCTCGGCCACCAGCGTCAGATCCACCGGCGAGGTCACCGGACCGTCCGCGCACAACAACGCATCGACGAGCTCGAACAGTTCGTCCCCGCGCGCGGTCAGGCAGTCGAATAGGCCGTCCCGGAAGCGTGACGCCTGCGCGAACGCTTCCCCGGGACCGGCGTCAGGCAGCAGACTCACTTCACGGCCCTCGTCTTGATCGGTGCACATTGGTCGGAGCACATGATCAGACGAAGGCTGCCCCAGCGTCCGGCGAATACCCGTGCAGGCGACCGTGTTCGGGACACCGTTCGGAGCACCAGACTTGGAAGATCAGGTCTGTGCGGTGTCCGTAGGTGATTTCCTCCTCAACGCGGCAGGTCAGTGCCGTCGTGGGGCTTCTCGGGCAGGAGTGGCCGTTCCGCGAGAGCGTCTCGGTAACGGCGACAACGTACGGCGTTACATCCGTGTATGTGCGGTCGGTTATGTGGGAAGAGCTGCTGACAGACGGGCGCCCCACGTCATGCTCCCTGGCTGTCTGTATCGTGCCGGGGCGACAATCGCCTGCATGATCGAGTCCTCAGGTGGCCCGTCCGCCTTCCGTGACCTGTCCGCCTTCGTCGCCTGCCCCCGTGTCAACTCCCTTGCCCTGTCCGTCGATGGCACTCGTCTCGTAGCCGTCGTGCAGTCGCTGTCCGGGGACGGGACGCGGTTCGTGTCCGGTCTGTGGGAGATAGATCCGGCCGGGGAGCGCGGCGCGCTGCGGCTGACTCGGTCCGACAAGGGTGAGTCGGGGCCGGTGTTCGGTCCGGACGGGACGCTGTACTTCTTGTCCGAACGCCGCGCTGCGGACGGCGACGAGGACGAGGGTGCCGCTCTGTGGGCGCTGCCGCCGCGCGGAGAGGCCGTCGTCGTGGCCCGGCACCCAGGTGGGATCGCTGCGGTCACCGTCGCCCGTGACTCCGGCGCGCTGTGCCACACCGCGGGGTTGCTGCCGGGTGCCGCCGACGCCGAGGCGCACGGCATGCTGCGCGCGGCGCGGAAGGACGCGAAGGTCACCGCGATTCTGTATGAGGCGGGGCCGACCCGTGCATGGGACCACGATCTTGGCCCGGCGGAGCCGCACACCTTCGTCCGCGCCGGTGCCGACGCGGAGCCAGTCCATGCCGGCGGGCAGGGGATCGGTCTGGAGGATCCGGGGGACGCGGCGTTGTCGCCGGACGGCACACGGGTGGCGTACCGCCGGTTCGTGCCCGGGCGGGTCCCGGACGAGCATCGCACCGCCGTGGTGGTGGCCGACGCGGCGAGCGGTGAGGAGATCCACGTCGTCGGCGATCTGGAGCACCTCTACGAGGGGCCGCGGTTCACACACGACGGCTCGGCCATCGTGTGCCGCCGGATGCGCTACCCGACGTACGACGAACCCTGGGAAGCGACTCTCGTCCGGGTCGACCTGGCCGACGGCGCGGTGCGGGACTTGCTGCCCAGGTTCGACAACTGGCCCGGTGGCGTGGCCTGTTCACCGTTGGACGACACGCTGTTCTTCACGTCCGATGAACAGGGGCACGCGCCCGTCTTCCGGCGCGATCCGGACGGAGTTGTCACACGCCTGACGGCTTCGGGTGCGTACGGCTCGCTGACCGTGGCCCCCGACGGGCGGACGCTCTACGCCCTGCACCACGCGGTCGATGCGCCGCCGACGCCCGTCCGGATCGACGCCGGCATCGCCGACCAGCCTCCGGCCGGGCTGCCCGCCCCGGGTGGCTTCGGCCAGCTGCCCGGCACACTCACCGAGGTTCACACGGAGGCGGACGACGGGTTCCTGCTGCGCGGCTGGCTCGTGATGCCCGAGGGCGCGTCCACCGAGCAGCCCGCTCCGCTGCTTGTCGCCGTCCACGGCGGACCGCAGTTCAGCTGGAACGGCTGGACCTGGCGGTGGAACCCGTGGCCCTTCGCAGCACGCGGCTATGCGGTGCTGCTGCCGGATCCAGCCCTGTCGACCGGCTACGGACAGATCAACCACCGGCGCGGCTGGGGGCAGTGGGGCGGGCGCCCGTACACGGATGTGATCGCGCTGACCGACGCGACCGAGGCCCGAAACGACATCGATGCCTCACGCACGGCGCTCGCCGGCGGCTCGTACGGCGGATACATGGCGAACCGGGTCGCCACCAGCACGGACCGGTTCAAGGCGATCATCAGCCATGCAGGTCTGTGGGACCTGCGGATGTTTCAGGGTGACACCGATGTGCCCTGGTACTTCCAGCGGATCTTCGGCGACCCGCTGACCCGCCCCGAGCGGTACGAGGCCGACTCCCCGCACCTGGACGTCGCCAAAATCCGCACCCCGATGCTGGTCATCCACGGGGCCAAGGACTATCGCGTGCCCGTCGGGCAGGGCGCCACCCTCTTCCAGGAACTGCAGCGGCACGAAGTCCCCGCGAAGTACCTCTACTTCCCGGACGAGAACCACTGGATCCTGAAGCCGAACCACACACACCTGTGGTACGAGACATGCCTCAACTTCCTCGACCACCACGTCCTCGACACCGAATGGCAGCAACCCGACCTGCTGTGACCGGGCAGACCCGGAAGCCATCGCTCTACCGACTTGCGCCACGATGAGTGACCGGCATGTCGGACTTGCGGCGGCCCGGACTCGACTGAAGCCAGCCAGTCCAACGCCTGCTGGTACGAGTAGACGCGCCCGCCGGCATCCTGAGTTCCTGCAACGGTCCGCACTCGCCAGCTCGAAGAAGAAAAACATCTACTCACGCCTTCAGAGCGATGAGGCGATACAACGGGTCCGGGCGCGGTGCTTCCTGGTCCGGCAGCTCGGAGAGCCGCCGACTAACCTCCGCCACCTGATCCGGGGCGGCATGCGTGCACCACGGGATGTGGTCTGCGTCGATCGCCTTGCGCCACCTGCGCGGGCTGCGGCCCTGACCGGTGCCTGGGAACACAGTCTCGCCGACGAGCCCCAGCCTGTACGCGGCCGCCAAGTCGAGTACCCGGGCGACGTGATCAGGCACACGAGGCGCGTACTGGCGTCGCAGCTCCGCTGTGATCTGGGCTATGTCGCTGTCCTCGACGAAGTACGCATCGTCCTTGCCGACGGTAGTGATCAGCACACCGCCAGGCCGCAGCACCCTGGCTGCCTCGGCCAGCACCGCAGCAGGGTCGGGCAGCAGATGCAGCAACCAGACCATCACCACGGCATCCACACTGTCCGACGCGACAGGAAGCTGTGTGGCATCGGCGCATGCCGTGCCTCCAGGCACTCGCTGGGCGGCCAGGCCAAGCATCCTGGGCGAGCGGTCGACTCCCAGCGCCGTGCGTTCCGGCCGCAGCAGTCTCCTGGTGACGATGCCCGTGCCGCACGCGATGTCCAGGAGCGTGCAGGTGCCTTGGGGCAGCAACTGTTCCAAGGCGTCCGCCGCCGCCTGCGCCCGCGGTTCGCCGCCTCGGGAAGCGTCATAGGTCCGGGCCTCGCCGTCGTAGTCGATCACCTGTCATCCCGTCCGTGCGCCACACGGCGCACCCTTTGTGTTGGCACAGGTCATGACCGACGCCCCGAGTAGACCGCGCACATCAACGCCGCAGCGTTCAAAAGGCCCAGAGACGTTCAGCGTCCTGGCCCCGGCCCTGGTACAGCGGTGGCATTCCCGCCTGACGCTGTCGATGGGACGGACGCGCCGATCTGGGCGCTGTGGCGAAGGAAGGACACCAACTTGGTGACGGCCTGGAGCAGGTTCGTACATGCCAGGGCGGTCCAGAGGCCGGGCAACCCGGTTGTGTCGGCGACCGGGACGGACAGCGCGGCCAGGATCCCGAACCACACCGCAGTGGACACCAGACTCGGCCCGGTGCGTTTGAGTCCGACGAGGCCGAAGCCCGTCACTGCTTGCAGGGCGTCGGAGACCACCACTGCCAGGATCAGCGGCAACAGTCCGATCACCTGGTTCTCCAGTGCCGGGGTCTTGGTGAACAGACCCACCATCGGGCCTTGCAGCACGAGCAGGACAGTCCCCAGTACGGTGACTGCGCACAGAGCTACCCGGATCCCGGCCGACACGCTGCGCCGGATGCGCACGGGATCCCGTGCCTCGGCGTATTCGGCGATCAGCGGGACCGTGGCCTGACCGACCGCGACCGCCGCGGTGAAGATGACGTTCACCAGCGATTCGGACACGCTGTGCACGGCGGCGCTGTCGGTACTGATCCGGGCGGCCGCGAAGGTCAGTACGCCGAGCACCGAGAACTTGACGAGTACGGTTCCGCCGAGTGGGAGTCCTACACGGGCTAGACGTAGTATCTGGCGCGGATCCGGCCGGCCTGGTCGTATCCGCCGACCGGCCAGCACCGTGCGGCGGCGCAGCGCGTACTGGTTGAGACTGGTGCTGACCAGGCTGGAGGCGAGCATGGCCAGGCCCGCACCGGTCAGCCCGTAGCTCGGCAGCGGTCCCGGGCCTCCGACGAGCAGCCCCGACAATGTCACCGACGCCGCGGTGCCCGTCAGACCGGACCGCATCACCTCAGCGGAGTGGCCCAGTGCGACCAGCACGGAGGTTGCCGACTGGCCGACCGCGATCAGCAGTACGCTGCCCGCCAGCATCCATGGGAATGTGCCCAGCTGGGCGAGGACGCCGGGCCGAACTCCGAACATGTCGCCGAGCAGCGGCACCGCCGCCACCGCCACCGCGCACACTCCGCCCACAGCGAACGCCAGCCACATACCGCTGCGCACCAGCGGCAACAGGTTCCCGGGGGCGCTACGGTGCGGCGCGATGAACGGCATCACCCCGCGGAGCGCACCTGCCACGGTGGCAGTTGCCGGGCTGAAGACGGCCACCGTCACGGCGAACGCGGCCAGTGAGAGGGTGGAGTGGCGGCCCAGGAGGGCAGTGTCGACGAGAGAGCCTGCCGAAGCCGCGAGGGTGGTCACGTAAAGCGGCGCGGCCGCCTTCGCAATGGTCATGAATGCGCTGCGGTCGCTCACACGCGCACATCCTGCCACTCAACTTCACCTCGCCGCACACCAGTTGCCCAGACAACCTCGAACCCGTTGCGGCGGCAGAAAGGCCACACGTCAGCGCGCAGCAACCCCTGAACTACGGACGGTGTGGATGGGCAGGGACGTAGTGCCTCGGCCGTTCCACCGCCTCGGTAGCTGCTGTCGCACACAAGAGTGTCAACACACGCTGCGAGACCACGCCGTTGGCAAGCACCCTCCGCAGCCCACGGGAAGACCTGCGCACCCAGCACCGCAACCCGCCGACCGATCACCTCACGCGGTTCCCCGACTGCCCTGCCCCAGTTCGGAGCGGAACTGCCGCACGAGCGATTTCGGGTCCCGTACGACCTGCCACAAGCCGATCGACAGCAGTGCCAGGCTGATGGCGAAGCAGACCCAGAACACGAACTGGGTGCCGGTCGCGAGGTCGTGGGTGCTCCCGTCCTCGTAGCGGCAGTACGCCTGTGGAGGAAACCCCTTCGAGCCGCCGACGCCTCCGTAGTACATGGAGCACGGGTCTTCGCCGGGGTCTTTGATCGTGTCGTCCGCCGTGACGATCAGCAGCCAGGCCAGCGCCGCCGCCGGCACCGTGCCGAACACGATCATTTTCGTCCAGGTCGGCAGGCGGGGGTGGCCGAGCAGCCCTAGCAGCGCGAGCAGTATGACCGCGAACACCGACGCGACGGCTCCGGCGGTGAACGGCTTCTCGAACACCTCGTCCAGGAGCCAGACGACCCCGGCCACCGGTGGGGCCGTGAGGAGGACGACCTTGATCCCGGATGCGACACGCGGCTGCACGAGGAGGTACACGGCGAACGCGCACGTGATCAGAGCGAGGAGGGCGATCACGGGCGCGCGGGGGTGGTGGCGGCGGGGTTGCTGCGTGTCTCGTCCTTCCGCCACGGACCGACGCCGAGTTTTCCGGTCGTCCCGAGGTCGAGTTCCGGCACGACCATCACCGGATCAGCTGTGGGCTCGGCCCAGACGCGGACGTACGGCGCGTTCACCGGTTCGCCGGCCTGGGTGGTGTTGCGCCAGGCCAGTCCGGTCACCGCAGCCTCACCCGGCCGCAGGACGACCGGTCGCGGGCTGCTGTCCCCATCGATGCCGGTACCGATCTGATCGGTCCCCTGGAGGATCCGTACGCCGTCCACGGTGTGGTGGTCCTCATCCTGGACCGTGAGTCTCGGGTAGCCGTTGAGCCTGATGGGCCGGGTACCGCAGTTGACCAGGTGCAGGCCCACGACGCGCAGCCCCATGGCCGCGTCCCCCTCGTCGGCGTAAAGGTGCATACCCGACTCCGGGCACGTTCCCGAGGCGGACGACGCCTCGGCTTCGGGAACGTTCCGCACCTTGGTCACCTCCGCTCCCGTCACCTCGGATGCGTTGCCGACCGTCTCCCCCATGACGACGGTGCCCTTGACGGTCCGCCCCGGCCCGACCGCCTCGACGGTCTGCTGCGCGTTGTAGACCGCACCTCCGGAGGCCGAGAGGAACCCGATGGTCAGCATGTAAGTGGCGGTCTCCGTCTGCTGGTTGGTGATCTCGAAGTCCGCGCTGTAGTCGACTGCCGCGCAGCCGCTCCGCGCGCCCCAGGCGTACAGCGCGGTGATCTTGACTCCGTCCTCGTCCGCGGTGTCGCCGCCCACGGAGGGCAGAGGCAGCACGGTCGGCGTGCCGGAGGACCGAACGGACGCCTCTGAGGACAGCGGGCTGCCGTACCGGGCGACGTCCGTCGGGCACAGCGCCTCGGCCCGGACCGGGCCACCCTCGTCATCCCCGCCGGGCGAGGCGCTCTGGGAACCGCAGGCGGCGAGCAGCAGGGCAGCGGAGAGGACGGCGGGGGCGGTGCGGGAGGCGGTCGGCATCCGCCCACCCCACCAGGGAGACGCGTCCCGGGCTGTGGCGGAACCCACAGCTCCGGTCACAGCGGTGTCACAGATCACTCCGTCCGAGGTCTTGAAAAGCCGCGCCCATGCCTCGCCGAAGGCCACCGCCACTGCATACGCAGACACCCGCGCCATGTCCCGCCGCGCCGCGCCACGCGGGGGTCGTGCTGGTGCAGGGCGAACCGCTCCGCCGGAGAACGCCACCACCTTCCAGAAGTACTTCGAGCCCATGTACGACTACGACACGGACTCCTGCTACCCGGCCGCCGGTGCGGGATCATCCACGCCAGCTACTTCGAGAAGGACGAGGCATCTCCGGGCATCGGCCACCGCCACGACTGGGAGTACATGGTGAGTCAAGCAGGGCGCGGACTCGCCGTCGTACCCGTCCGCCTCCCGGCACGGCGGCTTCAGCGCCCACCCGATTGCCGACGTTCCGATGAGCGGCCAGCCCCTTCGACCCGTACGCATGACCCGCAAGCCGCCGCAGTGCGCGACGGTGTCCTGGCGTCGATGACGGTAAGGGCCGAGTCGCCGGAGTGCGGACGGTGATGCCCGCCCCCTCCTGCCATGACACGAATCTTGGGACACGTTTTACGCGACGCGCGCAACTGCACCCTGCGCCGTCTCTGTCTGACAGGGAGACGGGGCCGTCAGGGCCGAAGAGCGAGAAGACCGGGGCAGTTCGTGGGACGGCGCAAGGGCAGCATATGGGTCGCATTCGTCACGGGTGTGATGCTGGTGGGCGCGAGCGCCTGCGGTGGGGGCGGCAGTGACAAGGCGAGCGGGGACGACGCAAAGGCGTCGGGGAAGCCGAGTGCGAGCGCCTCTGCGTCACCGACGAAGCCCGCGGGCCCGCCGATGCTGCTGGACACGATCACCCCGCAGACGGGAACCACGGTCGGCGTGGCCATGCCGATCTCGGTGATCTTCACGAACCCTGTGGCGGCGAAGGCGCGAGCCACCGTGGAGAAGCACATGAAGGTGAGCGCCTCACAGCCGGTGACCGGCGCCTGGCACTGGATGGGCGACAGGCGCGCCGACTGGCGCCCGAAGACGTACTGGCCCTCCGGTACGACGGTGAAGATCGACGCCGACATGACGGGCGTCAGCAACGGCAACGGACGCTACGGCGTACACGGCTACACGCACACCTTCAAGATCGGTGACGACGTGCGCGCGGACGTCTCGGTGACCGGCCACACGATGAAGGTGACCCGGAACGGCGCGCCGGTGCGGACCCTGTCGATCAACGCGGGCAGCGCCGAGTATCCGACGTGGGACGGCACAATGGCCGTCATCGACAAGCAGGAGAAGGTCCACATGACCTCCTGCAGCGTCGGTATCAGCTGCGACAAGGGCAGTCCCAACTACTACGACCTCACACTGCCCTGGGACATCCACCTCACCCAGTCCGGCACCTACGTCCACTACTCGACCGGCGACCCGAACCCGGGCAGCGGCAGCGCACGCGGCTCGCACGGCTGCGTCCACCTGTCCCTGTCGGACGCCAAGTGGTTCTACGGTCAGGTCAAGCAGGGCGACCCCATCACCATCACCGGCTCACCCCGCGGCAAGGCCCCGGCCGACAACGGCTATGCCGACTTCAACCTGGAATGGGACCAGTGGCTCACGGGCAGTGCCTCCGGAGAGGCGACGACCGCCACCCTGTGACGCACGTCAGCACCTGCTGCGCGAGCGGGTCCCGGCCCTGAACACGGCCCGGACCCGCTCGCGATCGCCGACCCTGGCGTTCAGACCCGCCCACAACCTGCTCTTCGCCGCGCAGCACCCGGAGCGTTGCCGCACGGACCGGCTGCTCCAACTTCCGCGATCTCGACTCGTCGCCTAATCTAGGTAGACCTACCTACCTAGTTTGGAATGTGATGGGCGACACCGACGTGAGCACGGCGGGGAGTGGGCGGCGGCGGCCGGCCCGGGAGCGGCTCCTTGAGGCGGCGGCCCGGCGCTTCTACGCCGACGGCGTGGCGGCGACCGGTATCGACACGATCACGGCCGAGGCCGGCGTGGCGAAGATGAGCCTGTACAACAACTTCTCCTCCAAGGCCGACCTGGTCCGGTCCTACCTGGATGCCCGGCACGAGGAGTGGCTGGGTCTGTACCGGACACGCCTGGAGCGCGCCGCCGGTCCGCGGGAGGGCGTGCTGGCGGTCTTCGACGCGTACGCCGATCACGCGTCGTTCGCGTACGAGCGCGGCTTCCGCGGCTGCGGGCTGCTCAACGCCGCCGCCGAGCTCCCGGCCGGGGACGAAGGCCGGGCCGTGGTCCGCGCGCACAAGGAGCAGGTCGAGCGCCTGATCGAGGGCCACCTGGAGCAGCTGCTGCCTGACCGGCCCGACGAGGCCCGCGCGACGGCCGAGCACCTCTCCTTCCTGTTGGAGGGCGCGATGGCCCGGGCGGGGCTGGAAGGCAACGGAGAGCGTGTCCAGCACGCCCGCTCGATGGCCCTGGCTCTGCTGGACCGCCTGTGACGGGCATCGACCGCAGCCGGTCCACGACAACGGGAGCCCTGTGCGTGCTGGCTGCCTCCATGCTCTGGGGGACGACCGGTACAGCAGCCACCTTCGCCCCGGACGTGGGCCCGCTCGCGATCGGGGCCGTCGCCATGGGCCTCGGTGGACTGCTCCAGGCCCTGATCGCCGCCCCGCAGATCCGCCGTCACGCATCTCCGCTGCGCAATCAGCGCGGCACGGTCCTGCTGGGCGCTGTCTCCGTGGCGGTCTACCCGCCGGCGTTCTACAGCTCCATGCACCTGGCTGGAGTCGCCGTAGGCACCGTCGTGTCGATCGGCACCGCCCCACTCGCCTCGGCCCTGATCGAGCGCGTCACGGAGGGGCGCCGGCTCACACGTCGCTGGATGCTCGCGGCCGCCCTCGGCCTGCTCGGAACCGCCCTGCTGTGCGTCGCCGAAGCCGCCCACTCCACCGATGGCAGGGGCCACAGCTCCATGGACGGCACGCTGCTCGGCATCGGTCTCGGACTGGTCGCCGCCGCAACGTACGCCCTCTACTCCTGGGCCGCGCACCGCATCATCACGCGCGAGATCCCCTCCCGGGCGGCGATGGGCGCCGTCTTCGGACTCGGCGGGTTGTTCCTCTCACCCGTCCTCCTCGTCACAGGTGCACCACTCCTCACCTCCTGGACCAACACCTCCGTCGGCATCTACATGGCGCTGGTCCCCATGTTCGTCGGCTACGTCCTCTTCGGTTGGGGCCTCGCCCACGTACCCGCCAGCACCGCCACCACCCTGTCCCTCCTGGAACCCGCCGTCGCGGCCGTCCTCGCCGTCCTGGTCGTCGGCGAACGCCTCCCCGCCCTGGGCTGGATCGGCATCGCACTCGTCATCGCCTGCCTCGCCGTCCTCACCACCCCCACCCCCACCCGCCGCTCACGCGGAGAGCCGCGGAACTCCGCGGACCACGACGACGTACCTCCCTCGAAGGCGGTAGGTGCCGACCAACAGCGGTGAACGTCGAACACGACACAGCGGACGCGCTCGCCGATCTCACGAATGGGCGCTGCCCGATCCCGCCCTCCCGACCGCGTGCTGATCAGCGAAACACTCCTCCGATAGCGGCCCGGCGGCAGGTGGGTTCAGCGGGGTACGGCTCCGGCCTGCCAGCGGTAGAGGTCGCGCAGCAGGGAAATCTCGGCGCCGTGATGGATCAGCTCCCTGTTGACGTGCAGGACCCTGTTCTCCATGGGAAAACGCTCGGGACCCACCGGGGGCGGATTCTCCAGGTCAGCGTCCGAGAGCTCGCGAACCCCCGCGTTCCATCTCCCCTGCATCTCATCGAGCTGTCTCAGCGCCTCGTCAGCGGTCCCCGCGTAGGCGAACGTCCGGGAGTCGACGTCCTGACCGCCGAAATACCATCCGACCCGATAGCCCAGGCACGAGACGATGATGTGCGCCAGCCGCCAGGCGATCGTGGTCACCGGCGCCGGCTCCGGCACCGTGTCAGGGGACGCGGAGTCCATCGTCCATTCCCCCGAACCTTCCGACATCGGTGCGGCCGACGTGCCGCGCGGCCGGATACTCCAGCAGCCGCGCACCGGCTCCCAGAAGTACTCCTCATCGGAAAGCCCGTCCAGCCGCGGCCGCAGATTCTTGCACCAATACCAGTCCAACTGCTCCGCGAGCCGCTCACTCCTGTCATTTCCGCACAGCACATAGATGGGAGACCTGGCTACGACCTCATCGTCGCCGTCCCCGGTCATGGCCCACAAGAGCAAACCGGGAGCCTGGGTGCGATGACAGGTGACTGCGACATCTGACAACTCGTGCACGCATACCTCCCCGTCGCGCATCTCGACCATCACGCGGGAAGTTGCTGGTCCGCCACCGGCCCCGAGATCGGCCGATCCGAGCGGGCGGCGCAGGCCGGCTTCGACGTCGTCAAGACCCCGCCGACCGACGTGGCCCGCAGCGCCCTGGACGCGCTGGAGGCAGGTCGGTCCGAGGCCGTCGTCGATGAGATCAGTCGCAAACGTGAAGTCCACGCTGCACGACGACCTGGCCCTGCTGTACCCGGCCCTCGAGACGCAGTTCGCCGCGCAACTGGCGAGCTGACAGTCGGCGGCATGGGGAGCTTCTGGCTCTTCCACAACCGACGAACAGGGCGAGCCTCGCCGGGTTGGCCACCGCGCCCCCGCAGAGACGTGCCGATCAGCCGTCCGGCGTCAGCGTGCGAACTTTTCGATCGCCGCTGGAGTGACAGGGGTGAAGAAGTTGACGAGGTTGCCGTCGGGGTCGCGGAACAGCAGCGACCGGTTGCCCCAGGGCATGGTGGTGGGCTTGGTGACGAAGTCGGTGACGAAGCCGGTCAGCCTCTCGTGAACGCGGTCCACGTCGTCGACAAGGAACTCGGTGATCACGCTGTGGTTGTCCGCCGGGCGAGCAGAGCCCGGGGCGAACAGCGGGACGGTGCGGGTGCCGGCGATCGCGAGGGTGGCGCCGACGGTCCTGAGTTCGGCGAAGTCCTCGGTGGCCCACGTCGCCCGCGCCCCCGTGGCTCGCTCATAGAACTCGACGAGGCGCGCCACGTCGCCGGTGATGATGCGGATCGAGACGAAGTCCATCGGAATCTCCTTGGCTGTGCTGAATGCGTGCACCTCGCAGGTTAGGAGAAATAGTGGACAGAATCGGTCCTGTATTCGCGTAGGCTGCGAACGTGCCCCGACCAACCGCCCGCGTGCTGACCCTTCTGGAGTTGCTGCAGTCGGGAGGCACCCGGACCGTGGCCGAACTCGCCGACCGGCTCGGCGTCGAAGGGCGCACTGTGCGGCGGTACGTGAACCAGCTGATCGACCTGGACGTGCCTGTGGAATCGGTGCGCGGCCGATACGGCGGGTACCGGCTCGGCCCCGGGTACCGCCTGCCTCCTCTCATGCTCAGCGACGACGAGGCGCTGGCCGTGCTGCTCGGCCTGGAGGCGGGCCGCCGAGCAGGTCTGACGACGACGGAGCAGACAGCGCGCGAGACGGCGTCCGCCAAGATCCGACGCGTGCTGCCCAAGCACATCGCCCGTCGGCTCGACACACTCCTGGACGCTCTCGCATTCACGGATCAGCCCGGCCAGTCGGACACCCCGGATCCCCCGGACACCGGGGTCCTGCTCACCATCGCCGATGCGGTGCGACACCATCGACCGGTATCGATCCGCTACACCGACCGCGGCGGACGTCGCAGCGAACGCACCCTGCACGCGTACGGGATCGTCGCCCATGCGGGCCGGTGGTACGTCACGGGCAAAGACGCCCAGATCAGCGAGGACCGTACCTTCCGGCTCGAGCGCATCACGGACGCGCGGACGCTGCCCGGATCATTCGAACCGCCCGTGGGCCCCGGTCCGGCAGAGCGCGTGTTGTCGGCGTTCGCCACGGCGGAGTACCGGCATGAAATCACCTTGCGGATCCATGGCACGGTCGGGCAGATCCGCGCCCACCTGCCCGCGACTGTCGCGAGCCTGGAGGAGCACGAGCCCGTGGCAGGCCCGGATCCGTCGACCGAACGCTGGTTGCGTGTCGAGCTGCGTGCGGAGCGGCTCGACTGGTTGCCTCCGGTACTCGCCGCACTCGACCGGCCATTCGTCATCGAGCGCCCCGACGAGCTGCGCGACCTCGTCAGCGCGCTCGCCGATCGCCTCACGTCCTACGCCCGTGGGCCTGACAGCAATGACCAAGGTCCTGAGATCGCACCGCCGGTGCCTCGACCCGTCGCTTGAGCGATCTACGGTGCGGAGTTCTCAAGGAGTTGAGGGCCGTTGTTGCGGACGTTGTTGACCGCTGTGGAGACAGGCCGGGCATCCAGGTGGCCGTCGGCGGGCTGGGTCAGCAGCGCGCGCAGCTCGTCGGGGTGCTGGTGGTGGGGGTCGAGCCACGCGTCATAGTGATCCGGGGTGAGCGCCAGCGGCATGCGTGGGTGTACGTGGCCGGCAGCGTCGGTGGCCTCCGTGGTGATGATCGTGCAGGTCATCAGCCAGGCAGCGGGGTCGTCGTCCTGCCTGACCGCTGGATCGCGCCAGTACTCGTACAGCCCGGCGAGCGCCATCACCTGCTCGTTCTCGGGGTGGATGAAGTACGGCTGCTTGCGGGCCTTACCCGTGTCCTGATCCTTGATCTGCTGCCACTCGTAGAAGCCGTCGGCCGGCAACAGGCAGCGGCGCTTGGCGAACGCGCGGCGGTAGGCGGGCTTCTCGTGCACCGTCTCCACCCGCGCGTTGATCATCCGGGCTCCGACCTTCACGTCCTTCGCCCATGACGGAACCAAACCCCAGCGCAGCGGCCGCAGTTGCCTACCCGTCGACGCGGCGGCGTCGTCATCTCCGCGCGCGGGACGCTCAAGGACGGCCCACACCTCGTCGGTCGGCGCGACGTTCCAGTTCGGCGCGAGCGTCTCCTCGGGACGCCAGTCGGTGACCTGGAAGAGCTGGACGAGATCCTCGGGACTGCGGGTGGAGACGTATCGGCCGCACATACAGCCACTGTGCCACCGGACCGCATGATCCAAGGACCCAACGGAGCCGAATGCCGGGCCGTGTCCCGCAGGACCGCAGGGCCTCCGTAGTTCAGACGCGAGACCTGCCCCTCAGGAAAGTCGCGTGCTCCAATCGCCTCGTCGCTGCCAATCACGCGCAGCGGTGGCGCGCCGCTCTTTCGCCTGCCTGGTGCGTTACTCCCCGTCACCGCAGTTGCTCGGCCAGTCCGACGATGATGCCCTCCGGGCCGCGGACGTAGCAGAGCAGATAGCTGTCCTCGAACCGGGCGATCTCCCCTACGAGTTCGGCGCCGTGGGGGCGCAGGCGGGCAACGGTGTCCTCGATGTCGTCGACGGCGAACATGACGCGGTGCGTGCCGAGAATGTTGTGCGGCCGGTTGCGCGGCCCGGCGCTCATCGCCGCGGGGCTGCGGTACTTCGCCAGCTCGAGCCTGCCGTGACCGTCCGGCGTCCGGACCATCGCGATGTCACAGCGGACGCCGTCGAGTCCGGTGCACTGGTCGGCGACGAGTCCCTCGACCTGCGCCCTGCCCTCCAGCTCCATACCGAGCTCCACGAAGAACGCGATGGCGGCATCCATGTCGTCGACGACGATGCCCACGTTGTCCATCCGCTGAATCGCCATGCCGGTTCTCCTTCTTCCTCGTGCGGCCGGTGATGGCCGCTGATGCCCCTGGGACGGAGCCGAGGGAACGTTCTCGACATGCGCAGGCCACCAAGCTGCGAGCACAGGCTCGGCAGACGTCCCAGCAACCGCCCGGCCCCCGCCGACCAGCACGGCGACAATGGCTGCGAGGAAGACACACTGCATGGCAGCCCGGGGGCCGAGCCGGTCCCACCAGGGCACTTCGCCGCCCCGGCGTACACGTTTGCAGGGAACATCAGGACCAGCGGCGCGCTGATCACAGCCACCGAGCTTCGGGCGGTCCGCGGAACGCGGAAGCGAGGGTCGGTCCCCGGTCGATGCGCTGGATCTACACGACGCCCCCCTCCCGGGCCGGCGACCCGGATGCTGCGGCCGGAGTTCCCCCTCGACGAGTGCGTACGGGTAGCCGTTGCGCACGAGCCGTTGCGCGCCCCCTCCAGCGTCCCGTCCGACGCGAGCTTGGCCACGCGCGTTCGGCTGTGAGATGCCTCGGCCCAGCCGAGGGCGCCCTGCTGTTACAAGTTCCGGCAGGCCTTGTCCTTGAACTCCGGCATGGAGACGGTGATGGCGGATTCGTCGCCGTCGTCCGAGAAGCTGTCGTAGCGGACCTTCCCGGGGGTCAGCCGGTCCCGGTCGGCCAGGGTGAAGGAGACGCTGCTCGACGACCACGAGTCGTCCTTGGTCCAGCCGTAGAGCGTGTAGGTGGTCTTGGCGGTGAGCGGAGCGAGAGACCTGGTCGTCTTCCAGCCGACCGCAGGGCCATCGAAGTTCCAGGTGGCCGGACCCGACGTGAGAGAACGGTCAGCAGTCCATGAACCGACCGTCACCTCCTTGTCGACGTCGGCACCGTCCACGTAGAGGGTGGCGCCATCGATCTTGTGTCCGCAGACCATCATGACGCCGACCAGACGGCCGTCGCGGGTCACGGAGATACCGGCGACGGCATCCACGGGAACCGTGCATCCTGAGGTCGCGGCCAGAGCAAGGCTGACCCCGACGGCACCGACGAAACGCCGCAGCACCGGTCGTGGAGTGGTCGACCACATGATTTGCCCCCCTGCCCGTCCCCAGCGAAGCGGCCACCGTTGGTCATCGTGTGTGCAGATGGACGAACAAGCGGGGACCGCAGGCCGACAGCATAGATCCCGCCCGCCGGCAGGACAGGTGCGAGGCCCTGAAAGGCAGCACCACGGGACGGTACACCCGAGCTCGAACTCCGATGAAAGGCACGGAAGTTCAAGCTCGGGCTCTCGCTCGGAAGGCCCACGCCCGGGAGACGCTATCCCCGGTCGAGGTGGGCCAGCAGCAGATTCGGGTCCGGCTCGGTGGCGAAGTACGAGGCGCTGGGGACGTACACCGTCCGGTCCCGTACGGCCACGGAGGTCGGGTTCGAGAGCCCGTCCTGCTCGGTGAGGACGACGGAGTGGGAGCCGTCCGGACCCACCATCACGACCTGGTTGGCGCTGTTCACTGCGGCGAGAACGGTGTCCGCGTGACGTGAGGTGAACGCGAAGTCGTCGATACCGCCGAGCCCTGTCGCCCGGATCTCGACCGTGCCTGCGGAGCCGTTTCGGCGTAGAGGGATGCGCAGCAGCGTCCCGCGGTCGGTGTTGGACACCCAGACGGCGCCGTCGTGGACCTTGATGCCGTTGACGCCGAAGCCTGTTCCGGACGGGACCGGTGCGAGAGCGGCTGCCGTGGCCCACGCGGTGCGCTCCCCTCCTGCCATCGGCACGCGCCAGACGACTCCCCGTACGGAGTCGGCCGCGTAGAGCAGGCCCCGGTGCTCGTCCAGGGCGAGGCCGTTGGGCAGCCCGTTCGCCGGGAGCTTCGCGATCTGCCGGGGCTTGCTGCCGTCGGGTGCGATGCGCCAGATGCCGGTCTTGCTGGTGCCGCTGGCGTAGTTGACGTAGAGGGTGCCGTCGTGGGCGCGGGCGATGCCGAGAACGAGGGCGTCGTGGACGATGGGGGTGTTCGGGTTCGCCACGGCGGGCAGGGTGACGCGTCTGCGGATGTCTCCGTGCCGGGTGACGTTGGCGACCTGACGGGCGAAAGCGAAGGTCAGGTCGGCGGAGCCGTCGGGTTCGACCGCGATGTTCTCGGGTGTCTCCCCTGCGGCGAAGTCGAAGTGGGCGACCACACGCGGGTGCGACACGATCGGCTCGTCACCGGATGCCGGAGCCGATACGAGCACGCCGAGGGCGACGGCGGTCGCGGCGATACCGGCCAGGTACGGGAGTCGGGGCATGAACCTCTCCTTGGGCTGCGGCACGGGCCACCACTGTGGCGCCAGGGGCAGACTGCGGTACCCCGATCGGTGACCGCCTGAGTCGCGGCCGGGAGATACCCCTCGTGGGCTAACGGGTCATGTCATGTGGGGTGGTCTATGACTTGGCGTGGTGGGGGTCGTGGAGTGGCTTGCGCGGGATGAGCTGTGGGCGTCCTGGCACCCGGGGTCTCCTGGCCCCTGATGTCGACCGCGTCCGCAAGGAAAGGTGTCCTCATGCCTGTTGAGCCGGGGGCCGGGTACCCGGTGCGTGCACGCGACGGTTGGTGGGCGAAGGAGAGGAAGTCGGACAGTGGCGGTGAAGGCGATGGGGTGGGCACACTCGTTCCCCATGTCCGAAGGAGTGCGCGTCGGCCGGGAGTGGACACGCAGGCGACTTGAGTCCCTGCCTTGGACCGCTGCCGAACCGGACACGGTGGACGCCATCGTGCTGGCGGTGTCCGAGCTGATCACCAATGCGCACGTCCACGCCCACAGTGACGCCCACCTCGTCCTCACCTGGGACGGCGACTGCCTTCAGGTGAGCGTCCACGACGAGGATCCGTCGCTGCCGCGGCAGCGCGAACCGGAGCAGGGCGCGGTCTCCGGCCGCGGGGTGTCCATCGTGCGCAAGCTCGCCGACGAGTGGGGCACGAGGTGCCAACGGCACGGCAAGACGGTGACGGCGTGCTTCCGCCCCGTCGGCCGCGACGCCGCCACCGGCCCTGGTGACAGCCGCAGTTGAGTTCCGTTCACCGGTGAAGCCCACTGTGGAGGACAGGCGTCATGCATCTGGCACGAGGATCGAGTGACGACCCGTACGCCTGGCTCTGGACCGTTGGCGCCCTCGCGCTGTACGCGCTGATCAGCTATGGGCTGACCTACCGGGCCCGGGTCCGGCGCGGTTCCGCGCATCCGGCTCGGGACGCCGTGCACGATCTCAAGGACCGGGAGGAACCCCAACCACCCCGGCAGCGCTTCGTCAGCCGCGTGCTCATGCTGTGCGGGGCGGGACTCACCGGTCTGGCGGCTGTCCTGACCAGCGGGGCCGTACGGATCGTGGCGGTCGGACTCACGGCCGGCGTGGCGGTGGTGGCGTGGGCGTACTACGACTACCGCACGGAAAGGCGCGCTCCGCAGTGATGAGGCGGCGCCAGGGCGTACTCGGACGGAGGGGCCCTGACTCGTGAGGGGTGGGCAGACGTAGGGTGCCAGCAGTCGGCGGCCGCTCCGGGCAGTCCCTACCTTCCGATCTTGTCCAACTCGGTCAGCACCTCAGCGGAGAGCGTCAGTCCCGCCCCAGCTACGTTGTCGCGCAGGTGTGCCACGGACGAGGTGCCGGGGATGAGCAGGATGTTCGGCGACCGGCGCAGCAACCAGGCCAGGGCGACGGACATAGGCGTCGCGTTCAGCCGCGCCGCCACTTCGGAGAGCGCCGTCGACTGGAGCGGGGTGAAGCCGCCCAGCGGGAAGAACGGCACGTAGGCGATGTTCTTGGTTGCGAGGTCGTCGATCAGTTCGTCGTCCTGGCGGTAGGCCAGGTTGTACATGTTCTGCACGCAGACGATCGGTGCGATCTGGTGCGCCTCGTCGACCTGTTCCGCGGTCGCGTTGCTCACTCCGAGGTGCCGGATCAGGCCCTGCCGCTGGAGTTCGGCGAGGGTATCGAAGGGCTCGGCGAGTGAACCGGGCCGGGGGCCCTGGGCGTCGCCCAGCCGGAGGTTGACCACGTCGAGTGTGTCGAGACCTAGGTCCTCCAGGTTTTCGTGGACGGCGCGGCGCAGGTCTGCGGGCTGCCGGGCAGGGGGCCAGCCGCCCTGCTGATCGCGAACGGCGCCGACCTTGGTCACCACGTACAGCGATGCGGGATAGGGGTGCAGCGCTTCACGGATCAGCTGGTTCGTGAAGCGTGGTCCGTAGGCGCCGGCCGTGTCGATGTGGGTGATCCCGAGATCGGCGGCCTCGCGCAGGACGGCGAGCGCACCGTCGTGATCGGCGGGCGGGCCCATGACCCCGGGGCCGGCAAGCTGCATGGCGCCATAGCCGAAACGGGAGACGGTCAGGTCACCCAGAGTCCAGGTGCCGCCGGGCAATGACGTGGAGGGCGTCGTCTTCATGGCTGTGTCTTCAGTCTTTCGCTGGGCGAGATCGCGGAGGGCTGCGTGTCACGTGATGCGGCGCTTTCGTAGGCGGCTGCCTGCGTCGGCGACCGGCGTGGACTTCGCCTTGCCCGTGCCGTCGATGTTCGCCCGCGGGCAAGCGGCGCATCCAATACCGGCCCGGTGCCCTGTGATACCCGGGAGGTATTACAGACGTACGCTGTGGCTGTGGACGCTCTGGAGACCCGCGAGTTGAGGTACTTCGTCGCCGTGGCCGAGGAGCTGCACTTCGGCCGTGCCGCCGAGCGCCTCGGCATGGCACAGCCACCGCTGTCCCGGGCGATCCAGCAGCTCGAACGGCGTCTTGGCGTGCGTCTGCTGGAGCGGGACCGTCGCGGCGTCGCCCTCACCGACGCCGGGGAGATGCTGCTGCACGAGGGCCGCGCGGCTCTCGACGCGGCCACCGCCGCCGTCCGCCGCACCCGTCGTGCCGGCGGCGCGGACAGCCCCGACGGTCCCCGCAACCGCCTGGTGCTGGCGGTCAAAGCCGGCGCATCGCACGAGCTGCTGCACAAGCTCCTCGACGCCTACGCCGCCGAACCCGACGCCGCCGAGATCGAGGTGATGCCGAGCGGCACGTGCGAGCAGGGGGAGATGCTGCGCGACGGCCGCGCCGATGTGGCGCTCATGCACGCGCCGTTCAACTCCCTCGCCGGGTTCGACAGCGAGGAACTGATGACCGAGGGGCAGATCGCGATCCTGCCGGCCGGGCATCCACTCGCCGCACACAGGAGTCTGACGCTGGCCGACGTCACCGGCATCCCCGGTCTTCCGCTGGCCCGCTGGTCCCGGAACGGCACGTTCCCACCCGGCCCGGGCCCCGAGATCCACGACCAGACGCAACTGGCCCAACTCGTCGCCCTCGGACGCACCGTGGCCGTCTTCCCCGACTCCGCCCGCGCCTGGCTCTGGGCCGAGCACACCGCCGTTCCCCTGACAGACGCGCCTCCCGTCGTCACCCACATCGCCTGGCCGGCCCACAGCCGCTCGCTCGCCCTCGCGAGCCTGATCCGGACGGCCACGCGGCTCTGAGCTGCGCCCGGCGCCCACGAGTACCTGGCCGGTTACGGCGGAGAGCCGCGTCGGAGACCGGCATGCTTGCACCCCGAGCGCGCGCCGTGGTGACGCCGAAGTACGAAGGACCGGGAAAGGCCGGCGACCCTCGGTCACCCGAAGGCAACCGCCACTCGACGCGCTTTCCCGGCCGGTCGGTCGGAACCGTCAGCGCAGTCCGGAGAAGAGATCGTTCTCAGGTACGGCCGCGCCGGTGGCGTCCTGGACACGCAGGAAGGTTTCCAGGCCCATCAACTCACCGAACCTCTCCTTGCCCATCTTGAGGAAGAAGATGTTCTCGCCCTGGCTGGCGTGCGCGGCCAACGCGTCGAACTTCTGGCCGCTGAACGCGGTGGTGTCCACCCACGTGGTGATCTCATCGTCGGGGAGGCCGATCTCGGCCAGCGCGGCGGCCTCGGCAGGGTCCTGCTCCGGCATGTCCTCATGAAACTCACTCATGATCTCGCCGAACCGCTGCATCATCGAGCGGGGCATCGTGGTCCAGTACACCTTCGGCGTCAGCCCGGTCATCTCCAGCGCCGCCATCGTGATGCGGTGGGCCTGAATGTGGTCGGGGTGGCCGTAGAAGCCGTTCTCGTCGTAGGTGACGACCACATCGGGTCGGTAGTGCCGCATGAGTTCCGCGAGTCGGGCCGCGCCTTCCTCCACGGGGGTCTGCGAGAAGGATCCGGGGGCGTCGTTGCTCGGCCAGCCCATCATCCCGGAATCGGCATAGTCCAGCATCTCCAGATCGCTGATCTTCAGCACCTCACAGCTCGCCTCGAGCTCTTGCCGACGCATCAGCGCGACCGCCGCCGGATCGTGGCCGGGATCGCCCGGCTTGACACCCCCCGGTCCGTCACCGCAGCCGCCGTCGGTACACGTCACGAGCACCGTGCGGATCCCCTCCGCCGCATACCGCGCCAGGACCCCTCCGGTTCCCGTGGCCTCGTCGTCGGGGTGGGCGTGTACTGCCATGAGCGTCAAGGGCCGGTCAGTCATGAAAACAGTCCTCCTGCGGACATACGTCTTGATCCAGGTGCGCGGCAGGCTGTACCGCGATCCCGAGGCCGGATCCTGGTGGGGCGGACGGCCTCGTGCTCTCCGTGTTCCCCACCCGTACGGTTCCGGTCCCTCGGTCGGTGCAACCTCGCCGACGGGACCGACTGTTCCCGGCACTGCCGCTTGGTTTTCCGCGCATTGGCGTTTCGACGCGAACGAGGTACTGGTCCGACCTGCGGATCTCAGCACCGGCCGCGCACTGATCGCGGTCTCCGCGGTCTCAGATCTCGGGGTCTCGGCGTCTCGGGGTCTCGGCGTCTCGGGGTCTCGGGGTCTGGGGGTCTCGGGGTCTGGGGGTCTGGGGGTCTCGGGGTCTGGGGTCTGGGGGTCTCCAACAGATCCAAGAGTGTCCATGACCCGCCCGTCCGGTACCCGCCCGCGGCCGGCTACCGCTCCACCGATGCCACCGACCGGGCGGCCGTGAAAACTTGGCGGCACCCCGGCAACCCTCTGACCTTGAACCGCGCGCGTACCCGACCGGTCACCCCCGCTCTGCGGACGATGAGGGACCCGAACGCCTGCCGTCTGCTCAGCGCGCCGGGCCTGTCGGCGGTTCACACCACGCGGTGCCTCGCCGCCGCCCGAAGAGGAGCTCGAATCATGCAGGAGATGATCACGTCCAGGGCACCACCGCCAACCTTCGCCAGGCCGGCGGCAAGCGGCTGACGGCCTACCTGACCTACCGGACGGTCCGACCGCCGCACGCCGCTTCAGAGGACCGTCCGAGATCACTCACCCGCATGGGGGTGTGTAGTCGGGTGCTCGGGGGGACCATGGAAGTCGCAGCGCCTGCAGACGCTGGCAGGCGCTCTCCGAGGCCGACGGACTCCATGTACGTCGGCCGGCGGAAGGAGTGCCGGCGATGGACGAAGCCGATCGGTCTGCCCTGGACCGCGGCCGGGCAGCCGCCCGCCGTCCCGAGGACGAGCCACCGCAGCCCAGCGGGTTGATGGACCTCCTCAGCGTGGCCGCGGTGCTGCTGGATGCCGAGGGGCGGGTCGTTCTGTGGAGTCCGCAGGCCGAGGAGCTGTACGGCTACACAGCCCAGGAGGCGCTCGGACAGTACGCCGCACAGCTGCTGGTCAACGCGGAGCAGTGGGAGTGGGTGATCAAGAAGTTCGCCGAGGTCATGGAGAGCGGACAGAGCTGGGGCGGCACGTTCCCCATCCGCTGCAAGGACGGCGGCACGCGACTGGTGGAACTGCGCAACATGCGGCTCCTGGACGACCGCGGCGACTTCTACGCCCTGGGGCTCGGCACCGACTCACCCAGGCTGCGCCAGATGGAGCGGGAGCTCGCGCTGTCCACCCGCCTGGTGTCCCAGTCCCCCATCGGCATCGCGATCTTCGACACCGATCTCACGTACGTGGCCGTCAACCCCGCTCTCGAGCGCATCCATGGCATTCCCCAGGAAGAACACCTCGGCCGCCCCTACCGCACGGTCATGAGCGGCGCGGAGTTCGAGGAGGCCGAGGTCGCGATGCGGCAGGTCCTGCGCACCGGGGTGCCGCTGCTCGACCGGTCTCCCATCGTGGGCCGCACCCGCGCCGGCCCGGAGCAGCACGCGTGGGCGATCTCGGTGTACCGGCTGGAGGACACCAGGGGCCGTGTTCTCGGGGTGGCCGAGCTGGTCGTGGACATCACCGACCGCTACCGCTCGGCCCGGGAGGCCACGGAGACGCGGCGTCGCCTGGCGCTGATCGCGGACGGGGCCGCCCGGATCGGCACCACCCTGGATGCCGACCAGACGGCCCGGGAACTGGCGGACGTCATCGTCCCCGAGTTCGCCGACGTGGCCGCCGTCGACGTGCTCGACTCCGTCCTCGACGAGCACCGCCCCGCCACCCACGACGGCCCCGCGCTCTTTCGCGCCCTCGCCGTCAAGGCCGCCTACCCCACCGACGCCGCGAGGGCCGCCGACCCGCCCGGCCGCATCACCACGTACGAACCCGACCGCCTGGCCACCCGATGCGTGCGCACCGGCCGGCCCATCCTGGTCCCCCACACCGACGGACATGACCTGTCGCACATCGCCCGCGACGAGCACGCGGCCGTGCTGCTGGCCCGCGCCGGCGTGCACTCCTACCTGGCTGTGCCCCTCACCGCCCGCGGCACCACCCTCGGCTTCCTGGGGCTGACCCGCGCCCGGGACCCGCGCCCCTTCGACGAGGACGACCTCGCCATCGCCGCCGAACTGGCCTCCCGCGCCGCGGTGTGCATCGACAACGCCCGCGCACACCAGCACATGCGCAACGCGGCGGAGACCCTCCAGCGCAGCCTGCTCCCCACCACCCCGCCCGACCTGCCCGGTCTGCAGATCGCATCCCGCTACCTGCCCGCGCAGGCCGCCTACGAGATCGGCGGCGACTGGTACGACGTCCTCCCGCTCAGCGGCGACAGAACGGCGCTGGCCGTGGGCGACGTGATGGGCAGCGGCATCGAGGCCGCCGCCGCCATGGGACGCCTGCGCACCGCCACCACCGCCTTCGCCGGGCTCAACCTCGGCCCCGCCCAGGTTCTCGAGCAACTCGACTCGATCACCGCCGGGCTGGAGCAGTACATCGCCACCTGCGTCTACGCCGTCTTCGATCCCCACCGCCAGGAGTGCAGCATCGCCAACGCAGGCCACCTGCCCCCGGCTCTCGTGCCCAGGGGCGGGCACCCGCAACTCCTCGACCTGCCCACCGGCGCCCCGCTCGGTGTCGGCGGCGTCCCGTTCGAAACGACCACCCTCGCCTTCGGCCCCGGTGACCGGCTTGTTCTCTACACCGACGGGCTGGTCGAAACGCGGCACCACTCGATCGACGAACGCCTGGACAGCCTCCTCCATCTCCTCGACACCCCCGCATCCCCGCTGGAGGAAACCTGTGACCGGCTGCTCGCCGATCTCAGACACCCCGACGACCACGACGACGTCGCCCTGCTCATCGCCTGCGCCGGACCTTTCGCTTCTCACCGCGCGGACGTGCACAGCCGGCCTCCGGGTGGAGCACATCCGAACACCGGCCGCCGGTGATGCGGCCGCGGAACACGGACGGCCGTGCGGCCCGGGCTCGGCCGAGCTGTCCGAGGCCGGCCTGGCTCACGCTCGGTGTATAGCCCTGCCCAGCCCGATTTCCGCCTCGTCGTCCTCGCCGGCGGCCATCCGGCGCGCGTCGCGGACCTGGTCGGCGCCTCGGGACGGCGTACACCGCCCACACCGCATGACCACCGCGGCGCGATGGGGGCAGGCGGACCGCCTTCGCACTCTCGCGGCCGGCGACGGCGTCAGCGAAGCCCGCAGCCAGGTCGCCCGTGATCTCGTGATCTATAGGGTGCGGAAATGACAAGAAGCGAGCGGCTCGCGGAGCAGTTGGACTGGTATTGGTGCAAGAATCTGCGGCCGCGGCTGGACGGTCTGACCGATGAGGAGTACTTCTGGGAGCCGGTGCGCGACTGCTGGAGCATCCGCCCCCGCGGCACCTCGGCCGCACCGATGTCGGAAGGTTCGGGGGGATGGAGGATGGACTCCGCGTCCCCTGACACGGCGCCCACACCGGCGCCGGTGACCACGATTGCCTGGCGGCTGGCGCACATCATCGTCTCGTGCCTGGGCTATCGGGTCGGATGGTACTTCGGCGGCCAGGACGTCGACTCCGAGACATTCCCCTACGCCGGGACCGCTGACGAAGCGCTGAGACAGCTCGATGAGATGTACGGGAGATGGAACGCGGGGGTTCGCGAGCTCTCGGACGCTGACCTGGAGAATCCGCCCCCGGTGGGTCCCGAGCGTTTTCCCATGGAGAACAGGGTCCTGCACGTCAACAGGGAGCTGATCCATCACGGCGCCGAGATTTCCCTGCTGCGCGACCTCTACCGCCGGCAGGACGGAGCCGTACCGCGCCGCATTTGACGTTTCGGTCTTCGCCGACCGAGCTTCCCTGCGCCGGTGGTGCCTCACGCTCTCCTGGGCTTGCGGGGCTTGGTCCAGCCGCCGTGTGGCCGGTTTCGTTCCTGGGCCGGCATCGCCGCGTCGAACTGGGCCTTGCTTGTCACTGCTCGCGGTGCGGGTTCGAGCGCCGCCGCAGTCGACCGCCACGGGACGGCCGCGGCCCAGCCGACGAGGGGCATGGTCTCGTTGTAGTGGGGCGCGAACTGCGCGGTGATGAGGGTCGGCATCTGATAGTTCAGGCCACGTACGTGCTCGATGAACGCCTCGGGCAACACGACGTGGTGCGTTTCGACGTAGTGCGGGAAGTCCTGGCGCCAGAGCCAGGTACCGTCGGTGACCAGCGACGAACAGCCCAAGGAATGTCGGTGCGCGCTCCCGGTGATGACATCGTGTCCCCCTTCCATGACGTCGAGGAGGACGTGGCCGGTATCCAGGTACGCCACCAGATCCGCCTCGTCCGGCTCGCCGATGCGCTGGACGGCATCGCGTACGGACCCGTTGGGCCGGCCGGGGCGATCGTCGAGTTCGTCGTAGAAGCCCAGCAACCCCAGCACCGCATCTCCTTCGACGATGGGCCTGCCCACCCTGGTGGCCGCAGGTCACAGCGTAGATCCGATCAGCTCACGCCGACGGCGATGAGTTTCGCTGCGGATCGCAGTCTCAGCACGGTAACCAACTGTTGGGAGTAGAGATGGGCGAGCTGAATCAGGTGGCCGACGGAGTCTGGGTCCGGCAGAGCGAGTGGGTCTGGAGCAATTCCGTCGTGGTGCGGGGGGACGAGGGGTTGATCGTGATCGATCCCGGTATCAATGGCTCCGAGTTGGACCAACTCGCCGATGCGGTGGACCAACTGGGTATCCCGGTGGTCGCCGGGTTCTGTACGCATCCCCACTGGGACCACCTGCTCTGGCATCCCCGCCTCGGCGACGTGCCGCGCTACGCCACCCCCGCCGCGGCCCGTGTCGCCGGTGAGGCCAGAGAGCGGGCGCAGGCGATGGCCGCGGAGAGCGCGTCCGGCATCCCGCTCGAGCTCATCGCGCTCCTCACCCCGCTGCCCACCACCGGCGCACCCGTGCCAGGTGAGATCATCGAGCATCAGGCGCACGCCGTCGGCCATGCCGCGATCCTCCTCGCGGACCGTGGCGTCCTGATCGTCGGCGACATGCTCTCCGACGTACTGATCCCGCTCTTCGACGTTCGCCAAGACGATCAGGTGGGCGCCTACGAGAGGGCACTCGACCGGCTGGATGAGGCCGCCAGGCACGTCGATGTCGTGGTCCCCGGCCATGGCGCCGTTGCCGAGGGTCCCCAGGTGGCGGCTCGACTCGCCGCCGATCGTGCCTACATCGACGCGCTCCGGCGAGGAGAGGAACCGGTCGACGCGCGTCTGGGGCCGCATGCGGACTGGCTCAACCGCCCCCATCGGTCGAACCTGGAGCAGGCACGAGGACGGTAGGGCCTGGCCTTTGGAGGCTCGGAGGCCTCGGGATTCCGCATGGCGCCGGGGTCAGGGCGGCGGCGGTGAGGGGCGTCGGCATCGCGCCCGGGCACCCGGGAGGCTGTGAGCGACCGCAGGCCGAGTCGAAATTCGTTTGACCGGGCCGCAGGTCAACGCTGCACTGAGGCCAGGCGCCACCAGCCGTGGTGCCGGTATTCCGAGGAGGCAGCGGCAGCGATGGAGATACGTCCCACGACCGACGAGGATCTCGACGTCTTCGTCGACACCGTCCATGCCGCGTTCGGGCGCTTCCCGGAGACCCCGGTCGAGGGCGGCGGGCTGTGGTGGTCGGCGCTCGAAACGGACCGCTGCCTGCTCGCCCTGACAGCGGAAGGGCGCCCCGTCGGCACCGCCGCCACGCACTCCTTCGAGCTCACTCTGCCCGGTGAAACCCTCGTCCCGGCCCCCGGGGTGACCGCCGTGGGCGTCCTGCCCTCACACCGACGCCGAGGCGTGCTCAGAGCGATGATGCGGCATCAACTCACCGACCTGCGCGGTCGCGGGGAGTTCCTCTCCGTGCTGCTGGCCTCCCAAGCCACGATCTACGGCAGGTTCGGCTATGGCCCGGCCACCTACACGGCCCAGCTGACGGTGCCCCGCCACCGAGCCGACCTCGCGCTCCCCCGGTCACGCGGAGCAGCCGACACACCGGTGGCCCGCCCGGACCAGGGCTCGGTCGAGGTGCTGCGTCGTGCCGAGTGCGACACGATCCTGGAGGACGTCTACGACCGGTATCGCCGCGCGCAGCCCGGCGCGTTGTCCCGGCCGCACCGCTGGTGGGCCCTGCGCGCGGGCCGGCCCCCGATCTCTCCGGCGCCGCGCTACGTCGCCGTCCACCGCGGCACCGACGGCGTCCCGGACGGGTACGCCAGCTATTCGATCGACGACTCCGGAACCTTGACCGTCGACGAGACCATTACCGGCGACGACGCCGTCTTCACGGCCCTGGCCCGGTTCGTGCTGGGCCACGACCTGGTCTCCCAGGTGGTGTTCAAGCACGTCCCGCCTCAGCACCCGCTGCGCTGGCAGCTCGCGGACTACCGCGCCGGCGAGGTGAGCGGCGACATGGACTGGCTCTGGGTGCGGCTGCTGGACGTCCCGCGTGCGCTGACCGCGCGCGGCTGGTTCACGGACGGCGAGCTCGTCCTCGACGTCGAGGACCCGTTCCTCGGCGAGCAAGCCCGCTACCTGCTGACCGTCCAGGACGGCAAGGCCGACTGCGTCCCGACAGACCGGGAGCCCGACCTGTCCCTGGACGTGAGCGACCTGGGTTCGGTCTACCTCGGCGGCACCGCCCCGAGCACGCTCGTGCGTGCCGGACACATCCGGGCCCACCACCCGGACGCGGCCGCCCTGGCCGACGCCCTCTTCCGCGCCGACCGCCCCCCGCACTGCCTGCACTGGTTCTGACCGCGCCGTAGAAGTCGGGAAGTCGGGGGTCTGTCGGTTCTTGAGGTCGACGGCAGCTATGCGCTGTCGTCGCCTTCGCGCAGGGAACGGATCATGCTCTGCAGGATCCGGAACGCGGCTGACCGCTCGGTCTCCGTCATGCCGGCCAGCATTCTGACCTCGACGGATCGAACCGCCACGGTCGCCTTCTCAAGGCTCCGTCGGCCGCGAGGCGTGAGCCGCGTGGGAAGAGCCTTCCCGACGGGCGCCTCCGCCGGCCTGGTCACGTAGCCGTCTCGTTCCAGGGCCTGGAGCAGCACGTTCATCGACTGCCGTGTCACGAACGCACCCCGCGCGAGCTCGGAGTTCGACAAGCCCGGTCGTTGCGCCAGCAGTTCGAGGCAGGAGTAGTGCGTCACGCTCATCCCGAGCGGCCGCAGCACCTCCTCCATGGCCGCTCGGAGGACACTCGACGCCTCTTTGAGCAGGTAGCCCAGTGACGTCTCCAGGTCGACACCGTCTTGATTCATGTCAGGATTCTGACATAGGTTGACCCGTGTCAGAAAACTGACACGCAAAGAAGGAGCATCGCCATGCCCGTCACCGGCCCCGACTTCATCTCGCTCCAGGCGCGCGACCTCGACGCGTCACAGGCGTTCTACGAGCAGTACCTCGGCCTGGTCCGCTCGCAGGCCGGACCCCCGCACGCCGTCGTCTTCGAGACGAAGCCGATCGCGTTCGCACTCCGCGACGTCGTACCCGGCACCGATCTCGCATCCGTTGCCCAGCCCGGCATCGGTGCCGCGATCTGGCTCCACGCCACAGACGTCCAGGCCATTCACGACGCTCTCGTCGCCGACGCTCACACCATCGTGTCCGCACCGATCGACGGCCCTTTCGGTCGGACGTTCACCTTCGCCGACCCCGACGGCTACCAGGTCACTCTCCACGACCGCACCTGATCGGCCGAACACCACCGGCCGATCAACGATCCCGAAGACCACGCTCACGCCCCGAGCAACGATCCTCTCCGGTCATTGATCCAGCCGTTGGCGCCGAGCCGGGACCGAAGCAGACCGAGTCACGGCTGTCGGGGCCGGAACAGACCGTGTGCGGGAGCCGCTCGTTCGCCGACGGCGTGGCCCTCCCACTCGCGGTGTCGCTGACCGGCGACTACCGCAAACGGCGCCACTCAACTCCTGCCCCTGTACGACGAGATGCCGCAGGTTGCGGGCGCCCGCGGCCGGCCGCGACGCCGCCCCTGGCATCGTGTTCGCCGACCGCGCGATCGCCGAACGAGGAAAGTCAGGTCACGGACCGGTACCTCGCCCTGAGGTGACATGCCGACACCGCACGCCGCGGGAACGCGGGCTAGCGTCTACCGACGGTGTAGGTCAGGTGGGTCACCCGGGCCGAGGCGTCCGCGCGGGTCTGGGCGAGGGCGAGACGGTCGGGGTCCACGCGGTCGAACAGGCGGATGCCGGTGCCGAACAGCACCGGCGCGAGCGTGATCGAGAACTCGTCGATCAGGCCGGCATCCAGGTACTCCTGGATCGTCTCGGCGCCGCCGGCGATGCGCACGTCGCGGTCGCCCGCGGCCTCGCGGGACTGGGCGAGGGCGCTGTGGATGCCGTCGTTGACGAAGTGGAAGGTGGTGCCTCCCGGCCGCTCCCACGGGTCACGCTCGGAATGGGTGACGACGAACACCGGGGTGTGGAACGGCGCCGTCTCCGGCCAAGCCGGTTCGCCGAGGTCGAACATCCGCTTGCCCATGACGCTCGCGCCGGTGCGCTCGTACGTCGCCCGTGCGATGTCGTTGTCGAGCCCTTCCTCACCACCCTCGCCGAGCTTGAGGTTCTCCCGGAACCACCGCTGCGGGAACGCCCACGCCTGCAACTCCGACCACTTCGTCACCCAGCGTCTGACGCGCGGGTCGTCCTGCGTCCCGGGCGAGAAGGCGTCCTCTGCCGGCACGGCCTCGGGCGCCATGAACCCGTCGAGCGACATCGTCACACTGAAGAACACCTTGCCGGCCATCAGATCTCCTCCCCTTACGGGGTGGTCCCGTTCCGGCCCGTGTCGTTCCGGAGGACTTCGGCGACGTAGGCCGCCAGGTTGCGCAGCGTCTGCTCGCCGCCCTCGATCGCGTGGTACTTCTCCACCGCCTCGTCGCGGAGTTCCTTCGTGGGGAACACCGTGCGCATCACGATCCGGGTCTCGTCGCCGGCCGGTTCGAAGGCCAGGTACGACTCGAACGCGTTGGGGTCGTCGCGGGACTCGCCGTGCAGCAGAGCGATCCGCTCCGACGGGACGATCTCCCGCCAGGTGATCCACTCCTGGTAGTCGGTCCCGTCCGGGCCGTGCATCACGAAGTCCCAGGCCCCGCCGACGCGGAACTCGAAAGACCGCGTGGTGGTGGAGAACCCTTCCGGTCCCCACCACCGCGACAGGTGCCGGACCTGCGTGAACGCTTCGAACACCAGCTCCTGCGGGGCGCTGATGACCCGGGACATCACGATCTCTCGCTCCGGGGACGCCTCTTCGGGCGCGCCGCCGCTACTGGTCGTCGCCATCGGGTGACTCCTCTCGCCTTGCCTGTTTCAGGTCCTGCACGTACTCGTCCAGCCGGTCGAAGCTGCCGCTCCAGAACCGCTCGAAGCCGCCCAGCCACTCGTGCACCGGCCGCAGCCCGTGGGCGTCCAGCCCGTACAGACGCTGTTTTCCCGCGCCGCGGACCCGCACGAGCCCGACTTCGCGGAGGACCCGCAGGTGCTTGGACGCCTGCGGCTGGGTCATCCCCAGGCTCCGCGCCAGGTCGTTCACCGGCCGCTCACCGCCCCGCAGCAGTACCAGGATCTCCCGCCGCTGCGGTTCGGCTATCGCGTTGAACGCGTCCGAGGTCGTCGCCGCTCGTGCCATGTCGCCATCGTATGCCCATATCGGCATGCGTCAACCCACCGCCTTCCGCCGCAGCTCAGGCAGGACCGCGAGCCCAAGACGCCGAACATCCGGACGCCGGCTACGCGGCGTTCCACCGACCCATAGCGGACTGCACCGGCAAGGTTCTTGATCACGCCCCCAGGGCCGCCCTTTACGGTGGCACCGTGGAACTCCTGCATCTGCGTTACTTCGTCGCTGTCGCCCAGGAACTGAACTTCTCCACCGCGGCCCGCAAGCTGCACATGGCGGCCTCCCCCCTGAGCAGACGGATCAAGGATCTTGAAAGCGAACTCGGACACCGGCTGTTCGACCGCGACACCCACCACGTGACACTCACTCAGGCCGGCACCGCCCTGCTGCCGATCGCGCGCGGAGTCCTCGCGCAGGTCGACTCCATCCAGTGGCGGCTGGACGAGACGGCCCGGCCGCGGCGCGCCACCCTGCTGCTGGGAGTGCCCAGCGGCGTCCATCCGGATCTGCGGGAGCGGATGGACGCCCTGGCCGAACGGGTCCGCGACCGGTTCGAGATCAAGCGCTGGCCGGGCGGCACCGACCGCCTCGTCGACGCCGTCTGCGACGGCAGACTCGCACTGACACTGGCCCGCCTCCCGGCAGGCGGCGACCCCGCGCTGGAGCTGCTGCCGGTGATGTCGGAACGGCTCGGCGCGGTCGTCCCCAAGGACCGGTTCGACGGGCGCGAGTCCGTCGCCCTGACGGAACTGGCCGAACTCGCCTACGTCGTCTCCCCGGCGGCCGTGACCAACGCGTATTTCCGCGGACTCGACCAGCAACTGTCCGAACTCGGCATCAAGAAGCGCATCGAGATAAACAGCGCCGCTTTCGAGGGAATTTCCGAGATCGTGTCCAGCGGACTGGCCTTCTCCATTTCCATGCTGGATCCCAGAAGCCCCGTTCAGAATTACCATCTGGACAATGTCACCGTTCTTCCGTTCTCCGATCTCCAGCCCCGTCTGGAGACGGGTCTGATCTGGCGCAAGGACCGGGGCCAGGGCGGCGACCTGGAGGAAGTCGTGGCGGCGGCTCGCGAGGTGTTCGCCGAGCCGCTCCGCTTCTAGGCAAACGAAAATCCTTCACAGATTGCGGTATGACCACTGCGGTCATACCGCCTTTCGTCATTCGGTCATTCCCTCGGCTTTCTTTTCCGGCGACGCTCGCTGTAACTTAGTTTCCAGATACACGTAAAGCGCGAAGCAAGGAGTGAAGGAAAGTCATGACGGACCTCGCGAACACCGTCACCGGCCCCCTGGAGGGCACCCGCGTGATCGACCTGTCGACCGTGGTGATGGGCCCCTACGCCGCTCAGATCCTCGGGGACCTCGGCGCCGACGTGATCAAGATCGAGTCGCCCGCCGACACCGTCCGCGTCGGCCACTACCGCACCACGCCGGGCATGACCCCGCTGAACCTCAACGTCAACCGCAACAAGCGCAGCGTGTCCCTCAACCTCAAGGACGACACCGACCGCGAGCGGGCCCTCGAGCTGATCGACACCGCGGACGTGCTGATCACCAACATGCGGCCCGGCGCCCTGCACCGCCTGGGCCTGTCCTACGACGACATCGCCGCCCGCAACCCCGGACTCGTCTACGCGCACGCCCAGGGCTTCCGCAGCGACTCCGACCGCGCCGGCAACGCCGCGTACGACGAGACCGTACAGGCCGCCTCCGGCCTGGTGGACATCGCCGACCGGGCGCTCGGCGAGCCCGTCTACCTTCCGACCATCATCGGCGACAAGGTCTCCTCGCTGACCATCGCGTACAGCGTGCTCGCCGCCCTGCTGCACCGGGGCCGGACCGGCCGGGGCCAGCTCGTCGAGATCCCCATGACGGACACCCTGATCGCGTTCAACCTGGTCGAGCACCTCGCGGGCCACACCCACGTGCCCGAGACGGGCCCCACCGGGTTCGCGCTGTCGATGCTCAAGGGGCACAAGGCGGTGCGCACCAAGGACGGCCTGGCCTGCGTCATGCCGTACAACCCGCAGAACTACCGGGACTTCCTCACCGCCGCCGGACGCCCCGACCTCGCCGAGGACCCGCGCGTCAACGGGGACGCCATCGACAGCGCCGACCACGAGGACCTGGCCGCACTCCTGGAGACCTGCGCCCCGGCGCTGACCACCGAGGAGTGGGCGGAGGTGTGCGCCAAGCACAGCATCCCGATGGCCCCGGTGCTGGAACTGGACCGCGCCCACGAGGACCCGTACGTCCGCGACGGCCATCTGCTGGACAGCGTCGAGCATCCGACCGAGGGCACCGTCCGCACCATCGGCATTCCGGTGCGGTTCTCCGCCACCCCCGGCTCGATCCGCCGCCTGGCGCCGGTCGCGGGCCAGGACACCGCGGACGTCCTCGCCGAACTCGACGCCGCCCGCTGACCGGACAGGAGAACACCCCCATGAACAACCCCGTCACTCCGGTCGTTCGCACCGAACGCATCGGCTCCGCTCTCCTCATCACCCTCGACCGCCCCGAGGCCCGCAACGCGGTCAACGCGGCCCTCGCCACCGAACTCGCCGCTGCTCTCGACGAGTTGGAGGCCGACCCGACCCTGCGGGCCGGCGTCCTGACCGGCGAGGGCGGCACGTTCAGCGCAGGCATGGACCTGAAGGCCGCACTGCGCGGCGAGTCCCCCGAGATCGAGGGGCGCGGATTCGGCGGCCTGACCGAGGCCGAGCCGAGCAAGCCCCTGATCGCCGCCGTGGAGGGCTTCGCCATGGGCGGCGGCTTCGAACTGGCCCTGGCCTGCGACCTGATCGTCGCGGCCGAGGACGCCCGGTTCGGCCTGCCCGAGGTCAAGCGCGGCCTGATCGCCGCGGGCGGCGGCGTGATCCGGCTGCCCAAGCGCGTCCCGCACCACCTGGCCATGGAGCTGCTGCTGACCGGCGAGCCCGTCGACGGCCGCCGGGCCGGCGACCTGGGACTGGCCAACCGGGTCACTGCCAAGGGCCAGGCCGTCGCCGAGGCCCTCCGGCTGGCCGAACGGCTCGCGGACAACGCCCCGCTCGCGCTGGCAGCGGTCAAGCGCGTCGTCCGCGCCGCCGACAGTGCCCCCGACGCCGAGGCCTTCGCCTTCCAGCGCGGGGAGATGAAGACCCTGATGGCCTCGGACGACGTACGCGAGGGCATGACCGCCTTCGCCGAGCGCCGTTCGCCGCGCTGGACGGGGCGGTGAGGGACATGAAGGCCGAAGACGTACGACAGCACCTGACCACCCCGCTCACCAGCCCGGCGTTCGCGCCGATGGTCCCGCGGTTCACCGACCGCGAGTACCTCAACATCGTCTACCGCACCGACCCCGGCACCCTGCGGGCCGTCGTCCCCGAACCGCTGCGCGTCGACGAGCCCTTGGTCCGGTTCGAGGTCATGAAGATGGGCGACGTCAGCGGCTACGGCCCCTACACGGAGGCCGGCCAGGCGATCCCCGTCAGCTTCGACGGCGAGCAGGGCGAGTACCTGCACGCGATGTACCTCGACAACTTCCCTGCGACCGCCTCCGGCCGCGAGGTCGCCGCCTACCCGAAGGTCATGGGCTCCCCCTCGCTGTACGTCGACTCCGGCGCGGTCGTCGGCACCCTGGACCACGGCTCGCTGCGGGTCGCCACCGCGACCATGGGCTACAAGCACCACGAGCTCGACCGGCGCGAGGCCGAGGCGCAGATCTCCGTGCCGACGTTCATGCTCAAGACCGTGCCCGGCTACGACGGCATGCCACGTGTGCAGGAACTGGTCCGCACCCGTATCACCGACCTCACCGTCAAGGGGGCCTGGACCGGCCCGGCCCGGCTCCAGCTCTTCGCGCACGTGCTCGCCCCGCTGGCCGACCTGCCGGTGCTGGAGGTCGTGTCCGCCAGCCACATCCTCACCGACCTGACGCTGTCCGGCGTCGAGCCGGTCCACGACTACCTGAAGGGAGGCGCCTCCTCATGACCCGCCCCTTCCGTACGGCCGCCGTCATCGGCGCCGGAACCATCGGCCTGTCCTGGACGGCGCTGTTCGCCGCCTACGGCCTGACCGTCCGGGTGAGCGACCCGCGCGGGGACCTCGCCGAGGCCGTCAGCGAGGCCCTGGAGCAGTACGCCCCGCACCTGGCCGCCCGGGGCCTGGACGTGACCGGCCTCGCCCATCGGGTACACATCGCGGCCGACGTCACCGACGCGGTCCGGGACGCGGACGTCGTACAGGAGAACGGCCCGGAGCGCGTCGAGTTCAAGCAGGGCCTGTTCGCCACCCTGGCCCGTGAGGCACCCGCCCACGCGCTGCTGCTCAGCTCCTCGTCGGCGATCCCGTCGACCGCGTTCACGGGTGAGCTGGCGGACGCGGACGCCGCCCGCGTGCTGATCGGTCACCCTTTCAACCCGCCGCACCTGGTCCCGCTGGTCGAGGTCGTGCCGGGCGAACGCACCGGCGAGGACGCCGTGCAGGCCGCGCTGGACTTCTACACCTCGGTCGGCCGCACCCCGGTCGTCGAGCGCGAGGAGATCCCCGGCTTCGTCGGCAACCGCCTGCAGAACGCGCTCGGCCGCGAGGCGGTGTACCTCGTCGAGCAGGGCGTGGTGACCCCCGAGGACCTCGACAAGGTGGTGACCAACTCCCTTGGCCTGCGCTGGGCCACGGTCGGGCCGTTCCTCGGCTCGCACCTGGGGGGCGGGCCCGGTGGTTACCGGCACCTGGTCGAGCACATCGGCAAGTCGATGCAGCAGACGGGGGCGGGAGCCGGTACCCCGTCGCCGGACGAAGACCAGCAGGAACGGCTCGTCGAAGCCGTGGAAAAGGCCTACGGCTCCTTCACGTACTCGGAACTCACCGAGACGCGCGACCGCAGGCAACTCGCTGTCCTGGCAGCCCTGGACAGCGCGGACAAGGAGGAGAACTGAGATGACCACCACCATGGAACCGCTCGAGGGCAGGCTGACCGCCGACTTCTACCACTACGAGTCGCTGCTGCCGGACGACGAGCACAAGCTCCTGCTGAAGGCCCGCGACCTCATGCGTGACCAGGTCAAGCCGCTGGTCAACGAGTACTGGGCCAAGGGCGAGTTCCCGACGGAGCTCATCGGCCTGTTCCGCGAGAGCGGCCTCGCCGGACTGCCCTACGAGGGCTACGGCGAGCACCGTCCGGCCGTGAGCAACCTGCTCAGCGGCATGATGGCCATGGAGATGGCCCGCACCGACGCCTCGGTGTCCACGTTCTTCGGCGTCCACAACGGCCTGGCCATGTACTCGGTCCACTCCGGCGGCAACCAGGAGCAGCGCGACCGCTGGCTGCCGGCCATGGCGGCGATGGACAGGATCGGCGCGTTCGCGATGACCGAGCCGCTGGGTGGCTCCGACGTCGCGGGCGGCATGCGCACCACTGCCCGGCGGGAGGGCGACACCTGGGTCCTCAACGGCGCCAAGAAGTGGATCGGCAACGCCACCTTCGCCGACCACGTCGTGGTCTGGGCGCGGGACGAGGCCGACCACCACGTCAAGGGCTTCGTCGTCGAGAAGGGCATGCCCGGCTTCGACCCGGTGAAGATCGAGAACAAGCTCGCCTTCCGCATCGTCGAGAACGCCGAGATCGCACTGACCGACGTGCGGGTGCCGGAGGCGAACCGCCTGCAGAACATCAACTCGTTCCGCGACGTCGCCGAGATCCTGCGCGCGACCCGCGCCGGGGTGGCCTGGCAGGCGCTCGGTGTCATGACGGGCGCCTACGAACTGGCCCTGGACTACGCCCGGGAGCGGCAGCAGTTCGGCCGCCCCATCGGCGGCTTCCAGCTCGTGCAGGACCTCCTGGTCAAGAGCCTCGGCAACATCACCGCCTCCTGGGGGATGCTGGTCCAGCTCGCCCGCCTCCAGGACGCTGGCATCTTCCGCGACGAACACTCGTCCCTGGCCAAGGCGTTCGTCACCTCGCGGATGCGGGAGGTCGTGGCCTGGGGCCGGGAGATCTTCGGCGGCAACGGCATCCTCCTGGACCACGACATCGCCCGCTTCTTCGCCGACGCGGAGGCGATCTACTCCTTCGAGGGCACCCGCGAGATGAACACCCTGATCGTCGGCAAGTCGATCACGGGCCAGAGCGCCTTCGTGTGACGAGTAGCGGCGTTCAGTGCCCCGGGACCTCCGGTCCCGGGGCCGACCGCGCTCTACGTGATGGGAAAGTCGAAGTAGGTGTCTGGATATGGTTCTTCTTTCAGTGTGTAATGCCACCATTCGTAGGCGTACGACGTGAAGCCGCAGTCCTCCATGAGGAAGCGCAGCTGTTCGCGGTTTCGTGCTTCGGCTTGCTCGATCACCGTCGCGCCGTGGTGGGAGCGGGCATCCATCAGGTCGTGACCACCGCCCATGGAGGCGAGTTCTCCGGTGTCCAGGTGATACAACGTCACATCGACGGTGCTGCCGCGGCTGTGGCCCGACATGGTGGCCACGTACCCCAACTCGAACATGTCGGAGCGGTCGATATGCGGATAATGCCGCGGCTTCGTCCGGCCGTCCTCCGCCTGTCGCGACCAGCGTACGAAGCAGTCCACGGCGCGTTGTGGACGGTAGCCGTCCCAGAGCAGCAGGCCGAAGCCGAGGGATCCGGCCTTGTCCCGTGCCTTTTCCAGAGCGGCGCACAGGACCTTCGTGCCGACGATGCGATTCGCCAGGTAACCGTCCACCGGTTTGCCGGTGAAATTGTCCCAGGTGGCGTACTTGGCGTCCCAGCGTATCCCGGGGACGAGCTCGTCCACGAAGGCGAAGTTCTCGTTCATCGGGGCTTCCCCGGCAGTGCCAGTGACACCAGACGGTGGATCACCTCGGTGAGGGGGAGATCCGCGGCCGCCATCATCCTCGGATAACGGCTGTACGAGGTCATACCGGGGAACGTATTGACCTCGTTGAGGACCACTTCGCCGTCCTCCTTGAGGAACATGTCCACCCGCGAGAGTCCCCTGCACCCCAGGGCGCGGTAGACGGCCTTCGCCTTCTCGGCGACGAGCGAGCGCGACTCCTCCGGAATGTCGGCGGGGACGATCGCCACGGAGTTGTCGGATCCGGTCTCGGGCTGGACCTCCTGATGGATCCTGAAGAAGCCGTGGGAGAGCGCGATGTGGTCCACCTGCCCGGCGATCAGGTCCTTCTCGTTCCCGAGGATGGCACACCCGATCTCGCTGCCGGCGACGGCCTCTTCGATCAGCACCTTCGCGTCGTACCGTCGGGCGGTTTCCACCGCACCCATGAGCTCCTCTTTCCGCGACACCTTGGTGACGCCGAAGGACGATCCCGAACGGGCCGGCTTCACGAAGGCCGGACAGGTGATCCGGTCGGGGTCGATGGTTTCGCCCGTTGTGAGGGTCCAGTGATTCGGCGTGCGGATTCCCACGTTCTCGGCGACGAGGTAGGTGAGGGACTTGTCCATGCACAGCGCGGAACTCTGGATGTCGCAGCCGACGTAGGGGATTCCGGAGAGTTCGAGGAGACCCTGTATGGCGCCGTCCTCTCCGAGTCTGCCGTGCAGCACCGGCAGCACGACGTCCAGGGGGACCGTCTCGTACCGCCCCTGGTCCAGGACGAGCAGTCCGCGCACGCTTCGGTCCGGCGACAGCACGGCCGCGCGGTGGTCGCCCTTCTCCCAGTCCGCGTCAGGCCCGTCGCACAACCTCCAGTCACCGCTCTGCGTGATCCCGATGTAGAACGGCTCATACGTCTCGATGTCGAGATGCCGCGCGACCTCTCGCGCGGACTTGACGGAGACAGAGTGCTCCTCGGAGCAGCCACCGAAGATGATGCCGACCTTCAACCTAGCCACGCTGATTCCTTCTTTCGAATGTCAGGCAGTTGGTGATCGAGTTCTGGACCATGTCGATCAGGGCGTGCTCCGTGTAGTACGCGGTGTGCGGAGTGATGAGCACGTTCGGCATCTCCTGCAGCCGTAGCAGTGCTTTGCCTTTGATGTGGTTGTTACGGCAGTCGGTGTAGAAGATTCCTTCTTCTCCTTCGATGACATCCAGCGCCGCCCCGCCCAGCCGGCCGCCTTCCAGTGCCGAGGTGAGGGCTTCGGTGTCGATCAGGGGACCGCGGCCGGTATTGACGAGGAAGGCGCCGCGTTTCATCTGCTCGATCCGCCGGCGGTCGAGGAGATGATGCGTATCCGGGGTGAGCGGTGCGTGGAGTGACACGATGTCGCTCAGCCGTAGCAAGTCATCGAGGGAGACGTAGTCGCCAGACGTCCCTGGGCGAGGGTCATAGGAGAGTATTCGACCGCCGAAACCCCGCAGCCTTTCCCTGACCGCCGTGCCGATGCGTCCCGTTCCGACGACCCCGACGGTCAGGTCGCGCAGTTCTTTCCCGCGCACCTCGTTCAGCCGGTAATCGTGACGGTCGGAGCGGCGCACCGTAAATTTCGCGTTCCGTACCGCCATCAACATGAGCATCAGCGTGTAGTCGGCCACGCTGTCGGGCGAGTAGGTGACATTTTCGACGGAGATGCCGACGCTTGCCGCGTATTCCACGTCGATGTGGTTGCAGCCGATGCTGCGCGTGGAGATGTACATCACTCCGACTCGGCTGAGGGCGAGGAGTACGGAAGGGGGGATCCGAGCCTTGTGGCCTACGCTGATGCACCGATTCCCTGCGGAAAGGTCGGTGTTGGCTTCGGATACCGCCGCCTCCGTGAGTGTGGTCGTGACACCGAAGCGGAGTGCCTTCTGCCGGAACAGAGTTGCCTCGTCCTGCCCGCATCCGTAGACGGTGATGCCCGTTGCCGGGACCGCCGAAGAGGACGAAGTCGCCGGAGATCGGGGGCTGTCGGCCGCCTTTCGGGCTGATTCGCTGTGGGTCATGCCGACAGCCAAGATGACGGGGTGTTGCCGCGGTGTATGCGGTTTTCGATACGCCGACGATAAGCAACAGGCCGGTAGCGTCGAGCACATGGCTCATTTGATCGTCCATCCTATTCCGCTTTTCCCCTGCCCTCTCTCCCGGATCTGCGAGGCCTCGGCGTGATCCCGCTCAGCGTCGGTGAGATCGCCACGGTCGTCGGCGGCTCCATTTCCGGCGACGGCGACAGCGACGGTTCAATGATGGTGACCGCGCCGGCCGTGCTCGACAGCCGACGAGCCGAACGGGGCGGCCTCTTCGTCGCCTTCGCCGGCGAGCGCGTCGACGGCCACGACTACGCCGAGCAGGCAGGGCGGTTCGGTGCCGTCGCCGTACTCGGCTCCCGGCCCACGCCGCTGCCCACCGTCGTCGTCGAAGACGCCCAGGCCGCGTTGCAGGCGCTCGCCGCCCACGTCGTAGGCCGGCTGCGCGACGGGCTGACCGTGTTCGGGGTGACCGGCTCGCAGGGCAAGACCAGCACCAAGGACCTGCTGGCGGCCGTGCTGTCGAGCACAGGACCGACGATCGCCACGTTCGGCTCGTTCAACAACGAGCTCGGTGTGCCGCTCACCATGCTGCGCGCCGATGCCACGACCCGGTTCCTCGTCCTCGAGATGGGGGCCCGACATGTGGGCGACATCGCCCAACTCACCGGCCTGGTCGCGCCCGACATCGCCGTCGTCGTCAACGTCGGCCGGGCCCACCTCGGCGAGTTCGGATCGCGCGCTGCCATCGCCGAGGCCAAGGGCGAACTCGTGCGGGGGCTGGCGCCGGGTGGCACCGCCGTCCTCAACGCCGACGATCCCCGGGCGGTAGCGATGCGCTCGCTCACCGAGGGCCCGGTGCTGACCTTCGGCCGGGCGGAGCATGCCGACGTGCGGGCGTTCGGCGTAGTTCTGGACCGGCTCGGCCGACCGTCGTTCACGCTGCGGACCGCCGACACCTCGGCTTCCGTCGCGCTGCCGCACGTGGGCGCCCACCAGGCGTTCAAGGCGTCGGCTGCCGCAGCCTCGGCGCTGGTGGCCGGCGTACCGCTCGATATGGCAGCGGCGCGGCTGGCCACTGCCGCGCTGTCGCGGTGGCGCATGGAGCTGCGCGGCCTCGCCGGCGGCGCGATGCTGCTCAACGACTCCTACAACGCCAACCCCGACTCGACCCGCGCGGCCCTGGACGCGCTGGCCGCGATCGAGGGCGGGCGCCGCATCGCCGTCCTCGGCGAGATGCTCGAGCTCGGCGACGACAGCGGGGCCGAGCACCGTGCCGTCGGGGAGTACGCCGCCTCGCGGGCCGACCTGGTGGTCGCGGTCGGCAGGGCCGCCCTGTCGATCGCCGAGGGGGCGGGCGAGCGGGCGGTGGTGGTGGTGGCCGACAACGGCGCGGCCGTCGCCTGGCTGCGCACCCAGCTGGCCGCAGGCGATGTGGTACTGGTCAAGGCATCCCGCGGGGCGCGTCTCGACGAAGTGGCCGCCGCGCTCGCGTAGTTCGGCGAGGTGAGCGGGAGGAGCGACGGTCTGCCGGGGGCGCGGGGCGTTCGACGGCCTCCTCACGGTTCTGGACGAGATTGCCGCGGTGGGGAGATCCAGGCTCATCGCCCGCGCCGCTTGATGTACAGGTCGAACGCCCGGTAGACCAACGGCCGCAGCGGCCGGTCCCATTCGCCGGCGTACCTCACCGCCTGGCCGCCGGTGCCGACCTTGAACTGGATCAGCCCGGCGTGCGGATCGTCGGGGTCGAGGGTGGGTGTGATGCCGCGCAGGTCGTAGACGTCGCAGCCGGCCGCGAGCGAGTCTCGGATCATCGCCCATTGGCAGGCGTTGGAGCCGCGCACCTCTCGCTTGCGGGTCGACGAGGCGCCGTAGGCGTACCACGCGTGGGCGCCGACTCGGACCAGGATGGTGGCGGCGACCACGTCACCCTGGTGACGGGCCAGATAGAGCCTGATCCGCTCAGGGTCCTCCGCGGTCAGCGCCTCGAACATGGTCTGGAAGTAGCGCAGCGGCCGGGGTGTGAAGTGGTCGCGCTCGGCGGTGTGGACGTAGAGGTCGTGGAACACCTTCAGGTCCTCGCCGACCGTGACCTCGACGCCCTCTTTGGCCGCCTTCTTGATGTTGCGGCGCCAGAGCTGGTTCATGCTCCTGAGCAGGTCGTCCTCCGTCCTGCCGGCCAGCGGGATCTCGTACTTGAACTGCGGATGCCCGACCCCGAAGCCGTCTTCCGGGCTCTGCGGCAGCCAGCCGGCGTCCCTGAGCCGACCGGTCACCGCGGCGCCGACGGGGTCGTCCCGCTGCCCGGGCAGGTCGGTGAGCCGCTTGATGCCGGGGTCGGCGATCCCCTCCTTGACCTGAGCGGCGCTCCAGGTGTTCGTGCGCACCGGCGGGCCGAGCCGGATCGCGAACGCGCCGCGAGCCCTGAGACGGGCCGCCAGCGGGTCGAGCCACGCGTCGATGTCGCCGGACCAGTCGATGACCGGGCCCTCGGGCAGATAGGCCAGGGTGTAGCGCTCGAGCCGCGGCACCGGGCGGTGCAGGACGAGCCCGGCACCGACCAGCTGTCTGCCGTCGTACCAGCCGAGGGACTCGCCGCGCCACTCGGTCTTGACGCGGGCCCACGCCGGGGTCTGCAGGAAGCTGACCGACCGCTGCGTCCGCACGAACGCCAAGTGCTCGGCGGCGCTGATCAGTTCGACGGTCAGCCTGCCGCCGGGGATCCTGCGCCCTCGGTGAGGCGTGGTCCGGCTCACCGGTCCCCCGCCCTCGCATCGACGTTCCGGGACGACCCGGTCTTGACCGCTGTACGCGATGATTCGCTGTAGGACATGTCCGCCATTGAAGGGAGCGCGGTGTTGCCGGTCCGTATGCGGTTTTCGATACGCCGGCCATATGCGTCGTGTCGCCGCATGGAGCACAGGCGTGTGTGACGACGGGCGCGTCGTGAGGGCGAGGCCGGTGCTCCACGGCGTGCCGTGACCGCAGGCATGATGTGGGCCATGACTCACACCGCCCGTCGCATGTTCGAGCTCCTGGAGCCGATCTGTCTGGTCACCTTCTTCGCCGACGAGTGCAACGAGGAGCTGGCCGCGCTCGGCCACCGCACCTACTGGGACGGCTACTTCGCCAGTCGCGCCGCGCCGTTGGGACGGGTGCCGGCGCAAGTGGTGCACGCGGCCTTCTACAGCTTCGCCGAGGGAGAGGCCGCGCGGCACATCCCGAGCGCGTGGGAGACCATCCCGCCCGAGGCGTCCGTCGCCGCGCGGGAGCGGGGCAGCGCGGCTTCCCTACGGCGGATCCTCGGCGAGGAGCTGGTCGACTCCCCGGGCCTGGTGCGCGCCGCCGACCTCACCACCAAAGCAGCGACGAACGCGCCCATGGAAGGCCGGGTGATGTACGCGGGGATGCGTACCCTTCCGGTGCCGGGCGACCCGGCCGCCCGGCTGTGGCATTCCGCGACCATGCTGCGCGAGCATCGCGGTGACGGGCACGTCGCCGCTCTCGTCGGTGCGCGCATCGGCGGCACGGAGGCCCACGTGCTCTCCGCGCTGGAGATGGGCATTCACCCGCCGGAGTCGTTCGGGCGCATCCATCACCTGCCGAAAGAGCGGCTGACCGCGGTCATGGACGGCTTGCGCGAACGCGGGCTCGTCGACGCCCACGGCCGGTTCACCGACGCCGGCCGCGAGACCAAGCAACACATCGAAGACCTCACCGATGAACTCGCCGCCCCGCCGTACGACGCCCTGTCTCCCGCCGAACTCGACGAGCTGATCACCGAGCTCGAACCCATCACCGCGAGGCTGGTGGCCGCAGGGTCACAGTGACGAACGGGAACTGACGGGAGGAGGAGTCCGCTGCCCCAGCGCCCTACACGGCTGATGAAGGCTGCCGACTCACCGCCGCTACGCACCACCGGTTGACCATGAGGCGCGCACTCATTGCACGGCCAAGCCGCGCTACTCCCGAAGCCCAGCGCCGACGGACGCCCCCAGAGAGCAGACGTGCACCTGCGGGAGCCACCCTCACCCTGGCTGACGGACCGCCTGGTGCTGTGCGGAGGGGATCAGTTGTAACTGATGTAGCAGCGGATGGCCGTTCCGTCGGGGCTGGTGTGGACGCGTACCAGGTCGGCGAGGGAGTTCACGAGCAGCAGGCCCCGGCCGCCGAGCCTGTCCCGTGCGGGTGGGCGACGGCCGGCGAGCGGATCGTTCAGATACCCCTGGTCGCGTACCTCGCACACCACATAGCCGTCATCGGACCACATCCGCAGGGTGCCGGAACCCCCGCCGTGCACGACGCTGTTGGTCGTCAGCTCGGCCACGATCAGGGCCACGTCCTCCAGACGGACCCCGGAAAGACTGCGTCGCGCGGCCTGTTCGACCGCGAACTGCCGGGCTCTCGGCAGCTGGCCGGCGTCGAAGACGAGTTCCTCGGCCGCCGCGGGCTGTTCCAGAGGCTGGTTGTAGCGTGCAACCACGTACTCGGGGGCGTAGGCGGTGCTGGACTGTTCCCTGCCACCTGAGATGACCAGGGGATGGGTCGCGTACGCGTCGGTGAGTACCTGCTCGTCGAGACTGCCGACGTCGTAGGGGCACAGGATGGTGACGTCCCGGCCCTGGAATGCCGGGTTGATCAGTGCCTCGTGCTGGACGCACGCCGGGTACTCCACGGCGCTGCGGCCGGCCCAGATCGGCTCACCGATGATCCGAACCCGCTTCTCACGGTGGGCGTCCGCGAAGGCGCGCAGCACCCTGGGGATGATCCTCCCGGGGTTGCGCCCCGCCTCGGTCATGTCGAGGAGCGTCACGTGGGCGACGTCCTCGCCCAGGGCCGACTTGAGGATGTCGAGGTTCGGCCCGGGCACTGCCACCGCCACAGGCTCCCCGGCCCTCAGGCCGTCGCGGACGAACGGCACGGTGCCGTGCAGGTACTCCTCCTCGCCTCGGTAGAACAAGGCGGGATGGACGAACGGTTCGGTGCTGGGCTCCATCATCGTCCCATCACCTCGACAGTGAGCAGGTCCGGCCAGAACAGGTCAAGAACGCGCCGCAGGGTGGCAGGCGGTTCCTCGAGCACGATGCGTCGCCCCTGGGGAAGGCCCTGGGCGGTCACCGCCAGGGCGGACACGCCGGCGACATCGACGAAGGTGACCGCGGAAAGTTCCAAGTGGCACGCCTCTTCGTCGCTCCGAGCAAGGTGGTGCAGCGTCTGTTCCCAAGCCGGGCGGGTGAGCAGGCTGATCTCGCCTGCCGCCTGCCATCCCGGCCGGTCCGTCAGCGGGAGCACGCGCAGGGCGCCCGCGACGGGGGACGGCGATGCCATCGGCCCGCCCGCCTCCCTCGAACTGTCCACGCCCTCACCCCTGGTTGTCCGCTGTCGTGCTCCCCCAGTATCTCCTACCGGTGGAGTGCAGGCGACGACTGCTCGGCGGAGACGCCGTCCGGCGGCGCTCGGACCTGGCGCGCGAGGGCGCGCGAGTCCGACCGCTCGCCGCTGCGGGGCGACCGGGGTTCCGTTCACACCGACGCTGTAACGGACGGAGGGGTTCGGGCAGATGGTCGTCTCCCCCGGCGGAGAACCCGGACAGCCGGTCGGTGAGCCGGTGGTATCCCCGCGCAGCAGGACGTCACGCAGGGCGTGATCGTCCTCGACGACCAGGATCCTGTGGCCCAGGGTCATCCGTCGGTTCCCGGTCTGTGCCCGTCGTACCTGTGATGGCCCCTTCGGGCAGCCGCCAGGCGGCGGCACATAGGCACATCCCGAGCCAGCCGAGCGCGAACAACCAGCCGCCGACGACATCGGTGAACCAGTGCACGCCGAGGTAGACGCGGGTCAGCCCGACCAGGGCGCCCCAGCAGCCGAAGACGAGGGCGAGCAGGGTCCTGCCGCGTGGAGCGCGCACGTGCACCGCGATGACGAGGAGTCCTGCGGTGAGTGCCGCCGTGGTGGAGTGCCCGGAGGGAAAGGCCCAGCCCGAGGCGTGCGTGGCCCAGTGTGCGTGGGCTGGGCGGGGCCGGGCGACGAGCGCCATCACGCCGTAACGCCCCGCCTGCCCCGCCCCGAGGCAGCCGAGGCACAGGGCGGAGGCGAGGGCCCGTCCACGCGGAGTGCGCCCGGCGATGATCCCCGCCAGCACCACGAGGACGTACGGGATGACACCGGTGCCGGTGGCGGTGAGGCCGCGAGCCAGCGCCAGTGCCACGGCAGGGCGGTGGCCGACGGACCAGGACAACAGGTCCGCGTCGCCGTACAGCGGCTTCCCGTCACCGATCACGGTCATGGTCAGTACGCCGAACGCCGTCCAGGCGCCCAGACCGACGCTGCCGGCCAGGTCGCCGAGGTCGCCGCGTTTCATGACGCCAGTGCCGGCGGACGCGGCCGAGTGCTGGTGATCCGCCGGGCCAGGGTATTCAAACGGCGGCGCACCGCGAGCGCCGCGACGAGGGCGTCCACCACGACTCCGGCCGCGATGTGGTGCGGACAGCACGGACCGGCCCAGATCTTGAAGTCAGCCACCGTGCAGGCGGCCACGGCCGTGTGATCGCTGCGGAACGACCGGTCACCCGGCGCCGGGCACGCCTCCCGCGTGATCATCCGGCGCGTCGGACACGAGGCCGCCCTCCTGGGCGCGGCGAACACCACCGGACCGTAGGCCGACCAGGCCGACCAGGCCGGTACCAGGCCGCCGAACCGGCCGGGCGAGCAGTGAACGAGATCCACCACGCCGGTGTGGGCGGAGCCGTCGAAGGCGGGAGTCATCCGCCTGCCTCCTTCGCCTTGGCCGCACGGCGGGAGCGGTGCACCTCGGTGGCGAGCGGAATCAGTGACACGGCCACGATCACGGCGACGAGGGGCAGCAGGTAGCGGTCCACATCGGGGATGGACGAGCCCAGCGTGTATCCGCCCAGTGTCAGCCCCAGGCTCCAGACGAGCCCGCCGGCCATCTGCCACACGGTGAAGGTGCGCAGCGGAACACCCAGGGCCCCCGCCATCGGATTGAGCACGGTGCGCACCACCGGCACGAACCGGGCCAGCACGATCGCCCTGGCGTGTCCATACCGCTGCAGCAACTCCTCGGCCCGCTGCGCCCCTTCGTGCAGGCGGGCCGAGCGGCTGCGCGCGAGGAGTGCCCCGCCTGCCTTCCGGCCGAGCAGATAGCCGCACTGCGCCCCGGCAAGCGCGCCCACGACCGCGGCCACCAGTAGCGGAGCGAGGGACAGCTGCACGCCGTGCCGACCGCTCCTGGCGCACAGCAGTCCCGCTGTGAACAGCAGGGAGTCGCCGGGCAGGAAGAAGCCGATCAGCAGGCCCGTCTCGGCGAACATCACCAGGCCGACCCCGAGCACACCGAAGGCCGCCAGAAGCGACTGCGCACTGAGGACATTCACCGCTAGCTGTGGGGCTGCTGCGAACAAGGGTGCGGTCATGGACGCGGGCCCTCTCCTAAGGGGTGTGCGGGGGCACGCGTACGCGCCACCCAAGTGACTACAGATCTGTAGACGGTCTACTGAACTGTAGACGAAGACCGGAGCAGGCCGCGGCCCACGTCGGCGGCCGCAACCTCGTCGCCCGTGCTGCCTGGCGCCCGTCGCGAGCGGGAATGGACGGCGAGCACGCAAGGCACCGCAGGTCTTCGCGTAGTACCGCGGTACGACACGTGCGGCGCGGTTCAGCCTCCTGGTACCACCAAATCCGACCGATTCGGCACTTAGCGTTGCCGGTGTGGCGTCGGTGATCACGGACGCCGGAGACCGACAGAAAGAAACGCGAATGATCGACGCACGCCAGTTGACCAAGAGGTACGGAGAGAAGACGGCCGTCGACGGGCTGGACTTCGTCGTGAAGCCGGGCACGGTGACCGGCTTCCTGGGGCCCAACGGAGCGGGGAAGTCCACGACCATGCGCATGATCGTCGGCCTCGACGCCCCGACGAGCGGTTCCGTCACCGTGAACGGCCACCACTACGCCCAGCACCAGGCACCGCTCCAAGAGGTCGGCGCTCTCCTGGAGGCGAAGTCGATCCACCCGGGCCGCTCGGCGTACAACCACCTGAGGGCCCTCGCGCTGACCCACGGCATCCCGGGCCGCCGGGTCGACGAGGTCATCGACCTCGCGGGTCTGGGCAGCGTGGCGAAGAAGCGCGCCGGCGCCTTCTCCCTCGGGATGGGCCAGCGGCTGGGCATCGCGGCAGCGCTGCTGGGAGACCCGCAGACGGTGATGCTGGACGAGCCGGTCAACGGGCTGGACCCGGAGGGTGTGCTCTGGATCCGCAACCTCCTGAAGACGCTCGCCGAGGACGGGCGGACGGTGTTCGTGTCGTCCCACCTCATGAGCGAGATGGCTCTGGTTGCGGACCACCTGATCGTCGTCGGGCGCGGACGGTTGCTGGCCGACACGACCGTGGCGGACCTGATCCGCGAGGCGGGCGGCCACACGGTGAACGTGGCGACGCAGAACCCGGCGCGGCTGCGGGACGTGCTGGCCGGGCCGGGCGTCGACGTCACCGGCCAGATCGGCTCCGAGGAACTGCAGGTGACCGGGTTGACCCCCCGGGAGATCGGGCTGAAAGCCGCCGAGCACGGAATCGCGCTGTTCGCATTGAGTGCTCGAACCGTGTCGCTGGAGGAGGCGTTCATGGATCTGACCAGGGATGCCGTGGAATACCACGGCTCCACGACCGGGATCGAGCCCCTGGGGAGGCCCGCATGAGCACCCTCACCGCGACGGCCGAGGAATCCCGGACCGCCCCGTCCCGCCCCGTCTACCGGGTGACCGGACGCCGTGTCCTGTCCTCCGAGTGGGCCAAGCTGTGGTCCCTGCGCTCGACGTGGATCACCCTCGGCCTCGGCCTGCTGTTCCTGGTGGCCTTCGGACTGATCTCCGCGAGCCACTACAAGTCGGGGATCAACTCCGGACACACGGACCGGGACTTCGCCGATGCCACGGCCGTCAGCCTGTCCCTCTTCGGTACGAACTTCGCCCAGCTGGCCCTGGGCGTGCTCGGCGTGCTGGTCACGGCGGGGGAATACTCGACCGGGATGATCCGCTCGACGCTCGCGGCGGTACCGCGCAGACTGCCGGTGCTGTGGTCCAAGGCGGCCGTGTTCGGACTGGTCGCGCTGGCCGTGGGGACGCTGGGCGGCTTCGTCGCCTTCCTGATCGGGAGCGGCATCGTCTCGGGCACGCCCGCCGCCATGGACCTCTCGCACGCGGGCGTGGTACGCAGCCTGCTCGGCGCAGGGCTCTACCTCGGCCTGGTGGGCGTGATCGGCACCGCCCTGGGCGCCCTGCTGCGGTCGGTGGCCGGCGGGATCTCGGTGCTGGTGGCCTCCCTGATGCTCGTCCCGGGACTGATCTCCCTGCTCCCGAGCTCCTGGCAGGACGACATCAGCCCCTACCTGCCGTCCAACGCGGGACAGGCGATGTTCGCCCTGACCCACGACTCCACCACCCTGTCGCCGGGCACCGGGCTGCTGGTCTTCCTCTGCTGGACGGCACTGGCACTGGGCGGCGCGGCCTACCGGCTCGCGCGCACCGACGTCTGACACCTGCACCATGAACAGGTGACGCTCGTGACCATCGATGACATCAGCGGGATGGGACCGCTGGTCGCCCGTCTGTCCCGGGGCGGCCAGCGGCTGCGGCAGGCCGACCGGACACATCCGTGGGTCCTGGACACCGCGGTCGTGGCCCTGGTCTTCCTGCTGTTCTGCCTGCCCGACCTGCTCCACGACGGTCCGGGTGACGGTGACGGTCCGCCCCGGTTCCGGCTGGCCTTCACCCAGCTGCCCGTCGCGGGCATGCTGGCGCTGCAGGCCGGACTGGTACTGCCCCTGCTGTGGCGGCGCCGCAAACCCCTCCCGGCCTTCGCCGTCATCACCGCGGTGTTCGTCCTCCAGTGGTCCATGAACGTCCCGCTGCGCGCGGACATAGCTCTCTTCATCGCCCTGTACAGCCTGACCCTGCACGGGCGGCTGCGCCATCTGCCGTGGGCCTGTGCGGCCATGGCAGGCGCCATGGTGCTGGTTGCCGTACGCGTGTCCCCGGCGGTGTCCGTCTGGGACGCCCTGTTCTTCCTGCTGAGCACGGCGACCGCGGCTCTCGCGCTCGGCCTGATGGTACGGATCCGCCGGGCCCAGCTCGCCGGACTGCGGGACCGGGCAGCCCGGCTGGAGATCGAGCGCGACCAGCGCAGCAGGCTGGCCACGGCCACCGAACGGACCCGCGTGGCCCGCGAGATGCACGACATCGTCGGCCACAACCTGTCCGTCATCATCACGCTCGCCGACGCCGGCGCCTACGCCACCGACATGGCTCCCGAGCGCGGCAAGGAGGCCCTGCACCTCATCGGCGACACCGGACGACAGGCCCTCGGCGAACTGCGGCGCGTGCTCGGCGTGCTGCGCGAGGCCGCGGACGGTCCCGCCGCCGGGCCCGAACTCAGCCCGCAGCCCGGCATCGCGGACATCGGTTCAGTCTGCGCCAAGGTACGTGCCGCCGGACTGGAGGTCGTCTACCGGACATCCGGCGACGTGGACGGCCTGGACAGCGGGGTACAGCTGACCGTGTACCGCATCGTCCAGGAAGCCCTCACCAACACTCTGAAGCACGCCGCCACGGGCACCCGGGTGCGCCTGGCGATCCTCGCCGAGGGCAGCCGGCTGAGGATAAGGGTCCAGGACACCGGCCCGGCCATACGGCCCGGACCGCCGAACGAGGAAGGACATGGCCTGGTGGGCATGCGGGAACGTGCGGCCCTGTACCAGGGCTCCGTCAGCGCGGGGCCGACGGAGGGCGGAGGCTGGAGCGTCGAGGCCGTCCTCGACCTCACGCCCAGAAGTGGTGATCGATGACCACCGTGCTCATCGTGGACGACCAGCCGCTGCAGCGCTACGGCTTCCATCTGCTCCTGAACTCCGTCGCCGAGACCGACGTCGTCGGTGAGGCCGCCCACGGCGCCGAGGCGGTCCGCAAGGCCGCCGAACTGCGTCCGGACGTCATCCTGATGGACGTCCGGATGCCCGGCATGGACGGCATCGAGGCCACCCGCCGCATCGTCGCCGCCGGTGGCCGCTCGCGGGTCCTGGTGCTCACCACCTTCGACCTCGACGAGTACGTCCATGCCGCCCTGCGCGCCGGCGCCAGCGGTTTCCTCCTCAAGGACGCACGCCCCGAGGAGCTCCTGGCCGGCATCAGGGCCGTTGCCGTCGGCGACGCGGTCATCGCGCCCGCCCTCACCCGCCGCCTCCTGGACGAGTACGCCCGGTACGTCCCCGCTCACAGAAGCGACTCCACCGAGGATCCGCGGCTCAGCTCCCTCACCGACCGCGAGCGCGAGATCCTCGTCGCCGTCGGCAAGGGCTGGACCAACGGCGAGATCGCCGCCCGGTTCGTGCTGTCCGAGTCCACGGTCAAGACCCACGTCGGCCGGGTCCTGGCCAAGATCGGCGCCCGCGACCGCATTCAGGCAGTGATCCTCGCCTACGACCTCGGTCTCGCCCGGCCCAATGGAGACTGAACCGAGTACCGGTCGGCCATCACCGAGGACACGCGACCGCCTGCCCGGACGCCGTACTCACCCGTACGGCCCAGGGCGAGGAGGGCGAAGGCTGGGCAGCGAACCGGGTCAACGCGTCGAGCAGCAGGCAGACGCTGCCTTTCAGGCCAACGGCCGCACAGCCACCGCTGACTGCGTGTCAGCCGAGTTCAACAGCGGCCCCGTGCCATCCGATTGGCTTGCGGACAGCACCCTCGGGCCGCCGGGGAGCAGCAGCATCCCGCCATGTGGGAGTCCGAAGGAGGGCCGAGTGCCCCAGTCGGGCGCATTCGCGGTAGCGGCGGCCACTCCGCGGGTGTAGCGTCGTGATCCAGCAGTCGTGGTTCCGAAGTTCCGTTCGCCCGTGATCGCCATCACGGGCGTTCTTGCGTGTCAGCGCCTCTCCGGACCAGGGCGATCACCTCCCGGGCACGCAGGGTGCGGGCCCGGTTTCCCTCGAAGGAGACGGTTATGGCCAAGGGCACTGTCAAGTGGTTCAACAGCGAAAAGGGCTTCGGCTTCATCGAGCAGGAGGGCGGCGGCCCCGACGTCTTCGCCCACTACTCCAACATCGCCGCCCAGGGTTTCCGCGAACTGCAGGAAGGCCAGAAGGTCGAGTTCGACGTCACCCAGGGTCAGAAGGGCCCGCAGGCGGAGAACATCCGCCCGGTCTGATCGCGCTGTTGCGGCAAGGCCAGGCATCCTGACTTCAGGACGTCGGCCTTGCCGCCTGCCGCAATCGTGACCCGAGGGATGCTCCGGCTCCTCGGGTCACCGCGGCGACACCCGCGCCTCCAGCGCATCGACGTCGACGACGTGCGCGCTCGCCTCCGGCACCCCCAGATGGCGTAACGGCTCGCCCTCATTCTCGCGATTCCCTCGCCCCCGCGACCCGCGCCGGAAGGGCACCGCCGGTGCCGTAGCGGCGCAGCAGTCACACCCCGTACGCGGCGTGGACGACGTACACGCCCACCTGCCACCAGTCCGGTGCCGCACCTGGCGAACGGATCTGGAAGAAGTCGTCCATCGCGTGGACCGCGACCATCGGCCAGACCGAGCCGATCGCATACCGCAGCCCAGCACAGGTGAAGCCGGACAGGCCGCCGGACAGTATCTGCCACAGGGTGTCGTCCAACGGGGCACCGAAGAACAGGTAGTTCCGGAAGTGGCCTCCGCCGAACACGCCGCAAGGGCGATCCAAGTGCCCGCGAAACAGACGGCGTTGACGAGGGTGGCGCCGAGGTCGGGGGCGGAGCCAGGGGAGGCAGGATCACCTTGGCTAGCAGCACCAGCACCACATGCCGGGCGAGCGTGAACTCGACGGCACACCGCAGGGGTTGGCGGCTTACGTGGCCTTTCCACCGAAGTATGACGCGGTGAGCGTAACTGCGGGCACCCGCTCGCCGCCCTGCGCTTTCAGAATGCGTACCCTGCGCACAGTCATCCCGGTCTCCGGGTACATCCCTGACTCCCCCGGTCACTGGCGAGTGCCTGGAGGCGGGTCTCGAGAAGCTACGGGCGACGCCCCGTGGCCCCCCTACTGGCGGCATGTCCGTTCGGCCGTGGGCGACGACGTTTCAGTCCGCACCCGCGCCGTACTCGACGGAGGCACCGCCGCGCTCCTGGCGGGCCTGCGCCCCCTCGCCCGCTGGAACCCGCCGCATCTAGGGCCTGTCGTGTGGATCATCCCGGCGTCGCGAGGTCTGGTACGCCCTCCCCCACTGCCCGAAAGGCGTGGGGGGACCCCCAGCGGCGTTGTCGTCGGTCGCCGACGCTCCGCGTCGACTCCCTCCTCCGCCTTGCAGCTGCACGCACCAGACCCCGCTCGGCTCGGCTGAAAAGCACCGCACCTCACAGCCGGCCTGATCCAAACGACAGACCCTGGACGTCGACTACCCCGTCGACCGGGAACTGCGGCTGCAAGGGCGGGGGTTGACGCTCGTACCGTCGTACTTCTGCTGGCACAGACCCACGGCCCTCGCGGTTCCTGATCTCGATCCGGTTCTCGTCTACCCCGTCAGCAAGCTGCCGCTCGACATCGCCCGAGCAGGCGAGGAGCGGCTGGACCGACTCCTGGCCCAGGCCCAGGCGTCCTGCACGGGGCGTGACTCGTCGTCAGGAGACGAGACCGGGACGACATTTCGAAGAGGATCGAAACCGTAGCGAGCCGCGCAGGTGCGTGGCACTGTTTTCGCAACCGTTGAACGACCAGGGGGAACCACATGGGGCGAGCCGTCAAGGCCGCGCTGATCGCACTGTTGGTACTCGGCTGCTGCTCCGTCCTCGCTGCCAGGTCGGCACCGGCCCAGCGCGTGACGATCACGGCGCACTAGCGGGTGGGACGGAGGCAGCCACCGCTCCTCGTACCGGGTGAGCGGCGACTTCGGTACCGGAGCCGACGCGCGCGAACCGCTTGAGATGCGGGGCGGTGTCGGGTGCCCGTCGTGCTCCGCGCGGTCGAAGTGATCAGTTCACCGACTGTCACCTGTCTGCGTCACCGGAGGGCGCGTCGGGACTGACGTACTCACAAGATCGGCTGGTGCCCCGCCGGTTGCCCGGTCGCGATGTGGCGGACGGACATCCCCGGCACCGCTGATGTCCGGTGATGTCCGGTACCACAACGACGGACAGGACGATCAAACCGATCGCGGGCCCCGGCGCTGCCCTTGCACACGTAGTTGGCGGGGCTGTGCGCACGGCCCAGCGTCGGAACGGGCCTGTCGAGGCTCAGATCCCCTGCCGACCGAGGTCCCCCAGGGCGGTCACTGATCCGACTGACCCGGAGGACGCAGTCGAAAAGGCCGGTGTGCTGATGCCGGCGACGACCTCAAGGCCGCCGCGACCGATCGGGATGCTTCCCCTTATTTGCAGCGAGAGGCGACGTCGCCCTCACAGCACGGCGTGGAGTGCCGCTGCCCGTACCAACCAACCCTTGATGCCCGGGCCATCGGGCCCGGGCATCAATGCCTCGGCAGGCCCAGCTGCCGAGGCCGTGCAGCTGAGAAAACCCTTCTCTCAACGGACGGGGTTCGGGTCAGACTCCGATCGAGGACAGCCTCGGTCACCAGTAGTGGCGTCGGCCGGCGACCGCGTGCCCCATGGACCCCATGACCCAGAAAACGGCGCCCACCACGGCCAGGATGATGCCAAGGGTCCAAAGGATCGATATGCCGGTGAGGAAACCGACGACAAGCAGAATGACGCCGAGCGCGATCATGACGTGCCTCCTGGTGTGAGCTGACGTGTTACCTCCCGGATGCCCCGAAGCGGCAACATCACCCCACCCCCAGCAGTCAAGAAGCGATTACAGCGAACCCGTTGATCACCGTGGGAGTTTGTGTCTGCCCGTGCCCTCGTCGCTGGAACACCGGACGGCAACCCGGTCGCCCCGCTGCTCGGCTCCTCGACCTCACCAGCACCACCAGCACCACCAGCACAGTGATCACCGTGATCACCGCCGATGGCCTTCCACGCGGGCCAACAGCCCCGGCACATCACCCTGTACCCCGCGCAAGGGTCGGCCCAGGCATCCCAAAACCATGGTCAGCAGGCGACGTTGTGGGGAAAATGGCCGTCATGACGTACGAAGGCTCTTCCATCGACCCGTCCAAGCCCAGCATCGCCCGCGTCTACGACTACTTGCTGGGCGGCAAGGACAACTACGCCGTGGACCGCGAGATCGGCGACGTGTTCAAACGCGACCTGCCCGGCTCGGTGGCCATCGCCTTCGCCAACCGCGCGGCCCTCACCCGCGCGGTCGGGGAGATCGTGAAAACCACCGGTATCCGGCAGTTCATCGACCTGGGCAGCGGCCTGCCGACCGCCGACAACGTCCACCAGGTCGCACAACGGCACGCCCCCGAGGCCCGGGTCGTCTACGTCGACATCGACCCCCAAGTCCTGGTCCACGGCCGTGCGCTGCTGGAGAAGGACGAACGGACCCGTGTCGTCGCGGTCGATGTACGCGATCCCGTAGGCGTCCGCACCCACCCCGACACCCAGGCAATGATCGACTTCACCCAACCGGTCGCCGTCATGTTCAGCGCCATCCTCCACCACGTCAACGACGACGAGGACCCGGCCGGCATCGTCCGCTACTGGCGCGAGAACGTGCCTTCCGGAAGCTACTTCTTCATCAGCCACTTCCGCTCCGGCAACAACCCGGAGACCCAGGAGGCCGAGAAGGTCCTCCAACAGACCTTCGGCCGCGGCCGGTGGCGTACCGACGCGGAACTCGCCTCCCTCCTCGACGGCCTGGAGATCCTCGACCCCGGCATCGTCCCCGCCCCCCTGTGGCGCCCGGAACAGACCGCCACCCCCTGGAACGACAGCGGGGAACGGCACCTCACGGTCTGGGAACACCTCATCGCGGCTGCCCTCGCCCGCAAACCCTGACAACCGCGCAACCGGACAGGTCCTCACCCCACAACGTCTGATGGAAGGTCACTGTACGTGCACAGAAGTCGGGTATACGCGGTCATCATCGACACGCCCGAGGCCGACGCTGCCCGGGCGGCGAAGTTCTGGTCAGCGGCTCTCGGCGTCGATGCTCAACCGTTTCCACCGGCACCGCAGTTCACCACCCTCCATCAGGCTCTGCCGGGACTGACCACCGCCGTTCAAGCCGTCGACGACGCACCCCGTATTCACCTGGACATCGAGACTGACGACGTCGAGGCGGAAACCGCGCGCTTGACAGGCCTGGGCGCGGAGGAGATTTCGCGGTGGCAGGATTGCCATGTGCTTCGCGTACCTGGTGGCCAACTGGTCTGTGTGCTGCCGGTGGAGAGCGATCCCGAGGACTTCCAAGCCCGGGCCACCGTCTGGCCGTGACGCGGGGCGGCCAGATCGCCTCCGGGGTCCTGCGCACCGCACGCGGACCTCGCCCGCTACAGCTCGGCAACCTGCGGGCATCTGCCTGCTGACCGACCTGCCGCAGGTGCCCGCTCCGAAGGGCTATGTCGGCGGAACCCTGCCGGGTCGGTCGAGTTCATCCAGGCGCCCTACGACCGCAGGACCGCAACCTGGTGGCAGGCCACCGACGACCAGAGCAACGGCTTCCTCGGCCGTGTCCGCCTCTCCGACGACCTGGGAACGGGACGGCCCGACGACGAGGTAGCGGCCACCAGGAAGATGCATGACGAACGGCACATCCCAAGACCAGTCACCGGTGCACCTGCTGAAGTGGAGGTCCTGGTGGCTGCTGGAAGGATGGAGCTGGCGGAGAAGCGGCTCGGCATGCGCGGCTCGCACCAGTCCGGTGTCCATGTCCTCGCGGCGGAGCAGCCGCTGCCACGCAGCTTCCACGACATCACTCTGCCCAGGCTCGGCGCCATCGGTAGGACTCGGCGCGTCTATCGATCCCATGCGCCTATTCTGCCGACCCGTCCCGCTGACAGAGCTTTGCCGGATCCCCGTCTCGGGCGTGCAGCCGCAACGCACGCAAACTGTTCTGGACAGTCTGCCGGGACCTGGCAGAAGCCGCGGGCCTTCCCCAGCGTTGCTTAAATCCTCGGCCGCACCACCGGTCGGACAGTATCGGACAGAATTGGTCGCCGAAACCCGCCGCCTGGGGCGAACGGGCTGGGCGGCGAGCAAAGCGGAACCCGCTGCCGCGGCGCCCGCCGGCAAAATAACCAATTTCCCGCTCGCCCAGCCCGACGCGACCCCGAGAATTTACTCAGCAGCCAGTGGCGTTGTAATTCCAGAACGCCGCCTTGGTCTGCGGTCCGGCGATCCCGTCGGGAGTTCCGGCGTTTTCACCGACGTCGTTCAAGAACTTCTGGAGCGCCGTGATCGTGTTGGTCCCGACAACCCCGTCGACGGTACCGGCGTTGTAGCCCCAGGCGTTGAGCATCCTCTGGGCCGCCTTCCAGCTGTTGGTGCCCAGCTGCCCGTCCTCGGTACCGGCGTTGAAGCCCCAGGCGTTCAGGCAATTCTGCCAGTTCTTGGCCCGGGCCGTGTTCAGGCCGAGGTTGTTCACTGCGAGGATCGAAGCGTGCGGGCTGCTGACCGCGGGCTTGGTGGCGTGCTGCGAGGCCGCCACGCTCGCACCCGCACCCGCGAGACCTCCAGCGGCGATGCCGACGAGGGCGCTCGCGACAACGAGTGCCCTGGTCAGAGAAGTACGCATTGTTTCCTCTTTCCGATCGACGATGAAGGCATTGGCGCGACCACCCACCTTGGCTGTCCGCGCCGCCGTAAGCGTGCCAGGAACGTGCGTCTTAATCTCGCGAAAATGCGACCTATTTTTTCGTATGACTCAATTCAGGCCACATTTCAAGCACGCTCCGCGGGAGATTCAGTCAGAGAGTCGCGTGAATTCCGGCCGATGTGGCCACCGGCGTGTCGTAGCCGGGGCCATGCGCGGCTGCGGTTGACGCTTGGGCTGTGCGGTCGTCGGCCGTATGACCGGCATCAGGAGGTTGGGACGCATGCTTGTTCTGGGTCGCTCGCAGGTCGAGGCCCTGCTCGACATGGACTCGCTGATCGATGCTCTGGCCCTGGCGATGGCAGACCTCAGTGCGGGCCGCGCCTCGGTACCCGACCGCGTCGCCGCTCTGGTGCCCGAACGCGACGGATTCCTCGCGGCCATGCCGGGCTTCCTGCCGTCGGCCGGGGTGCTCATGACCAAGCTGGTGTCCCTCTTCCCGCACAACGACGTGGCGCGGTTGCCGACGCATCAGGCGCTGATCGTGGCGTTCGATCCGGACACCGGCGAGCCCACCGCCCTGCTGGACGGTACGGCCATCACCGCGGCGCGGACCGGCGCCTGCTCCGCGCTGTCGGCGCGGCTGCTGGCCCGCGAGGACGCGACGGTACTGGCAGTGCTGGGCACCGGCGTGCAGGCGCGGTCCCACGCCCGCGCGATCTGTCGGGTCCGCCCGATCCGGCAGATCCGCGTCGCGGGCCGGAATCCGGCGAAAGCCGCTGCCCTGGCCGCGGAACTCGCCGAAGCACTGCAGGTCGACGTCCAGGCGGTGTCCAGCTACGCCGAGGCACTCGACGGCGCGGACATCGTCGCCGCGGCGACGCACGCCGTCGAACCCGTGGTCCGCCGGTCGTGGTTGACGCCCGGGGTGCACATCACGTCCGTGGGGTACAACCCGGCAGGCCGCGAGATCGACGACGCCACGGTGACCGAGGCGCTGGTGTGCGTCGAATCCCGCCAGGCCGTGCTCGCCCCGCTTCCTGCGGGCAGCAACGACCTGCTCATGCCGATCCGCGACGGCCTCATCACCGCCGATCACGTGCACGCCGAACTGGGCGAACTCATCGCCGGCAGCCGACCCGGACGCACGGCACCGGACGAGATCACCCTCTACAAGTCGGTCGGCGTGGCAGCGCAGGACGCCGCGGCCACGGCCTTGGTCGTCGCCGCCGCCCGTGAGCAGTCGATCGGCGAGGAGACCACTCTGGGGTGATGCGCTCGCCATGCTCCTCGGGCTGTGCGATCTCCGTCAAAGCCGACGGGTCCGGCAGGGCGATCACGCGCTCTCCTCCATAGCTGCTCGTGTCGGCCACAGAGTCCTGGGACGACCTGGCCATGCAGACCCGGCCGTCCGTTGACGTACTAGGTACTGAGTGTAGATACTCAGGTATGACTGTTCCTCTGACGCTCCTCGGACTCCTTGAACGGGAGTCGAGCCACGGCTACGACCTCAAGCGCGACTACGACACCTTCTTCGGCAGGGGTAAACCGCTGCCGGCCGGGCAGGTCTACTCGACCCTCGGGCGCCTCGCCCGTGACGGGAAGGTCGAGGTCGGCGAGACCGGGCCCGGTGCCGGGCCGGACCGCAAGCGCTACGTGATCACCGACCTCGGGGTCACCCAGGTGGAGAACTGGCTGACCGAGCCGGTCGACGGCGAACTGCACCTGCAGACGGTGTTGTTCACGAAGGTCGTACTGGCGGTACTGCTGGAGCGCGACCCCCGCGTGTACCTCGACATCCAACGCGCCGCCCACATGGAGCGGATGAGGGAGCTGACGGAACTGCGCCGGACAGGGAGCACGATCGACTCGCTGCTCGCCGATCACGGCGTGTTCCATCTGGAGGCCGATCTGCGGTGGATGGACCAGACGGTGGCGCGGCTCGGCGCCCTGACAGCGGAGGTGCGCTCATGAGTGCGGACGACGGCTTCCTCGTGCAGGCGCGGGACGCAGTCCTGTCCTTCGGGCCCACGCCCGCGCTCCAGGGCGCGAGCCTCTCCGCCCGCGCGGGCGAGATCCTCGCCGTCACCGGCCCGTCCGGCTCCGGCAAGTCCACGCTGCTGCACTGCCTGGCCGGGATCCTCGTACCCGACTCCGGCGAGATCTGGTTCGACGGCCGGCGCATCGACACCCAGGGCGAGCCGGAGCGCAGCGCGTTACGCCGAGACCGATTCGGCTTCGTCTTCCAGTTCGGTCAGCTCGTCCCCGAACTGACCGCCGAGGAGAACGTAGCCCTGCCGCTGCTGCTGGCCAAGTCCCGCAGGGCCAGCGCCCTGGCCGAGGCCCGCTCGTGGTTCGGACGGCTCGGCCTGGACGGTCTCGAGGGGCGCCGCTCCGGCGAACTCTCCGGCGGACAGGCCCAGCGGGTCGCCCTGGCCCGTGCCCTGGTCTGCCGGCCCGAGGTGCTGTTCGCCGACGAGCCGACCGGTTCGCTCGACTCGCTCACCGGCGAGCACGTGATGGACCTGCTGGTCGACTCCGTACGCCAGGAGGGCACCACCGTCGTCCTCGTCACCCACGAACCGCGGGTGGCCGCCTACGCGAACCGTGAAGTCATCGTGCGCGACGGCACGGTGACATCCCTGTACGTCGAACGGCTCACCTCGTGATCCGCCTCGGGCTGCGCCTCACCCTGAGCGGCGGCAGGGAGGCCGCCGCCCGCCTCGCCGTCATGGTGGCCGCCGTCGCCCTCGGCGTCGGACTCCTGCTGAGCATCCTGGCGGCCATCAACGCCACCGCCACCCAGAACAGCCGGAACGCCTGGCTCAACACAGGCTCCGGCAACAGCGCGACCAGCCGGGCCGCCGCGAAGACAGACACCGACCCGTTGTGGTGGCTGCTGAGAGCGGACCGTTTCGACGGCAGAACCATCGGCCGTGTCGACGTCGCCGCCACCGGCCCGAACTCCCCAGTGCCACCGGGCCTTTCACGCCTGCCCGAACCCGGTGAGTACTACGCTTCACCGGCCCTCAGCAAGCTCCTGCACTCCACCCCGGCCGCCGAACTCGCCGGCCGTTACCCCGGCCGGCAGGCCGGCACGGTCGGCAAGGCGGCGCTCCCGGGCCCCGACTCCCTGATCATCGTCATCGGCCACCGCCCCGACCAGCTCTCGAAGCAGCACGGCGCCACCCAGGCCGCCGCGATCACCGCCGTGACCCCCAGCAGCTGCAACGGCACGAACTGCACGGTCAGGGTGGGCATCGACAACAGGGGCATCAAGCTCATCCTCTCCGTCGCGGGCACCGCCCTGATCTTCCCGGTGCTCATCCTCATCGGCACGGCGACCCGGTTGTCGGCCGCCCGCCGTGAACAGCGCTTCGCCGCGATGCGTCTGGTGGGCGCCACACCGCGCCAGATCTCGATGCTGTCGACCGTCGAATCGTCGGCCGCCGCCGTCATGGGCACGGCCGTCGGCTTCGGCCTCTTCTACCTGTTCCGTACACAACTGGCGGCGGTCGACCTCACGAGTACGCCGTACTTCGCCGGCGACCTCACGCTCGGGACGGGAGACATCCTGCTCGTCGCCCTCGCGGTCCCGTTGGGGGCGGCGATCGCGGCGCGGCTCGCCCTGCGCCGCGTGCAGGTCTCCCCGCTCGGGGTCACCCGGCGCGTCACGCCGCGCCCACCGCGGGTCTACCGCGTGATCCCGCTGGCCGCCGGTATCGCCGAACTCTCGTTCGCTATCGGCCGGGTGCCCAGGAGCACGAACGGCCAGATCTGGGTCTTCGTCCCGGGAATCCTGCTGGTCCTGACCGGACTGGTCATCGCCGGCCCCTGGCTGACCATGGCCGGCGCCCGTGTCCTGGCCCGGGTCACCAGCCGGCCCGCGCTGCTCATCGCGGGCCGACGGCTCGCGGACGACCCGAAGGCCGGCTTCCGCGCGGTCAGCGGGTTGGTCCTGGCCCTGTGCGTCACCTCCGTCGCCGTAGGAATCATCGGCTCGCTCAACGCCGAGCGGGGCATCCCGCAGGCTGGCCGGGCGGTCGCCGGAGCCTTGGACGCCAACTACGTGCAGGGCTTCGACGCGGCCACCGGGCGTCTGACCGGCAGTGTGGCGCCGCTCTCGAAGGCCGCGGTCAGCGATCTGACCTCCGTACCGGGCGTCAAAGGCGTGCTGATGATCCACACGAACCCGCTCGGCACTCCTGACCCGGCCCTTCGCGGCCCACAAGACGTCGGGGCCCCTCCCGTCGCCGGCCTGGCCTCGTGCACCGAACTGGCGAGAATGCCGGCGCACAGCGCATGCGCCCCCGGAGCCCGAGCGGCGTCGGTCACCCTCAACTACGGCACCTTCGGCACGTACGACTGGATGCACTGGCCCGCCGCATGGCCCGCGGCCGACATCTCCGCCCAGCGCCTCGCACGCCTCCCGGTCCGGGAGATCGTCGTGGCCACCGACGGTTCGACATCGGCGATCGAACGTGCGCGCACCGTCCTCGCGAGCGCCTATCCCGACCAGGACGTCCCGTTGACCGTCCGCGAGGACCATGCCCAAAGGGGCGCAGAGCTCGCCGGGTACCAGCAACTGGCCAACGTGGTCATCCTGGTCAGCTTCCCCATCGCCGGCTGCAGCCTGGCGGTGAGCGTGGCCGGGGGGCTGCGTGACCGCAAGCGCCCCTTCAGCCTGCTGCGGCTGACCGGCACACAACTCGGGGTGCTGCGGCGGGTGGTGCTTCTGGAGAGCGCGGTCCCGCTCCTGGTCGTCGCGGTGGTGGCGATCGGAATGGGCTTCCTGGCTGCGCAGTTGTTCGTACAGGCACAGTTCAAGTACTCGGTCCGGGCACCAGGAGCGCAGTACTACGCGATCGTGATTGCCGGCCTTCTCGCGTCGCTGGCGGTGATCGCGTCCACGATGCCGCTGCTCAGGCGCATCACGGGTCCCGAAACAGCACGCAACGAGTAGCGGCTGCGACGATGGCTCGGATCGCCGCCCCAGGCGGTGTCCGAGCCATCCCTCGTCCAGGCAGTATGGAATCACATCAACGCGGTTATCCGACAAGTACATGGCCCCGATCGAGGGAGGCGCGCTCACCCGATGCGGGCGCATCGGTCAGCGCCGGCGTACCACCCCGGTGCCGGATGCGTTGCAGCGGCATGGACCAAACATCCAGCACGACGGGATGCCTCCTGCCCCTTGGGAGACACCGCCTCCCCTATGCCGAACTCACGGACACGTACGGCATGAACGCGCCGATCTACACCGCCCTGGTGGCCGAGTGGTGGGCGCGGGGGCGCATAGTGCCCGGTCGGCACGATGCCCTGTGGGCCACCCCGGCCGCCCCACCCGCGACCGGGACGCCTGACGGTAGGGAATCTGGAATCGGCACCGTGGGCTGGGAGCGCGTTGACCTCTTGTGACCCGGCGCAGGCTGAGCACTCCGCCGGGCGCGCAGGCCGTCAGCCCCGCCTACGACCCGTGTCCGCAGTGCCCCATCCGCGCAGAGCTCGCGTACGGGCTCGGGCCTCGACGGCTGCGGTGTGGGCGTCAGGGCGGAGGGAGGACGCCGGGTTGAGCAGCGTGGCGAGCATGCCGGTGGCTTCCTGGAGGGCGACTTCCACGGCCGCCGGGGCGTACAGGGTGCCGCTGCCGTCGGGCGGTACGAGCCAGCGGAGGGAGCCGGTGGCCCGCTGGAGCGCCGGGACGGCGATCCACGCGCCGCGGCCGGCGTAGCGGACGCCGTCACCGACCCAGCGGCTGCGCGGATCCGGCGGCAGGAAGAAGCCCACCCGGTGGGAGACGAAGTCGGCGAGGGTGGGGCCGGGCTCCTGCCGCGGCGAGCGCAGCAGCACGTCGAGGGCGAACAGGCCCAGTTCCTCCGGCACGCTCAGCACGTCCCAGAACCGGCCGGCGGCCAGCACCGCGGTGCCGGAGTCCGATTGCCATGCCCGCTTGCAGTCCCGGGGGTCGGTCGCGGCGGCGGCGAGCCACTCCACTGCTTGCTGCGCCTGGTTCCTCAAGGACTCTCCTGTGCGGGGCGGCGTGCGGGTGGACCGGAACCTCTGACAGAGCGCAAGATCGTGCGAATTTCCGGTGGCGTGACCGGAATGCGCGGTGCCCATGCTGGTGCATATTTCTACGTGGCGGAAGGGGTGGCGCACCATGGCGCTTTGCTCTGGCGCGACCGATCGCGGGTTGTCGGAGCGCGCTGAGGCTGTCGGAGAGGCAGGCCTGTTGACGAGGTTCAGGGTCCGCGAACGGTTCACCCGTCTTCGCGCGTGGAAGTGCCGGGTGGCCTGGTGTGGATGGCCCACGGCGCGCGACCCGCTGGCTTCACTGGTACGGACGGCGCAACGCCTCGACTACGGCGCGGGCTGGTCCAGCGAGGCCGATGACGAGGACGAGCAGCCGTGAGTTGCCACACCGCAGCAGGGGAAAACCAACTGCCCGCCTGTCGTCCCTGCGGTCCGCGAGTCGTCGGTGTGGCCGGCGTGGACCAACGGTAGGCGCCGGCCGGAACGTTGCCGTGAGCGAGGGCGGTCAGCAGGCCGGCGCACGAAGGAGCGCCTGCGTCGAGACCGGACACACGCGGCACCCGCCGTCCTCTATCCGAGCATGAGCATCGCGTCGGCCACCTCGCCGACCGCCGCATCGGGGATCGCGGTGGCGGCCTCCTCGAGGATGAGCAACCGGGCCCGGGGGATCTCGCGGGCGATCGCCTCGCCATTGCCGACGGGGAAGAAGGGGTTGCGGCGGCCGTGGACGACGAGCGTGGGGACGTCGATCTAGGGCAGGCGCTCGCGCGTCCTGCCAGCCGGGAAGGTTTAGTTCGCCGTCGCGAAGCTGCCACGCCGACTGCCCGGCCGGACGGCGGTCCGGCAACGACCCGCAGCTGCTGCGACCGCTTCATTCGGCCAACCGTCGCGGCCGAGGTCGTCCGCAGACCCCTGCCCCGACGGGACCGCGAGGCAGGCGGGACGCGGTCGGCAGCGTCATCGCACGTGAGAAACCCGGCGACGTCGGCGGTCCTCCCCGGGATACTGGGCCCCCATGGATGAGGTCGAAGTCGTCGTCGCCCATTCCGAACGCGCGACCCTGCGCGTCGGCGACGTGTTCCTGAAGGTGGACGCCGATCAGGCGCGCATCGACGTCGAGGTGGAGGCGATGTCCCTCGCGCCGGTCCCGACCCCAAAGATCCTGTGGCGCAAGCCGCCCGTGCTCGCGACCGCCGCACTCCCGGGGACGACGCTCGGGCGCCTCGGCGGGCCGGCGACCGGGTCACCCACAGCGTGGGCCGCGGCGGGCGCCGCCATCCGGGAACTGCACGACGCGCCCCTGCCGCCCAGGCCCGGGCGAGCCGGCCGGAGCATCGTCGCGCTGGCGGCGGAACTCGACGACGAGTGCGAGGCGCTAGTGACGAACGGCCTCCTGCCCGCCGACCTGGTCACCCGCAACCGCCAGGTCTCCGAGGCCGCGCTCCGGCCGTGGACTCCGGCGTTCACACACGGCGACCTGCAGATCGCGCACGTCTTCGTCGACGGCGACGAGGTGACGGGCATCATCGACTGGTCCGAGGCGGGCCAGGGAGATGCCCTGTACGACCTCGCCACCTTCACACTCGGACACGAGGAGCACCTCGACGACGTCATCGCCGGCTACGGCACCGACATCGACCTCGACGTGATCCACGCGTGGTGGTCGCTGCGAAGTCTGCTGATCGTTCGCCCACTGATGGAACAGGGCTTCGACCCCTTCGCGCCGGGCTGCGAGGTCGACGTGCTGAGGTCCCGGATGTGAGGCTGCGCGGGTCCGGTACTGCTGCGGATGCGTTCTGAGGCATCGAGCCGACAAGTGGCGGCCCAGCCGAGGGTGACGCACGCGCGCGTCGAAGCCCAGTTCACGGTAAGACTTCCACACCACGGCAGAACGGCTTTCCAAACAGGGGGTCGCCGGAACACCGTCTCCTTCTGCCGTTTGTCTCTTCTCAACCGCCGCTCCAGGGGTCCGCCCTGCGCGCCAGCTTCTTCGCCTTCCCCCGTACGTCCGGGGGGAGACGGTGCAGAACCGTACGGGCCGCCCGGCGGATGGGTGGGACCGACGTGGTGCGCAGGTAGATGCGGTGCGGGAGCGTGGCCTGGCCCGGTGGGCGGACGGAGAGGCGGAGTTGGCCGGCCGCGCCACCCCATGCCGGAATAACCAACCGGGGTGGGGTGCCCACCCTGACCGCGCCGAAGCCTAGACCGAGGCCTGCGCCGAGCCCGAGGTCCGGACTGGCACCGCGCGTCGTGTCGTCGCTGCGTGTCACCCTCGCCCTGCGGCCCACGCCCAGGAGTTGGGCACTCGCCCAAACCACGTGCGTGCCTGGTTCCATCGCCCGGCCACCGGCCAGGGTGAGGGGGTCGATGGACGTTTCGCCGGTGAGTACGACGCGGTGGCGGCGACCGCCGAGCGGTTGTGTGCACGGGGTCAGGTCGGCGTCCGGATACCACCACAGGTCCCGGGCCGTGTCGCGGACCAGGAGTTCTCCGTGGGCGTGGCCGAGGGGGTGGGGGGCCTCCCAGCCCTCGGCGCCCTCGATGCCGGCCAGCAGGTCGGGGTCGAGGAGCATACGGCCGTAGCGTTCGACGAGGGTGAGAGGTTCACCGTCGGCGCGGCGCATGCCGATCGTGGTGGTGACGTGGAGTTTTCCGTCGCGCCAGCGGATGTCGTCGACGCTGACTTCAGGCCTGATGCCCCTGGTGCGTCGGGCGAGTTCGACGAGCGAGTCCAGATGGCCGTCCTCCAGCAGGTGGGCCCGGAGCCGGGTCAGGGCGGGGAGGCCGTCGCGGACACCGGACGGGTATGCCTCGAGGGCCATACGGCGGACGACGTCGAAGTGGCGTTCGAGGTCTTTGCCCGTGCGCTGGAGGATGCGGGGTTCGTTCACCGGGCGGAGGAGTTCGACGCGGTAGGAGCGGCGCAGCAGGTGGTTCTGCAGGGGGCCGGGCCGGGTGTCGTGCTTGATGGCCTCGACGACCGTGCGCAGGTGACCGTAGTAGTCCTCCGGGGTGGTGCCGCGGCTGCTGTTGTTGCCGCCGTCGTCCCGGCGGTTCCATATGTAGCAGGGGTGGTCGGCGAGGATCGAGACCGTCTTGGCGAGTACGTAGGCGCGGACCATGAAGAGTTGGTCCTCCAGCCGCACCCGGCCCTCGGGGAACCTGAGGTCGTGGGCGAGCAGGAAGTCGCGCCGGAACATCTTGTGCGGGGTGAGGCTCTCCATGAGAGGCGCGTCCTCGACCGTGCAGCGCTCCACGGTGCGTTTGAAGACGTTGCTGGGGCCCTGCATGGTGCCGATGACCTTGCCCAGAACGATGTCGGAGCCGTTGCGGGTGGCCAGCTTGTGCAGGTGCTCCAGGGCCGCAGGGGTCAACTCGTCGTCCTGGTCGACGAATTGGACGTACTCGCCGCGGGCTTCCCGGATGCCGACGTTGCGGGGTCTGCCGGGCCAGCCGGAGTTCTCCTGGTGGATCACGCGCACATGCGGGTGCTTGTCGGCCAGCTCGTCGAGGCGCTGCGCGGAGTCGTCTGTCGAGCCGTCGTCGACGTAGATGACCTCGTACGAGTCCTCCCCCAGGGTCTGGCGTAAAAGTGACGGCGCGCATATGTCGATGTATCGACCCGCGTTGTACACGGGCACCACGATGCTCACCTTGAGCATGAACGCTCCCCCTAAACGGAGACAACGCGTCTCCTGTTGTTCTTTGGACGTTCAGACTCTGGCAAAGGTTGTCTCATGCGAAGAAATCAGACGGCGGCCTCCGGAAATCGCTTTCACCTGCGGCGCGGCACGGTGGCCGGGTTCTGGAGGTGCCGAGGGAACTGGGGCGGGCAGTTGCCGCACTGACAGAAGGGCCGTGATGCACAGACCGTCGGCTTGCCTGATCGCCTGGGCATCCTCCTCGTCCTGCTCGCCACGGCCCAAGAAGGCCCGTTGGCCATCAGGTCGGTCTCCTGCGGTGTCTCCCCAGCGCTCATCGCGACACTGGGCGGACCGTCGCCCACGCACAGGCCACCGAGAGCAGAAGGTTCGACTTCGCCGCGATCCGGACCGCCCCTACGCTGCCCTGTCGGCGCTGGACGCGATCGACGCTCTCGAAGTTCGGAGGGGATGGCCAGGCGATGCCCCTGCCCGCCGCGCAAGGCCTCGGCAGATCACCGCCCGCGTGCCAGTCCACTCCCCCGGGGACGCCGCCCGCGCTTCCACCCTCAGTTGGTGAACTGTCCGACGCCCTGGCCCAGTTCCCGTCCGACGGACACCCCTGAAGGGCCGTCTGCCGCCCTGGCGTCAGCCGCAGCCGAGCAGTCCGGCACCGGCCTTGGCCGTGAGCACCCGGTGGACGGCGACGCCGACCTTGGTGCGGAAGGAGGCGTCGTTCGCCGTACGGGACTTGATCGCCTGCACCATGGCAGGCACCGTGGACGGCTTGACCGTGAGGACCATGTCACCGCCGGCGGCGAGGAAGTTCACCGCCCGCTGCCCCGGGGTGTAGGCCTGGACCGCGACGGCCTGGCCGAGGTCGTCGGAGATGACCACTCCCTTGAAACCCTCCTGGGCGCGCAGCAGTTTGCCGATCACGATCGAGGAGAAAGCCGCCGGATGCCTCGGGTCGATCTGGGTGTACGTCGCCGACGAGACCATCACGAACGGCGATCCTGCCTTGATCCCGCTGGTGAACGGCTCGAGGCTCGCGCTGGCGGCGGTGGTCACCTGGTCGACGACGTTCGCCGTGGTGTCGGTGTTGCCGATCACGCGGCCCAGCCCGGGAAAGTGTTTGAGGGTGGTCATGACCCCCGCCTCACGGAAGCCCGCGGCGAAGGCACCGCTGTGCGAGGTCACCACGGCGGGTGTGTGGCCGAACTCGCGGTGATAACGCCCGATGGGACCGTTGCGGGTGCCCAGGCTCGCGGGCACCACGTCCGCGACCGGCGCGAGATCGAGGTCGACCCCGGCCGCCTTGAGCTGCCGGGCCCAGCCCTCGGCACGGTCGCGCAGCGTCGTGGTGCTCCAGGTGCCCTGGGTCAGCGCGGCGGGGATGGCCGAGAATCCGGGGCCGCTGAGCACCTGGACCTGGCCGCCTTCCTGGTCGGTCGCCACGATCAGCCCGACCTTCCGCCCGGCGACCGTGTCCTGCTGGCCCCGCACCCCGTCGACCACGCGCTTCGTCGCGCTGATCCCGGCGGAACTGCGGCCTGTCAGCATGACGGACCCCACGTGGTAGGTGCGCAGCGTGCGCAGGTCCGTGGCGCTGGGGCCGGTGGCGGGGACGCCGCCCATGAGGAGCTGTCCCACCCGTTGTGCCGCGGTCATCTTCGCGTACGTCTCGTCGGCGCAGGTACGGGCAGCGACCGCGGAACCGGCGACGCGCGCACCGGATGTCGCGCGCGGAGCGGTCGACACGGCGACGCCGGGCGCCGCGCAGTCGGCGCATGTGGTCGCGACCAGCAGCGACGCGCCGAGTCCGACACCGGCACGCACAGCAAGGGGACGACCGCCCGCACGCGGTCGGGCGCATAGGGCCATGGTGAGCTCCTGATCCACTCGGGGTGCGGGGTCCGGGCCTGCTCGGCACGACGATCCCACGGCCGTCACAAACGCTACGCCGAACGGATACGGCGCGCGCGCCGTACGACGGCTGCCCCGCACGGGCACTGCGGGACCGGTGTCGTCACCACCCGAGACTCACCCTCGCTCGCCATGTGCCAAAAAACTTCGCACCGGCGGGGCTCCACAGCTGTACGTCAGTGGCAGGTTCCGGTCAAAGGTTGGCCAAACTCCCGGATGCCGTGTCCCGCCCGTGGTCGGGTCGCCAGCGACGGCTGTATACACCGCCCGTTTGGGAGGACCTGGTGTCAGCACCAACCCGTAAGAGACGATGGCTCACGATCTGTGCCATCACCGCAACCGCCGGACTCATCGCGATCCCCGCGAGCGCCGCGCCCGGCCGACACGGCAGCAGCCCCTTCGGAGCCCGCACACTCGACCAACTCGCCGCTGAGCGAACGCAGTCGGTGGGCGCCATGAGCCCCAAGGTGAAGGAGGACGACGGCGACGACGGCAACGAGGCCGACGAGATCGCCGAGGGTGCGGACCAGTACGCCGAGGCCCGCACCTCGCCCGGCATCGTCGCCCCGGGCGCGTACGGGGCCGCATGGACCAGCCTCACCAAACTGGCCGGCACCGGCGGCAGTTGGCACAACGTCACCGACCTGCCGTACAACTCCGACGACTCGCGCTACCGTGACATCGACTCCAACTCCAGCGGCGGCTCGGGCAATGTCACCGGCCGGATGGCCGCGGTGGCCGCCGACGACGGCGGGTACGTGTACGCGGGCAGTGCGGGCGGCGGGGTGTGGCGGTCCCGTGGCGGCGGCGGGCACTGGCAGCCCATCAGCGACCGGCTTCCCTCACAGTCCACCGGCGCGCTGGCCCTCGACGGCGGCGGGCGGCTGTGGCTGGGCACCGGTGAGGCGACCACCAACGCTGACGCCTACCTCGGCAGCGGCGTCTACGTCCTGACCGACCCGCACCACGGCACGTTCTCCACCCGCAGCCGGGTCGGTGGCCACGAACTGGAGTCCACCACCGTCCACGAGCTGCGGTTCGGCGGTGGCAAGGTGTGGGCGGCGACCAGCGAGGGCGTGTGGAGCCACTCCACGAAGAAGCTCAGCGGGGCCTGGAAGCTGGAGTACGCGCCCAACCCCGATTACCTGCCCGGTGGTTCGAAGGCCGGCGACCCCGCGGCCGCGTACAAGAACATCACCAACGACATCGCGATCGACCCGAAGAACCCCTCCAAGGTCGTTCTCGCGGTCGGCTGGCGCAGCGGTGACGACTACAACGGCTTCTACACCAAGGTGAACGGCGCCTGGACCCGGATCACCAGCGGCTTCGGCGACCTGCCCACCGACGCGGACAACGTCGGCAGCCTCACCTTCGCCCGCTCCGCCGACGGTTCGCGCTACTACGCCATCGACCAGTCGCCGGAGCAGCTGAACACCAATCCGGACAGCGGCCTGGAGGGCATCTTCGTCTCCAAGTCGGGCTCTCCCAGCGGCCCTTGGACGAAGATCGCCGACTACCAGGGCCTGGCCGCCTCCGGCTCGGCACTGACCTCTCCGGGCTACATGCCCGGCGTGCAGGCCTGGTACAACCAGTTCCTCAGCGTCGACCCGGCCGACCCCGAGCACGTGTACGCGGGTCTGGAGGAGGTGTACGAGACCAAGGACGGCGGCACCAGCTGGTCGACCGTCGGGCCGTACTGGAACTTCGGCTTCTCCTGCTGGAACATCGACCCCGCCAAGCAGACCGGTGACTGCAACCCGACCACGCACTCCGACCAGCACGGCGTCGCGATCGGCCGCTATCACGGCAAGAGTTTCGTGTACGTCGGCAACGACGGAGGCGTCTACAAGCGCCCGGTCAACGGTTCCCAGGACTCCTCCGGTCACGCCACCGACTGGACCTCGCTCAACGACGGCACGATCGACACCCTCCAGTACTACTCGGTCGGTGTCGGCAAGGACCTGGACCACGGCGGCGTCTCCGTCACCGGCGGTCTGCAGGACAACGGCCAGTCCGTCCTGCGCAGCAATGACAAGGTCATGGGCTCCAACTTCGGCGGCGACGGCGGCGACACCCTCACCGACCCCGCCGACGGCTGCAACATCGCCGAGGAGTACGTCTACCTCTCCATCCAGGTGACCCAGAACTGCGCCGTCAACGACGGCAGTTGGATCACCGACCCGAGCAAGGCCACGTCGTACAACGTCGCCCCGCCCGACAACGCCACCGGCGAGGCACGCTTCATCGCCCCGCTCGCGGCCGACGCGAAGAACAGCTCGACCTGGATCGCCGGCGGCCGCCATGTCTGGGTGCAGACCCACGGCTACGCCATCCGCAGTGGTGACGAGTGGAAGAGCGTGTACGACCTCGGCGAAGGCCACACCGCGACCGCCGTCGCCGCTTCGGGCGGCAAGGTGTACGCGGCCTGGTGCGGGCCCTGCAACAACCAGGGCTTCGCCCGCGGCATCTCCGTCGGGAACGCCGACGGCACCGGATGGCACGACATCGCCCTGCCGGCCACCGGCGCGGACGGCACCGTACCCAACCGCTACCTCAGCGGCTTCGCCATCGACCCGAAGAACGCCGACCACGTCTACCTCACGGTCAACGGGTTCTCGCGGCAGTGGACCGAGGGCCCGGGTGCCGGCGTCGGCCATGTCTTCGAGTCCAAGGACGGCGGGACCACCTGGAAGGACATCTCGAAGAACCTTCCCGACGTGCCGGCCGACTCCGCGGTCGTCACACCGAACGGCGGCCTCGCCGTGGGCACCGACCTCGGTGTCGTCTATCGCGCGCCCGGCCGCACGAGTTGGCAGCGCGTCGGCTCGCTCCCGGCCGTCGCCGTGCTCCAGGTGAAGCTGAGCCCCGACGGTCGCACGCTGTACGCGGCCACCCACGGCCGCGGTATCTACACGATCAAGGTGCGGGACTGCGACTGAGGCACCATCGGCGTCGCGGTGAAGGGGTGATCCCGGTTTCCGGGGTCACCCCGCCGTCGTGTGCGGCACCACGTTCACCTGCAGGGTGAAGGCCACGCCGCCCGCACCCGCCAGGTCCGGTTCCTTCGCCAGGGCGGTGATGTCGGCGGTGCCACCGCGCGTGCCCGCGCACCGCAGCACGGCCCTCGCGGCGCCGTCCGCCTCCAGGTGCCAGCCGGACGGCTGGACGAAGGCCGGCGCGGAGCTGCGTAGGGCGGTCCACCGCTTGCCGTCCGAGCGAGGGCGCAGGACGAGCGACACCACGGCCCCGGGCCGCACACACATCTGCCGCCGGACCGGATCATCCGGTGACACGGTGAGATCCACATGCCCGGTGGCACACCTCTTCGGCGCGGAGGGCGCCGAGGGCAAGGGGGACGACGCGGACGGGCTCCGCCCGGTCGAGCTCGCGGTCGGCTCCGTGGACGGGCTCGCAACGGTCGCCTCGGATGTAGCCGTCGACGGCGGCTCGGAGCTGTTCTCGGACGGCCCTCCCGACGATCCACCGCACGCCACCAGAACCACCACCCCCGCCATCACCCACCCCACGGCCCACCGTCGCATCCGCGCACCTCCCGACCAGGCTCCCGTGCACACCAGGATGCCTCACCCGGCACACCCCACGTGGCGCGCACCCGGCGCCGATCGCGGCCATGCTGGGAACGACGGAGCACCGGGCCAGGGGCACGAGGCGGTGACGATGACCATCGACGTGACGGTACGGCGAGAGATCCCGCTGCCTCCCGAGCGGGTGGCCGAGTACGCCATGGACTGGCGCCACGACGCCGAGTGGACGCAGGGCATCCGTACGGCGGAACTGACCCGGCCGACGGACGGCGGGGGCTTCGGGACGGGCGCCGAGGTCACCCGGACGGCGCGCTTCCTCGGCCGGCGCATCGACTACGTCCTGCGTGTGGCTGCGTACGAACCGCCGAAGCTGCTGGACATGATCTCCGTGGCCGCCCCCATGCCGATGCACGTGACCTACTCCTTCGAGACGCACCCGCGCGGCACGCTCGCGGCCATCCGGGTCCGAGGCGGTCCCGGCGGCCTTCTGCGCCTGGCAGGACCCCTGCTCGCCCGTCAGGTCCGCTCCTCCCTCACCAAGGATCTGCGCGACCTCGAACGCAGACTGCTCGAACGCAGACTCCCCGAGCGGCGAGGAGACCTCTGATGGCGTACGACGAAGGACTCGCCGAACGCATCCGCCAATACCTCGGCGCGGATCCCGGCGTCACCGAGAAGCGCATGTTCGGCGGCATCGCCTTCCTGTGCCAGGGCAACATGGCCGTCGGCGTGACCGGCGGCGACCTCATGGTCCGTGTCGGCCCCGACGCCACCGACGCGGCCCTCGCCCGACCCGGCACACGGCTCTTCGACATGACCGGCCGCCCGATGCGCGGCTGGGTCGTGGTCGCCGGTTCCGCCGTGACGGAGGACGAGTCCCTGGGAGCGTGGATCGACGAGGGACGCGCGTTCGCAGCGAGCCTGCCACCCAAGTAGCGGCACTGGCCGCCGCAGTGCGCGACGGACCAGTGACACGACGGGCGACTTCAGTCCTGCCGTCCGACCGCCTCCAGTACGGCCTTCAGCTGCCGCAGCGGATCCGGACCGGCGATGCGCAGTACGACCGTGTCCGCGCCGGCCGTCGCGAGTTCGCGGATGTGCTCGGCGGCCTGTGAGGCGGGACCCGAGACGGTGAACACCTCGTGTGGCGGGCGGCCGAGCCAGGCGCCGTGGCCCTCGATGTGCGGGTGCAGGGCCTGGGCCACCTCGTCGGAGTCGTCACCGATGCAGGCGAAGGCGAACACCATCAGGGCGTGGTCGGACCCGGCGCCGCCCTTATTGGTCAGCGCGCGTGCGTGCTCCAGGTCGCGCGGGCCGTGGCCCTCCGTGATCACGGTGCCGTCCGCGACCCGTCCGGACAGTTCCAGGGAGCGGGAGCGCACCACACCCGCGACCACCTTCGGCACCTCGGCCGGAGGGTGCGTCAACTCGACGCCGTCCAGACGGACTTCACGACCCGCCAGCTGCACCCGCTCTCCGCGCAACAGCGCACGGACCGAAGTGATCGTCTCCTCGAGCAGGGCCAGCGGGGAACGCGCCGCGGCACCCACCTGGGCCATCCACTCCTGCACCCCGTGCCCGATCCCGGCCACCAGCCGCCCGGGGAAGACCCGTGCCAGCGTGGCCAGTTCCATGGCCAGGAGCGCCGGGCTGCGCAAAGGGGCGGGGGCGATGCCGATACCCACTCTGATGCGTTCCGTGGCGCCGAGGGCCACGGCAGCCGCCGACACCCCACCGTTCCACCCGAGGTCCTCCACCACCCACAGGTCGTCCACACCGAGCGCCTCGGCCTGCCGCGCGAACCCGGGCAGCCCCTCCGGAGCCCAGTCGCGGTCGTACATCACACCGATCCGTACGTTCGTCATACGCCGGAACCTATGCGGAGCTGGCAACTGCTTCAACGGTGTATCCAGGCACGGGAGTTCAGCCACCTCAACCGGCGGCGTTCACGGGGTTCGGCCGAGCTGTGTTCGGAGGCCCTTGCTCAAGGCGGCGACGAGGTCGAACGCCGGATCGATCAGCCACTGCAGCTGGAGTCCGTCCCAGAGCGCGACGAAGGCGTAGGCAGCCTTCGCGGCCTCGATGTCCGCCGGCAGGCGCCCCTGGGCGATGTCGGACCGGAAGCCGTTCTCGACGAGGGTCCGGACCCGGTCGTACCGCTCGACGAACCAGGCATGGGCCGGGTGGGAGGCGGACGACGCCTCGGACGACATGACCGCCAGCAGTCGCAGCGCCTCCGGTCGCGCGAGGTTGCGCTCGGCCAGGGGGACGACCGCGTCGATGAGACCGTGATGCAGCAAGTCCCTTTCAAGACCTCCTGTTCGCGTTTGTCCGCGTTCTCGAGCGCCGCGATCAGCAGCGTCTCCTTGGTGGGGAAGTGATGCCGCAGGCTGGTGAAGCTCAGGTCGAGGTCGCGGGCGATCTCCCGCAGTGAGCCCCCGTGATAGCCGGTGACGGCGAAGGCCCGCTCGGCGGCGTCGACGATCTCGGCCTTGCGCCGTGCGGTGTTCGCGTACGGACCACGCCGCCCGGTCGTCCCTGCAAGGTCACCCATGATCCATCCGGTTCCCGCGCTGCGTGCTCGACGACGGGAGCGTGACCGAGACCCTGCCCCTCCTTCTCGCCCGGCGACCTCGACCTGGCCGCGTTCCGCCGTCTGATGGAGTACGTCGAGGAGATCGACGCAGAAGACCGCACCGTGCTCATGGTGCAGATCGAGAACGAGGTCGGACTGCTCGGCGCCTCCCGCGACCGGTCCCGGCAGGCGCAGCAGGCCTTCGCCCGGCCCGTTCCCGAGAACCTCCGCGATGTCGTGCTGTCCTCGCGGGACGCGGCGGCCGTACCCGCGGACGTGTGCTGGAGCGACCTGCCGGGCGATCCCTCGACACGCGACGAGTCGGTCATGGCCTGGGCACTCGCGAGCCACATCGAGAAGCTGGCGAGGGCGGGCCGGGCCGTCTCCCCCGTGCCCTTCTTCATCAACGCCTGGCTGGACAGCGAGATCGACCTCGACATCCCGGGCTTCGCGGTCGCCGGGGGCCAGGTCCCGGGCACCTTTCCCTGCGGAGGGCCGCTGCCACGCGTGGCCGGCGTCTGGCGAACGATCGCGGCCACGGTCGATCTGTTCGCCCCCGACTTCTACTTCAGCCTGCCCCAGACGGTGTTGGGCGACTTCCTGGCCATGTCGGACGGTCTCTTCATACCGGAGATGCGCCGTGACGCGGCGGGTGCCGGGCACGCGCTGCTCGCGATCGGCGAGTACCACGCTCTGGGCGTCTCGCCGTTCGGCACGGACTCGGCCGACCTCCCCGAACTCGCCGACCTTTCCGACGTCTACGACCTCCTCCGTCAGGCCGAGTCCGCGCTGACCCGCGCGGACGCCACACCGGCCGTCACCAGGGGGTTCCACCTCGATGACACAATTCCGCGCATCGAGCTGACCATCGGCTCGGTCGTCCTGACGGTGACCCGGTCGGCCCCCATCGGTGTCGACCCCACGGGCACATACGGTTACGGCATCGTCGTGGCCCAGGAGGAGGACGTCTTCCTCGCGGTCGGCCGAGGTTTCCGCATCGGCTTCACGGCCACGGATCCGGCGTGGCGGAGCGGCCTCGTATCCGTCACCGAGGGGCGTTACGGACCGGACGGCTGGACAGCGGAGCGCCGCCTCAACGGCGACGAGACCGCGGGCGGTACCGCCTGGCTGCATCCGCAGTCCGGGCCGGCTTCCGACAGCCCGTTCCCCATCCCCGCCCACAGCGACCTCGGGTATCTCCCGCTGCCGGATCTACCGCTTCCCCTCTCGAGAAGCACCAGCTCTGAACTGACTGCCGGGCTGCCGACTTCGCGGCGTCTCGTGCAGACACGCGCGACGTAGAGTCCGGTGACGGCCGCACCGGCTCCTCGCACGCAAACAGGGCCCTGCCTCGGCGAAGAGGCAGGGCCCGTTGGGGCGGTGCAGGTGGTCAGATTCCGGCACCGCGCCGCGCTCAGCCCCCGCTCTTGCGCCGGAACGACCGCTGGCTCGAAGCCGGGCCGTGCGCCCCACGGATCTTCGACGCGTTGGGGTTGGCAGCAAGGTCGGCGGCGTCCGCCTGCGCACCGCGCTTTCGTTCCAACGCCTCGCGGAACTTGCGCTTGAGATCGTAGTTGCCGTCGCTGTCGGGCGTGAGGGCAGACGTCTCGGTGTCAGCCGGCTCCGAACCTTCTGGGGACGCAGCTTCTGCGGTCATCGTGACCTCCTGGGTTCGGGCAATGGGAAGCCCAGCTTGTCATGCCGGGCGCGGTACGTGGCGCACCTGTTCCTTCCCCGGACCACCATCGACCTCACCGCACCCCCCACAGCAGCGCCTCTGGTCAGCCCACTCGCCTCAGCTCATTTCCCAGGAGCCCTAGGCGACCGTGAGGACGATCTTGCCTTGGATGTGTCCGCGTGCGGCGCGTTCATGTGCTGTTGCTCGCCGTCGCGGGCGCCGTCATCGCCGAGCAGGGCGTCGAGGTGTCGCTGCGCGACATCGCCCGCAGGGCCGGGGTAGGGCTCGCGACGCTGCTGCGCCACTTCCCCACCCGCGAGGCACTGCTCGAAGCCCTGCTGCGCACCAGCTTCGACGAGCTGACGGCGAAGGCGAGCGAACTCGAGACGTCCGGCTCGCCCGAAGACGCTCTCGTTTCCTGGCTGCGCGACTGCGTCGCATGGACCACCGAGTACCGGGGCGTGACCGTGCTGATGGCCGCCGCCATCGAGGACGCCGACTCCGCCCTCCACGCCTCGTGCGTCACCCTGCGTGCGGCCGGCGCACGGCTCCTCACCCGCGCCCAGACCGCCGGCACCGCCCGGGAAGACATCGACGGCACCGACCTGTTCGCGCTGATCGCGGCACTCGCATGGCTCGGCGACCAACCCACGCTCGCCCCACGCGCCGACCACCTCTTCGACGTCGTCGCAAGCGCCATCCTGAGGACGCCGGCGAGTATCGACCACAGGTGAGACGCCGCCACAGGAACCCCCACGGCAAACCGTTCGACACCGTTCGAGATCGTGGCACGATGTACGGCATGACGACGTACCGAAAGGCCCATGCCGCGTAGACGGCCAGGACACGTCCGGGACGGCATGCCCCGCCACCCGAGACCAGAAGCGACGCCGGTCATCGACGGCTTGTCGGCGCGTGCGCTGTCCGAGATCCTGCACCTCGAACGCACCCGCAACTACCTGCTTACCGGAGACGTCAGCGCGGCGGTGCGCCTGTGGAAGGAATACGTCCACCGACCCGAGCGCCAACTCTGGAACACCTACGAGTGGGGCGACATGCACTGGGACTGCTGCGGCGATCCCTTCGAAGCCCGCGCTCTCCTCGATGCCACGATGCAGGCCCTGTCGCGCAGAAGCGCTCGCGAACTCCGGCAGATCGTCGGCCGCTCCGACGCCGTCCTGAACGCATGAGCCGGGACTGGCCGAGACGTGGCAGCGGCACTCGGCTGGTGCGCCGACGCGCTTCCCGGGATGGTCGAGTGGTCCCCAGTCACGCCGCGTGATTGAGGGGCGCGGCCGCTCCTGTCGCATCACGGCGCGTACGTGCCCGCGCCCGCCGCCCGTGGGGCCGGCCGCACCGTACCGGTCAGCCCTCCAGGCCGACCGCCGCGTCGAGAAGGGGGCCGAGTTCACGAGCCACGGTCGTCAACGGACGTACATCCCGCTCCGCCCGCGCCATGAGGATCGCTCCCTCCAAAGCGCTCACCATGAGGGTGGCCAGCGCACCGGCGCGCTCCTCGGGTACGCCCATGTCGGCCAGTGCGTGGGCCACCGGACCGGTCCAGGTGGCGAACGCCTCCGCCACCGCCGTCCGTGTGGACGCGGTCGACTCCGCCCAGTCCACCGTGGCGGCGGCGACGGGGCAGCCGCCCGCGAAGCCGGCGCTCTCGTACTCGTCCGTCCACTGGCGCACCATCCCGGCGAACAGCCCGCTCGGTGTCGGTTCGGGCAGGGCGGCGAGGAAACGGGCCACGCGCTTGCCCGCGTAGCGGCCTGCCCACTCCACCGCCTCGTTGACCAGTTGTTCCTTGCCGCCGGGGAAGTAGTGCTGGAGCGAACCGCGCGGCGCACCGGCGTGGGCGGCGACCTCGCGCATGCCGGTGGCGGCGACCCCGTCGCGCCGGATGAGCTGGGCCGCGCTGAAGACCATCCGCTCCCGTGCTCCCCTCTCGGACACCGCCATCGCCGACCTCCGCATCTGATGCAGTACGAGGTTCACTCTATGACCGCCGTCATAGACATGCTTACTATGACCGCTGTCATAGCGTGCGGCAACGGCTCGGCCTCGGCGTGGGCCGGAATGGGCGGTGCCTCGTGAACGTGGGATTCATCGGCCTCGGAACCATGGGTCAGCCCATGGCCCTCAACCTCGCCCGGGCCGGGACGCCTCTCGTGGTGTGGAACCGCACTCCCGGCCGGAGCCAGGCCCTACGCGCCGCCGGAGCCGAGATCGCCGCGAGCCCGGCCGAGGTCTTCGAGCGGGCCGGAACCGTGTTCCTCATGCTGGCCGACGAGGCAGCCGTGGACGCCGTACTGGGGCGCGGCACCCCGGACTTCACCGACCTCGTGTCCGGACGGACAGTCGTCCACATGGGCACGACGTCGGCCGAGTTCTCGGCCGGTCTGCAGGACGCCGTCCGGGCTGCGGGCGGCAGGTACGTCGAGGCTCCCGTCTCCGGCTCCCGCATCCCCGCCGAGCAGGGTGAACTGGTGGGCATGACGGCCGGTGACGACGACGCCGTCGCCGCCGTACGCCCCCTGCTGGCCGCCATGTGCCGGGAGACGTTCGACTGCGGTGCGGTCCCCGGCGCGCTGCTGATGAAGTTCTCGGTGAACCTGTTCCTGATCACCCTGGTCACCGGGCTGGCCGAGGCGTTCCACTTCGCCGACCGCCACGGACTCGACCAGCGTCTGCTCCGGGACGTCCTGGACGCGGGCCCGATGGCCAGTGCCGTCTCACGGGTGAAGGGGCCCAAGTTGCTGGCCCGCGACTTCACCGTGCAGGCCGCCGCCGGCAACGTCCTGGAGAACAACCGTCTGATCGCCGAGGCCGCCCGCAAGGCCGACCTGGCCTCGCCGCTCCTCGACGCCTGCCACGCCCTGTACGGCGAGGCCGTCGAACTGGGCCACGGCGACGCGGACATGGTGGCCGTGCTGCACGCCCTGGAAGCCCGGACCGACGGCATGCCCGGCCCCGTCCGACCGCCGATGGACCACGCGAGGCAGCGATGAGCCTGACCGGACGAACGCCTGCCACCGCACCCCCACCGTGACGAACCTCCTGACCAGGCCACATGGCGCCGCACACCGCGAGTGGTCCGGAGCTGGTCAGAAACGCGGCTCGCGACCGGCGGCCTGCATACGATCGTCAGCGCAACCCACCCGGCGCGGGACACCAGGTCTTCGACCTGCGCAACACCTCAGGCACCCCGGCCGAGGTGTATCTCACCGAAGCCCGAACGAGCGCGGCCTGAGGCGAGGTCGAGGGCCTCGGCCCTGCTCCGCATCCCGCGAGAGTATTCGGACCCCCAGACCTGGGCCGAGTGGAACCCTGACGCATTGGGGCGACTCGAAAACCCCGATGTGGGAACCGGGAGAGAAGCCCTGACGCACGAAGGGGGTCGGGTGTGGCGACGCCCCGGCTCCCTCACCGGAGGAGAGGCCACGATGGCGCGCGAACACGACTCCCAGCAGGCCGTCCCGAACACGCCAGGGCTGCGCCCGGACAGCGCCGGCGTCAGGCGCCGTCGGCCCCTGCGGGCGCAGCACGTCGAGGAGACCGTCGAGGTCGCGGTGCCGGTGCGGACGGCGTACAACCAGTGGACGCAGTTCAAGGCGTTCCCCCGGTTCTCGAGCGTGGTGCACGGTGTGGAGCAGGTCAGGCCCACCGTGACCGCCTGGACCATCGGCTACGGGCCGCTGCGCCGCCGCTTCGCGGTGGAGATCGTGGAGCAGGACCCGGACGCCTACCTGGCCTGGCGCGGCCTGGAGCAGCGCCCCTCGCACCAGGGCGAGGTGGAGTTCCGGGCGACGGAGTCGGGCGGCACGGCCATCACCGTCCGGATGCTTCTGGAGCCGCGCGGAGCCACGAAACGGCTCACCGGCTCTTCCAAGGTCACGCAGGTGACCGCCCGGCTGGTGCGCCGCGAACTGCAGAACTTCAAGCAGTTCATCGAGGGGCTGGGACAGGAGGGCGGGGCCTGGCGCGGCACCATCCGCAACGGCCGGGTACAGCACGACCACCCGGAGCCGCCCAGGAGCCGTGTGGCCCAGTGGCCCGTCGGCTGACCCGCGTACCGACGCGGCAGGACACAGCGGCGAGCGAGCCGCGGCAACAGAAAGGCGATGCGATGCAGAACCCGCCCGGCGAGGAGCCGGAGACCACCCTCTCCGTGACACCGCCGAAGAAGTGGGCGGCCGGGGTTCCCGCGGTCGTGCACGCCCTGGAGTACTCCCTGGAGCAGACGTCACCACGCACCACCGGGGTGGACCTGCTGACCATGAACCAGGTGGGCGGCATCGACTGTCCCGGCTGCGCCTGGGCGGATCCGGCCCCGGGCAAGCGCCATCGCAACGAGTACTGCGAGAACGGCGCCAAGCACATCAACGACGAGGCCACCAAACGCCGGATCAGCGCCGACTTCTTCCGTGAGCACAGCGTCTCCGACCTGGCCGGACGCTCCGACATGTGGCTCAACCAGCAGGGCCGCCTCACCGAGCCGATGATCAAGCGGCCGGACTCCGACCACTACGAGCCGATCAGCTGGAACGACGCCCTGGGCGTGCTCGCCGGGGAACTCACCTCGCTCTCCTCCCCCGACGAGGCCGTCTTCTACACCTCGGGCCGGGCCAGCAACGAAGCCGCCTTCGTGCTCCAGCTCTTCGCCCGCGCCTACGGCACCAACAACCTGCCCGACTGCAGCAACATGTGCCACGAGTCCAGCGGCTTCGCCCTGAGCGAGACGCTGGGCACCGGCAAGGGCACCGTCAGCCTCGACGACCTCCACCACGCCGACCTGATCTTCCTGGTCGGGCAGAACCCCGGCACCAACCATCCACGCCAGCTCTCCGCCCTGGAGGAGGCCAAGCGCAACGGTGCCCGCATCGTGGCGGTCAACCCGCTCCCCGAGGCCGGGCTACGGCGCTTCAAGAACCCGCAGAAGCCGAGCGGGGTCATCGGACGCGGCACCCAGATCGCCGACCGCTTCCTGCACATCAAGCCCGGCGGCGACCTCGCGCTGTTCCAGGCCCTCAACCGCCTGCTGCTGGAGGCGGAGGACGCCCGGCCCGGCACCGTCCTGGACCACGACTTCATCGAGGCGCACACCGCGGGCTTCGAGGAGTTCGCCCAGCACGCGCGCGGCGTCGACTGGGACGACGTGCGCGCGGCGACCGGACTGACCCGCGAGGAGATCGAGAAGGTCCGCGACGAGGTCCTGCGCAGTGACCGCGTCATCGTCTGCTGGGCGATGGGCATCACCCAGCACAAGCACGGCGTGCCCACGATCCGGGAGATCGTCAACTTCATGCTGCTGCGCGGCAACCTGGGGCGGGCCGGCGCGGGCGTCTGCCCGGTGCGCGGGCACAGCAATGTCCAGGGCGATCGCACCATGGGGATCTGGGAGCAGATGCCGGACTCGTTCCTCGACGCGCTCCAGGAGGAGTTCGGCTTCGATCCCCCGCGGCCGCACGGGCTCGACTCGGTGAACTCGATCAAGGCGATGCGTGAGGGCCGCGTCAAGGTCTTCCTCGCCCTGGCCGGCAACTTCGTACGCGCCGCTCCCGACAGCGAGGTCACCGAGGAGGCGATGCGTTCGTGCCGGCTGACCGCCCACATCTCCACCAAGCTGAACCGGTCGCACACCGTCTGCGGTGACACGGCGCTGATCCTGCCGACGCTCGGCCGGACCGAACGCGACGTCCAGGCCGACGGCGAGCAGTTCGTCACGGTGGAGAACTCCATGAGCGAGGTGCACACCTCGCAGGGGCGCCTCGCACCGGCTTCTCACCTGCTGCTCAGCGAGGTCGCGATCCTGTGCCGACTGGCCCGCCGCACCCTCGGCGGCAAGCCGGACATCCCCTGGGACCGGTTCGAGGGGGACTACGGCACGATCCGCGACCACATCTCCCGCATCGTGCCGGGATTCCACGACTTCAACGCGCGGGTGACGCGCCCCGGTGGCTTCCAACTGCCCAACCCCGTCAACGAGGGCGTGTTCAACACGTCGGCCGGGAAGGCGCTGTTCACCCGTAACGAGCGGGTGGTCCCGAAGGCTCCCGAGGGCCACCTGCTGTTGCAGACCCTGCGCTCGCACGACCAGTGGAACACCATCCCCTACACGCTCAACGACCGCTACCGCGGCATCCACGGCAGCCGCCACGTCGTGCTGGTCAACCCGGCCGACCTCTCCGGACTCGGCCTCGCCCAGGGCGACCGTGTCGACCTGGTCAGTGTCTGGGCGGACGGCACCGAGCGCCGCGCCCACAACTTCGAGGTCGTCCCCTACCCCGCCGCACAGGGCTCCGCCGCCGCCTACTACCCCGAGACCAACGTCCTGGTGCCGCTGGACAGCGTTGCCGACATCAGCAACCAGCCCACGTCCAAGGGCATCGTCGTACGCCTGGAGCCCACGTCCTCCTGAGTGGAGGGCGAACAGGCGGACGCGGCCTACGCGTCTGCCGGGCGGACGAACCCGTAGGCGCGCTCGACCTTGGCCACGTGCAGCGAGAACGAGGCGTACCAGTGCTCGCGTCCTTGCGCACGGGCCACGGTGTGCTCCGCGTGATTGCGCCAGGCGGCGATCGAGGCCTCGTCCCTCCAGTACGACACCGTGATCCCCAGGCCGTTCGCGCCGCGAGCGGCATCGATGCCCAGGAATCCCGGCTGGTCGGCAGCGAGTTCGAACAACCGCTCGTCCATCTCCGCGTAGCCGTTGTCGCCGGCGGTGCGCACGGCGGTGAACACCACGGCGTAGTAGGGCGGGGCGGGCAGCGACTCGGGCGTGGGAGCGGTCACGGAGGTCCTCCGACGGACGACACCGGCAGTTTCGTCTGAAACGATCTCGCGCTCCCGGCCGAACTCACAACCCTCCTGTCCGGCCTATGAACCGTGCCCTCAGGGGTCACGATCGGCCGAATGCCGTCTGTCCAGGTGTCGGTGACGGCCAATAGCGTGCGACCGTCGCGTTCTGGGGGGTCTCGTGAACGGTCTCCGTGCGGTCGTCGTCTGCCTCGTGATCACGTGCGCCGCGATGGTGTCGCCGGCCGCGGCTGTGACACCGGACCGGGCCGTGACGCCTAGTTGGTCCGCGCTGGCAGTGCCGGCGGCCACCCCGCCCGTGACCGTGTCCGACCTCGCCGCCCGCGGGCCGCGTGAGGCGTGGGCGACCGGGTACGAGCAGGCCCCCGACGGACTGCGGCCGATGCTGTACCGCTGGGACGGCTCGGCGTGGAGCCGGGACACCACCTTCCCCGGGTCCGGCGAACCGGGCTGGCTGGGCAAGGTGCAGTTCGTCGGCGCGGAGGTGTGGATCCTCCACAACCGCGCGGGCGAGGGCGAGATCCTGCGCCGGTCGGCGGGAGGCTGGAGTGGCGTCCCGCTGCCGCAGACCCTGTGGACGTACCAGGACTTCGCCGCCGTACCGGGGGCCGCGTGGGTGGTCGGTGAGGACGACACCGGACTGAAGGTGCTGCGGTACAACGGTTCCGGCTGGACCACGCAGGCCGTCCCGGAGGGTGTGCTGTACCTGATGGGGATCACCGCGCGTACCGCCACCGACGCCTGGGCCTGGGCGGACACCGACACCGGGACCGCCGTGCTGCACTGGGACGGCACGGCGTGGCGGGACGCGAAGGTGCCGCTGCCGCCGGACAGCAACGTGCACACCCTCCTGCTCGAACCGTCCGGCCGGATCACGATCGGCGGCAGCCACTACACCGACGGCGTGGCCCGCACCTATCTGATGACCTTCAACGGGCACGCGTGGCGCACCACCTACCCGCCGCTGGGTGACACCTACACCGAGGCCATGGTGCGCGGCCCGGACGGTGCGCTGTGGCTGCCGGTGCGCAGCGACCGCGCGTTCCAGTCCAAGTACGCGCGCGTGGACGGCCCGCGCACCACCTTCTCCTACGGCCCTGAACGCCCGAACGCGATCGATGTCAGACCGCGTGCGCTGGCGAGGGCCGGGGCGGCGCTGCTGTCCTTCGGCACGGTCGAGATCTACGGCTCGAAACCGAACCTGATGAGCGAGCGGCTGGGAGGCTGACCCATGGCACGCAGACTTCACGTCGCGGTCCTAGCCGTCGTCATGGCCCTCGTCACCGTCATGAGCTCGGCCGCGGCCGAACCCCTGTCCTGGCACCACGTCCCGGTCCCGGCCCAGGTACGCCCGCAGGCCGCGCTGAACGAGGCCGTGGCGTTCGGCCCGGACCGGGCGTGGGCGGTCGGCGCCGACGCCGTGGGCCGCGAGGCGCCGGGCTTTCCGCTGGTGCTGCGCTGGGACGGAACCGCGTGGCAGCGCCAGAGCCTGTCCGGGATGGGCTGGCAGGGTGAGCTGCTGTCCGTCGCCGCCACCTCACCGACCGCGGTCTGGGCGGTGGGCCGCGACGCATCGGCCGGCGCCCGTCTGCTCCACTTCGACGGCGTCGCCTGGTCCGAGAGCCGGCCGCCGGCCGGTGTGGCGCTGACCGAAGTCGTCGCGGGCGGCGGTGAAACCTGGCTGATCGGTTCGCGGGACGGCGCCCAGGTGCTGCTGCGCCGGGAGGGGCAGGTCTGGCAGGACGTGCCGGTGCCGCCGGGCTCGGTGTACGGCCTGGACGTCAAGGCGGCCGACGACGTCTGGGCCGCGGGCGCCACCGACGCGGGTGCGGCCGTGTCCCACTGGAACGGGCAGGTGTGGCAGCAGACGATCGTGGACGGCTCTCCGCGGTCGGCCGTGGGCAGTGTGCTGGCGGTCTCGCCGACCGAGGTGTGGGCGGGCGGCACGGCCGGCTTCGTCGGCGGTCCGCCGGGCCGGCCGATTCCGCCGCTGCTGGTCCGCTTCGACGGGCAGACGTGGAGCCGGGTGAGTGTGCCCACCGATTTCGGCTCGATCAGTTCGCTGGCCGCCTCCCCGTCCGGCGAGCTGGCCTGGGTCTCGGTGGGCCGCTCGCAGAAGTGGGGCCCGCCGGGCAGCACTCCGCCCCTCGTGGCCGGTCCGGACTTCCTCGCCTGGAACGGACAGTCGTTCACCGAGTACGGCGAACCGGCGGTGGCCGGGGAGGGAGACTCCCGGGCGCTGCGGCTGGCGCCGGTGCCGGGCACGGAGACGGTGTGGGCGGTCGGCCGCGCCGACGGCCCCGAAGGCACCTTCGCCCCGCGCATCCTGCGCTTCGGCTGAAGAAGCCGAAATCCGGTCAGCCTTCCCCGGATGGCTCCGTGCATGCGCAGCTTCCCTCAATCGAGAGACATACGGCACACCCACCTAACAACTCGGCGCGACGGGGTAAGCGAGTTCAGGTAAGGGCGGTCGGGCGGCTTGTCGCCGTTCGACGAGGAAGCCAGGAAGCAGCACGGCAACCGTGCCGTACGGGGAAGGACCTGGAATGCTCCGGTGGGCGGAGACCACTCCGTGTGCTGGTCACCCCTGTCGAAAGGTGACGAAGACGCCGGGGGCGTGCTCGGCGGTTCAGGCGGTCCGGCTGCCGGAGCCCGCCGCACCGTCGTGCGTCTGCGTGGCCGCTGCGGCGCAGAACGCCTCCAGGCCTTCCAGCAGCGCGATCCGCTGGGCGGCGGACATGTCCGCCAGCACGGTCTGCAACTCCCTCTCCCTGCGGGCGCGCAGGTCGACGAGGAAGGCGCGGCCCCGTCCGCTGAGGTGCAGCCGCACCTCCCGTCGGTTCTCCTCGCTCACGACCCGTTCGACGAACCCGGCCGCCACCAGCCGGTCGCAGAGCCGACTGGTGGACGGCGGGGTCGAGGCGAGGGATTCGGCGAGGGTGCGCAGGTTGATGCCGTCGTGGTGCTCGAGGATATGCAGGACCCGCAGCTGCGACGGGGAGGTGGGCGCGGTCGAGGCCCGGCCCCACACGACCTCCAGCAGCTCGACGGCCGTGGTGGTCACACTGGCGACCTCATCAGGCTCTGAGCGGCGGCGGAAGGCAGTCACGATCACACTCTCGCAGGCACTGGGGTGCCTGTCAGCGTACTAGGCGAGCTCACCGACCCCACAGGACCGGGATGGTCGAGCGGAGCCGGCCTCGTGAGCGAGGCCCGTACATGGTCCGGCGAAGGACAGGTGTTTTTCCATCATGAAGAGATTTCTGGCCGTTGAACGCGCTCTGCGCACAGCGGCCCCCCACGAGTTGCTCGACGCCATCCGTGCCGTACTGATCGAGCAGTACGGCGCGGAGGACGTCGAGCTGTTCATGGCCGACTACAGCCTGAGCGTGCTCCAGCCGGTGTCGGTACTGCCGCACACGCTGGAGCCGGTGTCGGTGCACAACAGTCCGGCGGGACGGGCCTTCAGTGCACAGCGGCCGTACCGGGAGGAAGGGCGCGGCGGGCGGACGCGTCTGCATCTGCCCGTCAGTGTGCGCGGCGACCGGCTCGGCGTGCTGTCCGTCACCCTCTTCGACAGCGATGCCACGCGGCAGTGGGAGTCCGAACTGGCCGACATCGCCGAGGTGCTGGGCCACGAACTGGTCGTGGCGGAGCGCGACACCGACCTCTACCTCCAGGCGCGGCGCAAGGACCGGCTGACACTGGCCGCCGAGATGCAGTGGCAACTGCTGCCGGGGCGCGCCTGCTCCCGCCCCGAGTACGAGCTGGGGGCACAGCTGGAGCCCGCCTACGCCATCTTCGGCGACAACTTCGACTGGTCCGCCACGGCCGACCACCTGATGCTGTACGTCACCAACGGCATGGGCGAGGGCATAGAGGCGTCCCTGCTGACGAATCTGGCCATCAACGCGCTGCGCAACGCCCGGCGCGCCGGACTGCCCATCGCCGACCAGGCGGCCCTGGCCGACCAGGCCGTCTACGCCCACTACCGGGGGCACAGTTATTTGTCCGTCCTGATGTTCGACTTCGACCTGGCCACCGGCCGGGCGAGCGTCGTGGACGCCGGCTCCCCGCAGCTGCTGCGGCTGCGCGGCGGCACGGTGGAACGGGTCGACTTCGACGCCCAGCTCCCCCTGGGCATGTTCGAGGAGACCGACTACGTCGCGCAGGACTTCCACGCCGAGCCCGGTGACCGGCTCGTCTTCGTCAGTGACGGGGTGCATGCCGTGGCCTCCCCGCGGGGCGAGGCGTACGGGGAGGCGGCTCTCGCCCGGGCCATCCACTCCACCCGCCTGCTGCCCGCCGCGGAGGTGCCGCGCGCCGTCCTGCGGGAACTGACCGGCCACCGCGGCGAAGCCGTCCCGAACGACGACGCGCTGATCGTGTGCCTGGACTGGCACGGCAGGCCGCGGTCCGGCTGACCGACAGACCGCGAGCCTGCCCGACGGCGGTGGGGGCATGTTGTTCCCCGCACACGCTCGCGTTAACGTTTGCCATGCGGCAATAATTGCCACATGGTCTGACCGCTCGGCGGGCCGTACGGCCTCGCAGGCAGGGATGAGGATGCAGGTGGCGGAGCACGACACGGCCCCCCGGACAGCGAAGGAGCTGGGCGCCTTTCTGGAGCGGCGTCGTGAGCAGATCGCCCAGCGCTGGGCGGACGCCGCGCTGTTCCGTACGGTCTTCACCGTCTCACGGGACGAGGCGGTCGAGGCGTGCAAAGCCGTGCTGGACGCCCTGGCCGACGTGGCCCGCTCCGGACGGCTGGAGGATGTCGACGCGCCGGGCTTCGACACCGTACGGGACCAGCTCGGCCGGATGGCCGCGGCCCGGGCCATGACCGGGTCGACGCCGGTGCAGATCGCCGGCGAGGTCGCGGGGCTGCGCGAACCGGTGGCCGCACTGCTGCGGGCCGAGTTCCAGGACACCGCAGACGAGGTGCAGGGCGACGCGTGCGCACAGGCGCTGGCGGTCCTGACGGCCACGCTCCGCCTGGTGATCATGGAGACGACGGTGAGCGCGGGCGAGGAGCTCATCGCCCGGCAGCGTCAGCAGCTGATGGAGGTGGCCACCCCGGTCATCAAGCTGTGGGACGGCGTGGTCGCCGTACCGCTGATAGGGACCCTGGACAGCGCCCGCAGCCAGGTCGTGATGGAGAGCCTGCTGGAGGCCATCGTCGACCAGCGGGCCGCGTACGCGATCCTCGACATCACCGGCGTCCCGACCGTGGACTCGCTCGTGGCCCAGCACCTGATGAAGACGGTGGCCGCGGCCCGGCTGATGGGGGCGGAGTGCATCGTCTCCGGGATCCGTCCCGCCATCGCGCAGACCATCGTCCACCTCGGCATCGACCTCGGTTCGATCATCACCCGGGCCGGCCTCGCCGACGCGCTTGCCTACGCGCTCACCCAGCAGGGCATCGTCGTCTCCCCACGCCCGGTGACGGCAGCGAGCCCGCGGTGACCGACTTCGTCGCCACGCATCGCGGCCCGGGGCCGGTGCCGGTACTAGCGCTGGGAGACGTCCTGCTGGTCACCCTGCAGGGCGAACTGCACGACGGGGCGGCCGAACAGCTCCAGCACGACATCTCCCGGCGGATCGCGTCCAGTCCGACGCCGGTGGACGGTGTCGTGATCGACATCTCCGGAGTGGAGATCGTCGACTCCTTTCTCGGCCGCGTCCTGGCCGAGATCGCCGCGAGCGCACGCCTGCTCGCCGCACGGACCGTACTGGCCGGCATGCGTCCTGCCGTGGCCATCACCCTCGTCGAGATGGGTCTCAGCCTGCCCGGCCTGGGGACCGCCCTGAACGTCGAGAAGGCCCTGGCCCTGCTGGGCCGCGCCTCCTCGGCAGCTCCCACCGCACACCCGGAAGAGGGTGCATGATGCATGCCCCCATGGCCTCGACCACGCGCCTGCCCATCCGCTCGGACGCCGACCTGGCCTGGGTACGGCAACAGGTGCGCCAGACCGCTGCCGACCTCGGCTTCAATCTGGTCCAGCAGACGAAGCTGGTGACCGCGGCCAGCGAACTGGCCCGCAACGCCCTCGTCCACGGTGGCGGCGGGCACATGGAGATGACGGTGCTGGCAGAGGGCACCCACCGCGGACTGCGGTTGTCCTTCGTCGACGAGGGCCCCGGCATCCGGGACGTCGAGCTCGCCATGACCGACGGGTACACCAGCGGAAGCGGCCTGGGCATGGGGCTGAGCGGGGCCAGACGTCTCGTCAAGGAGTTCGCTCTCGACAGCCGCCCCGGCGAGGGCACCACCGTCACGATCGCGGACTGGGTCTCGGGCCTGCCCGCGCCCCGCACGGGTGCGCTTTGAGCAGGGTGTGGGACATCCCGGTCCAGGACAGCACCCGCGTCCGGGACGTACGCGTCGCCGCCGAGGCCGCCTGTGCCCGGGCGGGGCTGGACGCCCACGCCACGGCGGTGGCGGCGCTGGTGGCCACCGAGCTGGGCACCAACCTCGTCAAGCACGCCGGGGGCGGCCGCATCCTCATCCATCTCGCCGCCCCCAGCGACACACGCGCCGAGGACGTGCCCTGTGTGCAGATCGCCTCACTCGATCACGGACCGGGCATCGGCGACATCCCGGCGGCGATGCGGGACGGCCACACCACCGCCTCCTCGTCCCTCGGCGCGGGCCTGGGCACCTGCCGGCGCATCGCCGGCGAGTTCGACCTGCACAGCAGACCGGGTCAGGGCACCGTCGCGGTGGCACGCATCACCCCGGCTCGGGCACCCGGCGACCCGCGCCCCAGGGAGGCTCGCTCGCGTACGGGCACCCGGGCCGGAGGCGTCACCACCTCCCTCGCTCAGGCCGAGCACTCGGGAGACGCCTTCAGCCAGGTGCGCTCCGGAACACGCGTCACGCTGATGCTGGTGGACGGGCTCGGCCACGGGGACAAGGCAGCCGACGCCTCCACCGCCGCCGTGGAAGAACTGCGCCGGTGCGCCGACCTGCCGCCGGCCGAGATCCTGCGGCACCTGCACGCGGCGCTGCGGGCCACGCGAGGCGCGGCCGTCGGTGTCGCACAGCTGGACGAGGGCACCGGCCGGCTCACGTTCGCCGGGGTCGGCAACATCGGCGCCAGACTGCGCACCGGCGGCGAGTGGCGCCCCCTCATCTCCCACCCGGGCATCGTCGGCGCCCACTTCCCCGCCACCGTGCCGCTGCGCGAGGCCGCCTGGACGCCGGACAGCCTGCTCGTCCTGCACAGCGACGGGCTCCCCAGCCGCTGGGTACCGCCCGGCGACGCCCGACTCGACGCCCACGACCCGGCCGTGGTCGCCGCGGTCGTGCTGCGGGACGCCGGCAGCGCCGCCCGGCCCCTGCGCGACGACGCCAGTGTGGCCGTACTGGCCCCCGACCCCCGGAGGGACCCGTATGACCCCACCCGATGACGTCTGGAAGATCGCGTCGGTCGCCGACGCCGCCCGGGCCCGCGCCGCCGTCGACCGCATCGCCACGGACGGCGGGGCACCGACACTGGAGCGGGCCCGCTTCCTGACGGCGCTGACGGCACGACTGCGCAGCTGCCTCAGCCTGGGCGGTGAGTGGGAACTGCGGCTCCACGTCCGGCAGTTCGCCACCGGACAGGCCGGCCGGCTCGAGGCGTCGTTGAGGCCGACCGGCGATCACGAGCCGGGCCCCCAGGACGGGACTCCCCCACTCACCTGTCCCCTGCCTCAGCGGCCCGTCCGGCAAAGCCGCCGTGTCGCCGGCTCGCTGCCGCGGGCCCTGCTGCGCGCCGACGAGGACACCGCGGAGGTGCTGAGCCTCCTCGACGAGCAGGAGAACCTGGTCCGGCTGCACCGGGAGGAACTGCACCACACCAACCAGGGCGTCCTGGCACTGCACGCCGACCTGGAGGCCGCGGCACGCGCTCAGCGCGAGCTCCTGGAAGCCGAGCGGACCGCCCGCACCGAGGCGGAACGGGCCCGGCGGCTGCTGACCTTCCTCGCTGACGCCAGCGCCGCCATCACGTCCTCCCTCAGCCACACCGCCATCCTGCGCCGCCTCTCCGACATGCTGGTGCCGGAGTACGCGGAGCGTCTCGACGTCTGGCTCTTCGACGAGGAGGAGTACGAGGAACACGACGACGAGCACGCGCACCGCGTCCCGGACCACTCGGCAGCTGCCGTGGCCGCCGCCCGCACGGGTCGCCCCCAGCACGCCGCCGCCCACCCCGGCGCCCTTCCCGGGGTCGACGACCTCCCGCCCTCCGCGCTGTCCCCCGAGCGGCCGCTGCTGGCCATCCCCCTCGTCGCACAGCGCCTGTTGGGTGTCCTCACCCTCACCGCCCCCGGCCCCCGTCTCGACGAGGACACCTCGGTGATGCTGGTCGAACTGGCCCGCCGCGTCGGCGTCGCCCTGGACCACGCCCACCGTTACCGGCAGTCGCGCAACACCGCCGAGGCCCTGCAGCGCGCCCAGCTCACCGACCTGCCCACCCCGCCCGGACTGCTGCTCGCCGCGCGCTACCTTCCCGCCACCTGGGGCATGAACATCGGCGGCGACTGGTACGACGCCTTCCTCCAGCCCGACGGCAGCGTGCTGGCCGTCATAGGCGACGTCACCGGTCACGGACTGCACGCCGCCGTCGTCATGGGCCAGTTGCGCACCGCCCTGCGCGCCTACGCCGTCGAGAACGCCACCCCCGGCGAGATCCTCACCCGGCTGCACCGCATGCTCGGCCACCTGCAGCCGGACCTGTACGCCACCGCGTTGATCGCCCGCTTCCGGCCCGGCGAACCGGAAGTGCTCTGGGCCTCGGCGGGCCACCCGCCCGCCGTCGCGCGCGCGGCCGACGGCACCGTACGGGTCCTGGACGCCAAACCCGGTGTGATGCTGGGTATCCCGCTGCCCTACGTGTACACGGACCAACGGGCCGACCTGCCCCCCGGTTCGTCCCTGGTGCTGTACACCGACGGCCTGGTCGAACGCCGGGGGCGGGGCATCGACCCCGGTATCGGGCGGCTGGGCCGCGCCCTGGAAGCCCTCAACACCGCGGAACTGGAACAGAATTTGGACGCCGCCGCGGACGCCCTGCTCAAGCCCCTCCTGTACGACTCCGAACGGGACGACGACGTCTGCCTGCTGCTGTGCCACACCGTGCCCCCCACGGTGCGGGAGCGGCCCCAAAAGGCGGACCGATTCCCCTCCGACTCCCCACCGCCCGACAGCCTGTCCGTGCGCGGTAGCGTGAAGGACACAAGGCGAGAGGGTGGATTTCGTGAAAGCCTCTGAACCGCAGCCGTCCGCGGAAGCGCAACTGCGCGCGGCCGCGCCGCACGCGCTGGTCGCCACCGCCCGCCGTCTGCTCACCGAACGGGTGGGGGCGCAGGAGGTGACGCTGCTCCTCGCCGACTACGGCCTGGCCGTCCTGCAACCGGTGACGCACCTGCCGCACACCGGCGCGCCGGTCTCCGCCCACGAGGGGCCCGCGGGCAGCGCCTTCCGCACCCAGAAGCCGGTGCTCGAAGTCCTCGACGACCCGGCCGGCCACCAGGCGCATCTGCCCATCACCGTGCGTGGTGACCGGCTCGGCGTCCTGTCCGTACATCTGCCCGCGGGCGCCGTCGACCCGCACACCGTGCTCCAGCTCGGCGACTTCGCCACGGCCCTCGGACACGAGGTCACCACCGCGGGCCGCGACACCGACCTGTACCTCCAGGGCCGCCGCACCCGGCGGCTGACCCTCGCCGCCGAGATGCAGTGGCAGCTCCTGCCCGGCCGGGGCTGCGCCCGCGAGGAGTACGTCATCGGCGCCCACCTCGAACCCGCCTACGCCATCGGCGGCGACACCTTCGACTGGTCCACCGGCGCCGACCACCTCGACTCGCCATCACCGACGGAATGGGACAGGGCATCGACGCCGCCCTGCTGGCCGGTCTCACCACCAGCGCCCTGCGCAACGCCCGGCGCGCCGGCATAGGCCTCGCGGACCAGGCGTGCCTCGCCGACCAGGCCGTCTACGCCCAGTACGGCGGCAAGGCGTACGCCTCCACACTGCTGCTGCGCTTCGAGCTGGCCACGGGCGTCGTGCGCGCCGTCGACGCCGGCTCCCCGCAACTGTTCCAGCAGCGCGGCGGCCGTACCGAGCGGATCGAGCTGGAGGCGCAGATGCCGCTCGGCATGTTCGAGGAGACCCTCTACACGGAGCAGACGTTCCAGGTCGAGCCCGGTGACCGGCTCATCGCCGTCAGCACCGGCGTCCATGACACTCGCTCCGCGACGGGCGACCTGTTCGGCGAGCGGGTCCTGCGCCAGCTGCTCGGCGCCACCCGTTCCGTACCGCCGCACGAGACGGCGCGCGCGGTCATCGCCGGGCTGATCGAGCACTACGGCAGCAAGGACCTGCTCTCCGACGCCGCCGTGGTCTGCCTCGACTGGAACGGCCGCCGCGGCTGACCACCCGGTCAGCGTTCGGGATCGTCGCTTTCCTTCACGGTGTCGCCCTGAGCGCTGAGGAAGGCGCGCAGTCCCCCGCTCAGCGCCGCCCGCTCACCGGGTTCCATGGCCGCCAGGACCGCGGCGAGCGCCTGCGATCTGCGCGCGGCCACCTCGTCCAGTACGTGCCGGCCGCGCACGGTGAGAACGAGCTGCACCTCACGGCGCCGGTGCGGATGCAGCAGACGTTCCAGCAGGCCGGCCGCCTCCAGCCGGTCGCACAGCCGGCTCGCGGTCGGCGGCCCGATCTCCATGCACTCCGCCAGAGTGGTGAGATTGAGCCCCGGCTCCGACTCCAGGAACCGCAGAGCTCGCAGTTGGTGCGGCGACAGCCTCAGGCTCGCTCCCTGGGCGGCCACCGACCACAGGTTCGCGAGACCGTCCACGGCGTCGGCGACCTCCAGCGCGACGGAGAGTGGGTCGTCACCCGGTCCGCTCGACTGGTCGTCCCCCGAGCCACTGAGACGAGTCACACACCCATCACTTTCAGTAATCGCCTGTCCATGCAGGTACCACCCTCATTCAAACGCGGTACCCGATGCGCCGCCGAGCAAGCACGCGGCCCCACTCCGGAGGACGGCAAAAGAAAAAGGCAAGGAGAGAACTCTCCTTGCCTCTCCTCAAGTTATAGCGCGCAGGGGGGCTTGCGGCAAGCCCCGGGGCACCCCGCAGAATCGTCGGCCGAGGCCACAACCTGCGGAAATGGGGGAACGACGTGTTGTTGTCGACGAAGTACTCGACCAACAGTTCGACAGGCCTGGACATTCGATCGAGCACCGCAGTGCAGGACAGCACGGCCGCCTCGGAGGTATCGCGATGACCGAGCAGTACGTGCTGGAACTGCAGGAGATCGACGAGGGTCTACTCGCCCTCGTCGGCGGCAAGGGGGCGCACCTGGGCAGCCTGTCGCGGATCGAGGGCATCCGCGTACCCACGGGGTTCTGCGTGACGACGGACGCCTACCGGCGGGTCGTCGCCCGGACGCCGTCGATCGACGACCAGCTGGATCAGCTGTCGCGCGTCGACCCGGACGACCAGGAGACGATCCGCACGCTCAGCGCGGAGATCCGCCGGACCATCGAGGGGATCTCCGTCCCGGACGATCTGGCGGAGGCGATCACCCGTGCGCTCGCCCGGTCCGGCGAGCAGGCCGCCTACGCCGTCCGGTCCAGTGCGACGGCGGAGGACCTGCCCACGGCGTCCTTCGCCGGCCAGCAGGACACGTACCTCAACGTCATGGGACCGAAGGCGATCCTCCAGCACATCAGCCGATGCTGGGCCTCGCTGTTCACCGAACGGGCCGTGACCTACCGCCGGCGCAACGGCATCGACCACCGGACGGTCCACATGGCCGTCGTCGTGCAGCAGATGGTCTTCCCGCAGGCGGCCGGCATCCTCTTCACGGCCGACCCCGTCACGGGCGACCGGACGGTCTCGACCGTGGACGCCGGTTTCGGCCTCGGCGAGGCCCTCGTCTCCGGCCTGGTGAACCCCGACGTCTTCAAGGTGCGGCACGGCGAGATCGTCGCCAGGACGATCTCCGCCAAGGAGCGTGCCGTTCACGCCCTGCCGGCCGGCGGCACGCAGGAAGTCGCGATCGACTCGCGGCGCCAGGAGCAGCCGGCGCTGACGGACGCGCAGGCGGTCCGGCTCGTGGAGCTCGGGCGACGGATCGAAGCGCACTTCGGCTGCCCGCAGGACATCGAATGGTGCCTGGTCGACGACGGCTTCCACATCGTGCAGAGCCGGCCGGTCACGACGCTGTTCCCCATCCCCGAGAGCGGCGACCGGGAGAACCACGTCTATGTCTCCGTCGGCCATCAGCAGATGATGACCGACGCCATGAAGCCGCTCGGCCTGTCCATGTGGCAGCTGACGGCCATGGTGGCGATGCCTGTGGCCGGCGGGAGGCTGTTCGTCGACGTCACCCGGCGTCTGGCCGTGCCCGCGAGCCGCGCCGCGCTGCTGGAGCTCATGGGCAAGGGCGACCCGTTGGTCAGGGACGCGCTGGAGACCGTCCTCGAACGCGAGGATTTCGTCCCGTCGCTCCCGGACGCACCTCCCGCCGGGCCGCGGGCCGGCGGCCCAGCCGCCCCGATCGAGACCGATCCGGCCATCGTCACCAGCCTGATCGAGCGCAGCCAGGCGTCCGTCGCCGCCCTGCGGCGCGACGTCCTGACGAAGACCGGACCGGCGCTGTTCGAGTTCCTGCTGGCGGCCTTCGAGGAGCACAAACGAGTCCTCACCGATCCGCTGAACTTCCAGGCGATCATGGCGGGCATGGAGGCGACGTGGTGGCTCAACGACAAGCTGGAGGAATGGCTCGGCGAGAAGAACGCCGCTGACACGCTGACCCTGTCCGCCCCCGGCAACATCACGTCGGAGATGGGACTCGCGCTGCTCGACGTCGCGGACGCGGTCCGCCCGCATCCGGAGGTGGTCGCCTTCCTGGAGGGCATCGAGGACGACGGCTTCCTCGACGAGCTGGCGAAGCTCCCCGGCGGGACCGAGGCCCGCGACGCGATCGAGGCCTACCTCGACCGGTACGGCATGCGCTGCGTCGGCGAGATCGACATCACGCGGCCGCGGTGGAGCGAACGCCCCAGCACGCTCGTTCCGGTGATCCTCGACAACGTCAGGCACTTCGAAGCGGGCGCGGCCCGGCGGCGTTTCGAGCAGGGGCGCGAGGAGGCGCAGAAGAAGGAACAGGACGTGCTGGCACGCCTGCGGGCCCTGCCGGACGGGGAGCGGAAGGCCGACGAGACGAAGGGCATGATCGACCGGGTCCGCACCTTCATCGGGTACCGGGAGTATCCGAAGTACGGCATCATCAGCCGCTACTTCGTCTACAAGCAGGCCCTGATGGCGGAGGCCGAGCGCCTCGTGGAGGCGGGTGTGCTCGCCGACAAGGAGGACGTCTTCTACCTCACCTTCCAGGAGTTCCACGACGTCGTGCGCGAGAAGCAGGTCGACGACCGGCTCGTCCAGCAGCGCAAGGACGCCTTCCGCTCCTATGAGGCCCTTACCCCGCCCCGGGTCCTCACCTCGGACGGCGAGGCTCTCAACGGGGCGTACCGGCGCGACGACGTACCGGAGGGCGCCCTGGTCGGTCTGCCGGTCTCCACCGGGACCGTCGAGGGAAGGGCCCGCGTCATCCTCGACATGGCGGACGCCGATCTCGAAGCGGGCGACATCCTGGTCACGACCTTCACGGACCCCAGCTGGTCGCCGCTGTTCGTCGGCATCGCGGGCCTGGTGACGGAGGTGGGCGGCCTGATGACCCATGGCGCGGTGATCGCCCGGGAGTACGGCTTGCCGGCCGTCGTGGGCGTGGAGCAGGCCACCCGGCGCATCCGCGACGGGCAGCGGATCCGCGTGCACGGAACCGACGGGTACGTCGAGATCCTGCCCTGACCGCCACCCGGGACGGAGCCGGGACACGGCTCCGTCCCGGGCACACCAGGCGCGCGGGTCAGGAACCGGTGGCGCTCTCGGTGTCGGGGTGGATGGTGAAGATCTGGTCGAGTCCGACGATGCGCAGGACGCGCAGCATGGTCGGCGGTACGGCGGCGAGGGCGACGTCCGCCTGGACGTCCTGCGCGTTGCCGCGCGCGGCGATCAGAGCCGTGATGCCGCTGGAGTCGCAGAACTCCAGTCCGCTCATGTCGAGGACCAGGCACTGGCCCGGCCGGAGGGAGAGGTCGGCGAGCGCCGCGTGCAGTTCGGCGACGTTGGCGTAGTCGAGTTCGCCGCAAAGCTCCAGTACGGGACCGGTCGCGGCATCTCGGGTGGTGATTTTCAGCGGGCTCATCGTTCGTTTCTCGTCTGTGGGTCGGTGGCCGGGACACCGATGGCGAGCAGGGCGGTGTCGTCGTCGAGGCCGTCACCGAAGCTGTCCAGAAGCCCGGTCAGGGCCTCGACGACGGCATGCGGGGATTTGCCCGCGTGAGCGGTGACGAAGGAGAGCAGCGCCTCGTCGCCGTAGAGACCGGCGCGGTCCTGGCCGGTGCGGGCTTCGGTGAGGCCGTCGGTGTAGAGAAGCAGCGTGTCGCCGGGGCCGAGAACCGTACTGGCGCCGACGAAGGGGGCGGAGGGGAGGATGCCGATGAGAAGACCGCCGGGGGTGGGCAGGAAGTCGGCTGTGCCGTCCGCGCGCAGGACGATGACCGGCGGGTGACCGCCCGAGGCGAGGTGGACGACCAGCTGCCCGGTCGTGGGACGGGGTTCGAGGGTGCCGAACACAGCGGTGCAGTAGCGGGGGTCGCCGCCGGCGGCGTAGCGGTCGTGGAGCGCCTTGTTGAGGGTGCCCAGGGCGGACACCGGGTCGGGGTCGTGCAGCGCGGCGGCGCGCAGGGTGTAGCGGGTCAGCGAGGTGACCGCGGCGGCCTGGGGCCCCTTGCCGCACACGTCGCCGAGGAAGAAACCGAAGCGTTTGCCGTCGATGGCGAAGACGTCGTAGAAGTCGCCGCCCAACCGGTCGGGTGAGGCGGTGTGGTAGTGGGTGGCCGTCTGCACGCCGGGTACGGGCGGCAGGATGTCCGGGAGCAGCGACTGCTGGAGTACGGCGAGCGCCTCCTGCAGTCGGGTGCGGTCGGCCTCCGCCTGTCGGCGTGCTTCCTCGGCCGCTTCACGGCGACGCAGGAGCTCCTCTTCATAGGCACGGCGGTCCCGGGCGTCGAAGACGGTGGTGCGGATCAGCAGCTGCTGCCCGGTGGTGCCGTGCTTGATGACGGAGGAGACCAGCACGGGCATCCTGCCACCGCCGGTCTGCTTCATCTCCAGGGCTATTCCACTGATCTTGCTCTGCATCCGCAGCAGCGGCGCGAAATGCGTCTCGTGATACAGCTTGCCGCCGACGGTCAGCAGATCGGTGAACCGCATCCGGCCCACCACGGCCTCTCGCTCCAGCCCGAGCCAGTCCAGCAGGGTGCCGTTGATCTTCGCGATGGTGCCGTCCATCAGCGTGGAGAGGTACCCGCAGGGGGCGTGCTCGTAGAGGTCCTCGGCGCCGTCCTCCAACAGTGCGGCGAACGCCGCGTCGGAAGCGTTGCCGCCGTCGGCGTCCTGTGGATCGGGCTGCCGGCCGGCGCCGCACATCATCACAGGCTCGCGAGGTAATCGACGATCGCCTGGTTGGTGGCCTCGGGCGCGGACAGGTGCGGGCAGTGCCCAGTGGCGTCGAGAGTGACCAGGGTCGAGTCGGGAATCGCCTGGTGGACGAAGGCTCCGACCTCACGGGGGGAGATCACGTCCTGGGTGCATTCCAGCACCAGCGTGGGCACGCTCACGCTCTTCAGGTCGTCCCTCGAATCCGACAGGAAGGTGGTCCGGGCGAAGACGCGCGCCATGTCCGGGTCGGTGGCGCAGAAGCTGTTCGTGAGCTCGTCGCCCAGCTCGGGCCGATCCGCGTTGCCCATGATCACCGGGGCCATCGCCACCGACCAGCCGAGATAGTTCGCCTCCAGCGACGCCAGCAGCTCGTCGATGTCCTCGGCGCTGAAACCGCCCCGGTAACCCTCGTCGTCGATGTACCGCGGGGACGGAGCCACCATCACCAGCGCGGCTATCCGCTCCGGGGCCAGACCAGCCGCGAGTACGCCGATCATCGCGCTGACCGAGTGCCCCACGAACACCGCGTCGCGCAGTTCGAGCGCCTCGCACACCTCGACCACGTCACGGGCGTACCCGTCCAGGGAGGAATACCGGTCCGCCGAGAACGCGGACGCGTCGGAGCGGCCCGAACCCACGTAGTCGAACAGCACCACGCGATAGTCGTCGGCCAGTGCGGGCACCGTCAGCCGCCACATGTTCTGGTCACAGCCGAAGCCATGTGCCAGCACCACCGTGGGTCCCTGCGGGTTGCCGGTGACGGTCACGTGGTTTCTGCTCGCGATGTCCATACCCACCAGTCTCTCAAGCCGCACACCGGCGCCGCGACGCGCCCTCCACCGCCCGGGCCGCGGGCCGGCGCAGGTGGCGGAGAGCAGGCCGAGCAGTGTCACCGGGACGGCCACCTGACGCGGCACGGCGGTCATGGCGAGGCAGCAGGAGTCGTGGGGGTCCCCGACCGTGGTCGTGCGCGCCGTCCCGCCAGGGCGCGGAGCAGGCGGTTGCGGCTGCCGTTGGGCACGGTCCACAACGGGTGGCCTCGTACCGCCCAGGACTGCAGGAGGGCGTTGGCCGCGAGGAAGCCGGTGGTGGCGGCGCGTTCCATCAGGGCGACCGGCAGGTCCGTACGCACCAGGTCGCCCGCGAGCACCAGGCCGGGCTGGGGGGTGCGTACGCCGGGGCGGTCGGTGTGTCCGCCGACGGGGAACAGGGGGCAGTCCTGGCGCCATTCGTGCCGTGCGTCGAGGACGCGCGCGTCGCGGGTCTCGGGATAGACGTCCCGGAGCTGCGCGATCAGGTGCCGGGCCTCCACGTCGGGGTCGGCGTTCTCCGGCAGCGCGTAGCCGTGGAGTTCGACCACGGAACCGCCCGTGCGGGCGGACCACTGTGCGGCCTCCTGTTCCCAGCGTTCCAGGACGCTGACGTTGTCGAGGGAGCCGTATCCGGCCGTGCCCAGGAATCCGGGGCGGCCGGCGTCGACGGAACGGTCGAGCCAGAGGCGGGAGACGAGGAAGGGCGGGGCGGTGCGGAGCCGTCCGACGCGTTCACGCCAGGCCGCGTCGGCGAGCCGGGGTGAGCTGCCGACCAGGGAGCGCAGGCCGGTGGTGTCGAGGGCGAGGACGACGGTGTCGTACCGCCTCTCCTCGCGGTCGGTGGCGACGGTGAAGGCGCCGTCCGCGGTGGGTGAGACGTTCTCGACGGAGGAGGACAGGCGCAGGTCGACGCCGTGGCGGCTCAGGTGCTCGGCGAGGGGATCCCACAGGGCTGTCGGGAAGGGGTCGTCGGGCACGTCGAAGAGAAGCCCCTCGGAGCTGCCGAGGAAGTAGATGTGGAACATCAGGACCATCTCGGCGGCCGAGAGGTCGCGGGGGTCGGCGAAGAAGCTGCGGGAGAACACCTCGAAGGCCAGGTGGCGTGCCGCCGGCGGGAAGCGCAGGGACTCGAGGAAGTCGTGGGCGCTGACGGTGTCCAGTCCGGCGTAGACGTCCGGGACGCGGACGTCGAGCAGGGGCAGGGCCGCGGCGGGGCTCATGCGCGCCAGGTCGCGCCAGCGGAAGGACGGGCTCAGTGCCACGAAGCCCAGTGCGCTCAGTGGCGGGGTGCGCGGCACTCTGCGGAAGCTGTCGTGCAGTCCGTCGCGGTGCCGCAGCGGATAGTCGGGCAGGCCGGTCAGGCGCCCTGGACGGGCATCGGCACGGCTCAGGAGGCTCCGTAGGTTGTAGTACTGGCGGAAGAAGGCGTGGAAGCCGCGGCTCATGGTCGCCGTGGAGCCGTCGTACAGCTCGGTGCTCCAGCCGCCCACGCGGCCGCCGAGGTAGGTCTCGCGTTCGTGGAGCGTGACGTGGACGCCGCGTTCGGCGAGGGCCGTGGCGGCGGCGAGGCCGGCGATGCCGCCGCCGACGACGGCGGTGCTGCGCGGCTTCCCACCGACCCGGGTCGCTCCGGGCGGCGGGGGCAGGAGGACGGCGTGGCGGTCCCGTCCGGGGCGGGCGGGGCCCGCCGTGGCGGCGGTCACCGGCCGCTCCGGACGGGCGGGGCGGCGCGGCGGGCGACGACGGTGTGGGTGATGCCGGTCTGCCAGCCGGGCAGCGGCAGGGCCTGTACGCGGTCGAATCCCCGGGCGCGGACGCGGTCCGTGAACCGGTCGACCGTGTCGAACTCGACGACGCTGCGCCACAGGTGGCGGTACAGGTCGCCGTCGCCGAGGGCGGTGGCGACGGGCAGCACCAGGCCGCGGCACACGGCCGTCCAGACGGCACGGTGCTGCGGGTGTCCGCTGAGGGTGTACTCGTGCACGGAGAGCCGGCCGTGCGGGGCCAGCAGGTCGTGGACGGCGTCCAGCACGGCGTCGGGGTCTGCGACGTTGCGGAAGAGGTAGGCGGCGAACACCGCGTCGAAGGGCCCTGCCACGCCCGCCTTGGCGAGCGCCTCCGCCGGAGCGCACACGAACCTGACCTTGCCGTGCCACCGCTTGGCCCGGGCACGGTCCAGCATCCCGGCGGAGGCGTCCACGGCCGTGATGTCGGCGTCAGGCAGCACGCGGGCGAGCGCCGCGGTGGAGGCGCCGGTCCCGCAGCCCAGGTCCAGGACGCGCAGCCCGGTGCCCGGCTGGGGCAGGCCGAGCCGGCGCGCCGAGCGGCGCAGGTGGGCGTGGTAGCCCGGGTTGGCGGCCACGAGTGTGTCGTAGCGGTGCGCCGCATGGTCGAACGCGGCGGCCAGGTCCGCGTCACGCAGCACGGTCACGTTGCCTCCTGGTGGCGGGTCGTCGGGGAGTCGGGGATCGACCCGGCGCACGAACGGGGGTCGGGGGATCGGGTGTCGCACCGCGCGTCAGGACCCGGGGAAGGGGCGTCGGGGAAGCCGGGGTACCTCCGCGGCTGCTCGCAGCATGGGCAGGACGGGGGTGCGCAGTCCGATGGCGAGTTCTTCGCGCAGTCGTGTTCCGCCGTCGAGGAAGCGCAGGAGCCTGGCCATGGGGATCCGGGTGAACAGCCGCGAGAAGAAGTCCGCGCCGTCCACCAGGCCACTGTCGAGGGCGTGCAGCAGCACCGCGTCCATGGCGCGGGAGCGAGGTGAGTGCGGCAGCGGCGGAACGGGCCGCCGGCCTTGGCGCAGGGCCGCCGCGACGGCCGCGGTCTGGCGCTGCACGCCGGCGAAGGTGTAGCCGGTCGAGGGCCGGGTGGCGCCGCCGGCCGCCCCGATACGGAAGACCGACGCGCCCGTCTGCCGTGCGAACCTGGCGTCGGTCATCGGGATGACGCCGGTCTCGGTCGCGGTCACCTCGAAGTCCTCCAGCCCGAGCACGCGCGTGGTGTAGTCGTTCAGCGCCTTGTCGTACGCGTCCGCTGACAGCACCGTCGGCGAGAACTCCGTGTACTCCACCAGTGCCTGATCGGGGCCGGTGGGCAGGACGTAGCCGAAGGAGAGGCCTTTCGCGGGCTGGGAGGTACGCAGGTCCATGAACTCCGCGCGGGCCGGGTCGAAGACCGGGCGGCCGGTGCGGACGAACCAGCCGTGGAAGTGCTGGAGCAGTGTCGTACGGGCCGCGGGGAGGCTGCCCAGCGGCCGGGAGTCGAACACCCAGCGGGCGTGCACGGGCTCGGGGTGTCCGTCCGCCGTGCGGGCGTCGATCCGGGCCCCTTGCGGGAGTCCTTCGACGCTCTCGACCGTCGCCTCGATCCGCCGTACCCGCCCACTCCGCTCGAGGTCGTACTCGATCAGGGACTCGAAGTCGTCCGAGTGGATCATCTTGTAGCGCAGGGGGGAGATGTCGTGCTCGATCGGCTCCCCCGTGGGCCGGTGTACGCGCAGACGCTGCCATGACCTCATGACCACGGCGTCGTAGGGCCCTCGGCCCCTCTCCCAGAAGCACCAGGTGCGCCGGGGCGGGCGCAGCGGTCCGGGCGGGGCGTCCACGAGGACGACGGACAGGCGCCGCGCGCCGGGGGCGGGGCGGGAGAGGCGGTGGGCCAGGGACAGTCCCGCGGCCCCTGCTCCGATGATGGCGACGTCCGCCTCGTACATGGCCGGGTCACTCCCTCCGCGCCTTCGCCGTGTCTTGCGTCGGTGTTCCGGTCGCAGTACCCGTCCGGATGCGGATCTCACCTGCCGCGCGCCGCGTGGCGCCGGTCGTGGTGGAGGCATGCATCGCTTCTGCGTCGTTGTCACGCGGCGCACTCGACGAGGGCTTCCTTGCGGAGTCGGCCGGCAAGGCGGCGCAAGCCTCGGCGCGCGTGGCTCTTGACCGTTCCCAGCGGCCAGCCGGTGAGTTCGGCGATCTGGGTCTGGGTGAGGTCGTCGTAGAAGGCCAGGTTGAGCACCCGGCGCTGCGGTGCCGGAAGCTGTGACATCTCGTCGGCGAGCAGAACGCGGTCGAGGGCGGCCTCCGGCAGCGCGGTCTCGTCGTCGGCCCGCAGCAGCAGCTGGGCGCCCGCGGCGGCGACGAGTTCGTTGCGGCGGGTGCGGGCGGCGAGCGCGTCGGCGATCTTGCGGCGGGCGATGCCCGTGAGCCAGCCGGGCAGGGTGCCGCGCTCGGGCGCGAACCCGGCGCGGCCTCGCCACGCGGCGAGGAACACCAGTTGGGTGATGTCCTCCGCCTCCCTCGCGTCCCCCAGGGAGCGCCTGGCGAGGGCGTGGACGAGTGGACCCCACCGATGGTGGACGACCGTGAGGCATGCCTCGTCGCCTTTGCGAAACCCGTCCACGAGTTCGCTGTCGTCGATGTCCCCGCCGGTTCGCTGTGCGGTCGTCATCGTCACTCCTCCGCTGGGCCTGGTGGTCGCCGAGAGCGACCGCGGCCCTTCCAGCCTGCGGATTCCTCATCTGTGGGGCAACTTGCATCGACTTCGCATCGAATCGAGCAGCAGCGATGGGACCCGCACCCGCGGGAGACCCGGTCCTACCGTGCCGCCCCGCATCCGTCTGCGCCACCCGAGGGGAACCGGTCATGACGACGCCAGCTCTGATCACGAGGATTCGATGAGGGGTACCGGCATGAGCTCCACCGTGGCGAAGGGCCACAGCGCGGACCGGAGTCCGTGCGCACACCCGTCCGCCGAGCAGGTCTCCCCCGCGCCGCCCCGCCGGACGGCCGGAGAGACGGGCCACGGCCGGGACGATCATCAGCGCGCCTTTCCACCCGGGAACCGTCCGGCCTACGGCGACGACCCGCGCGCCGTGGACGCGGACGTCACCCATGCCGTGCGCGCGGTGCTCGACGACGTGCTCGACGACCAGCTGGCCGCGGCCGAGGCCGTCGATCCGCTCTTCGGTGAGGACCTGGCCGCCCGGGTCGGCCGTTTCACGCGGAGCGGCGGCAGGCTCGGCCGCTCCCGCTTCGTGTGGTGGGCGCTGCGGGCCTGCGGCGGCGACGAGCCCTGGCGGGCGCACGCGGCGCTGCGGGTCGGCGCCGCCCTGGAACTCATCCAGACGTGTGCCCTGGTCCATGACGACGTGATGGACGGCGCGCGGTTGCGCCGCGGCCGGCCGGCATTGCATGTCGAGGTGGCGGCCCAGTACACCGGCGTGTGCAACGCGCGGCGCGGTGAGCGGCTCGGGGAGGCCGCGGCGATCCTGGCCGGTGACCTGGCCCTGGCCTGGGCGGACGACGTGGTGGCGGACACCGAGATGCCGCGCCCTACCGCGCGGCGGGTCCGGGACCTGTGGCGTGCCCTGCGCACGGAGATGGTGGCCGGGCAGTACCTGGACGTGCAGGGTGAGGCCACCTCGGCGCGTTCTCTTGCCCGGGCGATCCGCGCCGCCTGCCTCAAGAGCGCCCTGTACTCCGTGGAACGCCCGCTCGCGCTGGGGGCGGCGCTGGCCGACGCCGGCCCCGTCACCACCCGGGCCCTGTGTTCGGCGGGCCGCTGCGTCGGCCTGGCCTTCCAGCTGCGCGACGACCTCCTCGACGCCTTCGGGGACCCGCGTGACACCGGCAAGCCCGCGGGCGGCGACATCCGCAGCGGCAAACCCACCTACCTCGCCGCGGTCGCGCAGGCACGGGCGGAGACCTCGGGCGACCGAAGCGCCCAGGGCCTGCTGCGTGACACGCTCGGCCGTACGGACGCCTCCGACGCCGAACTCGCCGCGATACGCGAGGTGTTCATGACCACGGGCGCCCGCGACCTCGTGGAGGGGAAGATCCGCAGGTTGGTGGCCCAGGGACTGCGCCATCTGGACACGGCGGCGCTGGAGCCCGAGCCCACGAGGCAGTTGCGGATGCTGATGCGCGCCGCGAGCGGAGTCCTGGACGGTGCGGCCTCCGAGGTGGTTCCCCTCTCCCTGACCCTGGCGACCGGCGAGGGGGCCGGCCGATGACCCGTACCGTTCCCGGGCGCACCGACCATGTGGTGGTCGTCGGCGCCGGCCTGTCCGGACTGGCGGCCGCCCTGCACCTGCTGGGCGCCGGACGCCGGGTGACCCTGGTGGAGCGCGACACGTCACCCGGCGGGCGAGCCGGACGGATCGTCCGGGGCGGCTACCACATCGACACCGGTCCCACGGTGCTGACGATGCCTCATCTGGCGGACGAGGCGTTCGCCGCCGTCGGCGACAGCCTCGGCGCACGGGTCGATCTGGTGCCGCTGCACCCGGCTTACCGGGCCCGGTTCGCCGACGGCAGCACCCTGGACGTCCACACCGGTGCCGAGGCGATGGAGGCGGAGATCGAACGCTTCGCCGGGGCCCCCGAGGCCGCCGGGTACCGGCGGTTGCGCGCCTGGCTGGAGCAGCTCTACCGGGTGCAGATGAGGCGCTTCATCGACACCGACTTCGACTCGCCCCTGCACCTGCTCCATCCCGACCTGGCGCGGCTGGCCGCCCTCGGCGGGTTCGGGCGCCTGGACGCGCGCATCGGACGGTTCCTGCACGACGAACGGCTGCGGCGCGTCTTCTCCTTCCAGTCCCTGTACGCGGGGGTGGCACCCGAACGCGCCCTGGCCGCGTACGCCGTCATCGCGTACATGGACACGGTGGCGGGCGTCTGGTTCCCGCGCGGCGGCATGCACGCCCTGCCCCGGGCGATGGCGGACGCCGCCGCGGACGCGGGGGCCGACCTGCGCTTCGGCGAGACGGTCACGCGCCTGGAACGCTCCGGGGAACGGATCACCGCCGTGGTCACCGACACCGGCCGTATCGCCTGCGACGCCGTCGTCCTCACCCCCGACCTGCCCGTCTCCTACGGGCTGCTGGGCCGCGCCCCGAAGCGTCCGGTGGGTCTTCGGTTCTCACCGTCCGCCGTGGTCCTGCACGCCGGAACGGACCGCACCTGGCCCTGGCTGGCCCACCACACCCTCTCCTTCGGTGCGGAATGGCGGCGGACGTTCTCCGAACTCACCGAGACCGGCCACCTGATGAGCGATCCCTCCCTGCTCATCACGCGCCCGACCGTCACCGATCCGAGCCTCGCCCCGCCCGGACGCCACCTGCACTACATCCTTGCTCCCTGCCCGAACACCGCCCTGGGCCCCGGCGCGGCCGACTGGCGCGAACTGGGCCCGCGCTACCGCGACAGCCTGCTCACGGAACTGGACCGGCGCGGGCTGGACGGGATCGCCGCCGCCGTCGAGGAGGAGTGCCTGATCACTCCGGCCGACTGGCAGGCGCAGGGCCATGCGGCCGGCTCGCCCTTCTCCGCCGCGCACACCTTCGCGCAGACCGGGCCGTTCCGGCCGCGCAACCTCGTGCGCGGCACGGTCAACGCCGTGCTCGCCGGCTGCGGCACCACCCCCGGCGTCGGCGTACCGACCGTCCTGCTGTCGGGCAAGCTCGCCGCGGCCCGGATCACGGGCGGTGCCCGCACCGGGCGACCGCGCCCCGCCGTACGCGAATCCCGGGAACGGAGGCCGGTATGACCGACCGTGAACTCGACGCGGCCGGCGTCACCGATCCGGCACTGCGGCAGGCGTACTCCCGATGCAGGCGGCTGAACGCCCGGCACGGCAGGACGTACTTCCTCGCCACCCGTCTGCTGCCGGTGGCGCGCCGGCCGGCCGTGCACGCGCTGTACGGGTTCGCCCGGTGGGCCGACGACATCGTCGACACGCTCGACGGTACGACCACCGCGGCCGGGCGCGCGGAGCGGCTGACCCGTCTTCAGCACCAGTTGGAGACGGGGCTGGACACGGGTGACAGCGCGGAGCCGGTCGTCCGCGCCCTGGCCGACACCGCGCTGCGCTACGGCATCGACCACCGCCACTTCACCGACTTCATGGCCGCGATGCGCGCCGACCTCGACATCACGGGCTATGCCACCTACGCCGACCTGCGCACGTACACCCACGGTTCGGCGGAGGTGATCGGGCTGCAGATGCTGCCGGTGCTCGGCACGGTCGTTCCGCGCGAGGAGGCGGCACCGCACGCGGCCGCCCTGGGCGTGGCGTTCCAGCTGACCAACTTCCTGCGGGACGTGGGTGAGGACCTCGACCGCGGCCGCGTCTATCTGCCCGCCGACCTGCTGAGCGCCCACGGCGTCGACCGGCGGCTGCTGCGCTGGAGCCGGGACACCGGACGTCCCGACCGCCGGATCACCTCCGCCCTGCGGGAGTTCGCGGAGCTGACCCGCGGGCTCTACCGCACGGCCGCCCCGGGACTGGCCATGCTCGACCCGGTCTCGCGCCCGTGCATCCGCACCGCCTTCGTCCTGTACGGCGGAATCCTGGACGCGGTCGCCGCGGACGGGTACCGCTCGGTGCAGCGCCGCGCCGTGGTCCCGGGACACCGCCGTGCAGTGGTGGCCCTGGACGGCCTGGCCCGGGTGGGCAAGGCGCGGCTGCGGCACAGGAGGGCCGACGACCGGGCAGCACCCATGCCCGGCACGGCGGCCTACACGTCATCGACCTTCCGGAGGACCGCATGAAACCGCGGCACCCCGCAGGACGTGCCCGCTACCCGCTCTCCCTGCGGTGCCGCCCGGTGCGGTGGGAGAAGCAGCGACCGACATGGCGGCAGGCCCGCCCCGCTCTGATCGCCGAGGCGCTGAAGCGGGCCCAGGCCCGCCCGTCCGGCAACTGGTACGTCGTCGGTGCCGTCCGGGACGTACGCGCGGACCGGCCGTTGTCCGCGACGGTGGCCGGGCGGGAACTGGTGGTGTGGCGCACCGCCGACGGGCGGCTCGCGGCGGGCCCCGGTATCTGCCCGCACCTGGGAGCACCGCTCGCCGACAGCCCTGTGCGGTGCGGGACCCTCGTCTGCCACTGGCACGGACTGGCCCTGGACGGCGGGCCGTTCGCCGGCTGGGAGCCGCTGCCCGTGTACGACGACGGAGTGCTGGTCTGGGTACGCCTGGACCAGGTGGGCGGCGAACAGCCGACACGGGCACCGTTCGTCCCGCCGCGGCCCGAGTTGTCGCGTTCCGTCGCCGCCGTCTACGCCGGGGTGGGGATCTGCGAGCCGGAGGACGTGGTGGCGAACCGGATGGACCCCTGGCACGGCGCCTGGTTCCACCCGTACTCCTTCGTCGATCTGACCGTGGTCGGCACCCCCGACGCCGAGGGAGCGGGCGAGGACGGGTTCACGGTGGACGTCTCCTTCAAGGTCGCCGGACGGTTCGTCGTGCCGGTTCGGGCGCTGTTCACCACGCCCGAACCGCGGACGGTCCTCATGCGCATCACCGAGGGCGAGGGCCTGGGCTCCGTGGTGGAGACGCACGCGACCCCGCTCGGCCCGGACGAGCTGGGCCGGCCCCGCACGGCCGTCGTGGAAGCGGTCGTGGCCTCCTCCGCGCGTCCCGGCTTCGCCGCGGCGCGCGCTGCGGCACCCGTACTGCGCCGCCTGATGACGGCGGGGGCCGCACGGCTGTGGCGCGACGACCTGGCCTACGCGGAACGCCGCTGGCTGCTGCGCTCCACCGGACGCTTCCCCGGCTGACCTTCTCGAAGAACGACCGTGCGCCTGCCGCGGTTCAGTCCGCTGGGGCGGCGACCGCGTCGGGGTGATCGGTGAGGTAGTCCTGGAGCACCGACAGGAAGCTCGCGTCGGGGGCGAGCCCCAGTGCGGCGGCGCGCCGGTGGTCGAAGACCGCCGGCCATGAACCGACGATCGCTTCGACCGCCGGGTCGGGAGCGAGGGTGACCCGGTCGGCGACCGTGTCACCGGCCACCTGCCGCAGCGTCGAGAGCATCTCGGCGACCGAGACGGTCAGGGCGGGCAGATTCACCGGCAGAGGGCCCTCCAAGCGCCCCGGTCCGGTACCGCGCCGAACCTCGGCGACGCGCAGGATGCCCTCGACGGTGCGCCGGGGTGAGGCGAGTGCCACCTGCAGAGCGGGATCCACCGGACAGACGGCGGGCAGGCCCGCGAGCGGCTCACGGACGATGCCGGACAGGAAGCCGGAGGCGGCCGCGTTGGGCCTGCCCGGGCGTACCGCCACCGTCACCAGACGCGCGATCCGCCCGTCGACGAAGCCGCGGCGGGTACAGTCCGCGATCAGCTGCTCGCACATCAGCTTCTGGGTGCCGTAACTCGACCGCGGCACCGGGACCGTCGTCTCGCTGACCGCCGGTGGCAGAGGCAGGGCAGCGTCGGAGCCGTAGACGGCGATACTGCTCGCGAAGAGCATCCGCACCACCGTCCCGCCCGACCTGGACTGCGCCCGCGCCGCCTCCAGCAGCGCGCGGGTGACGTCCACATTGGCGCGCATCCCTAGGTCGAAGTCGGCCTCGCACTCGGCCGACACGGCGGCGGCGAGATGGAACAGCACGTCCACCGGCTCGGCGAACACCGTGTCCAGTTGCTCGACCAGTTCCCCATGCAGGACCTGGACCGGCACGCCGGCCGCTTGCGGGTTGTCCGGCCAGGGCACCCGGTCCACCAGCACCAGACGGCTGATCGGCTGACCGCCGAAGGTCCCGGCCCGCGACAACGCGCCGACCAGCAATCGTCCGAGGAACCCGGACGCACCCGTCACGACGATTCTCACGCGTTCATCTCCTCCGGAGGTGGTTCGTCCCCTGGATGTCGTACCCAGGTGGGCCCCGACAACCGACAGACCGAAGTTTCTGCGACGAGTGGTCGCTCCCTGGACGAGGAGGTGAATGGGCGCGCCAGGTCGCGGTCCGGCCCGACGGCCGCGCAGACCGCGGTCACTCGGCCAGTCCCCCGGTCGCGCAGGTGGCCGCCGAGCAGCTGATGGACCGGGACGCCGTGGGTCCTGCGCGCCATGTGATACGGCCGGCATCGGCTTTCGTCCAGTCCCACCGCCGCCCGGCCGTCCGCCGGGTAGCACCCCCGGCTGCCGATGCCGCCGCGCATCGTCGTGCAGGTGGCCGAGGACGCATTGGCCTGGAGGTCGAAGTCGTCCACGGGCCGCGCGCAGCGATCGCGGCGCGGTCGGCGTCGTCGTCGGAATTGCCGGCATGACTCGAGCCCTCGGCCTCGACGCCCTCGGTACACAACCGGACCGCTCGATCAGGGCCGAGCGCTCCGCCCAGGAGCAACTCGCTGCGTCACCCCGGAACGTGAGCCAGTGGCCGGCCGACGTCGATCTCTGACAGGGATCGGCGGGGCGTCGGGACGCCACCGGGGAGGTCAGCGACGCCGTCCGCCGGGTACGTCAGGCGGTACCTTGGTACCCCTTCGTCAGGATCGGCTCTTGGAGACTGCTGCGGTGACCGCCCCGACCGACTCACGTGACCGACGCCCGCGCCGCACGGCACGCAAGCGGGTAGTCGACACCCGTCGGCGGGACGAACTGCTGCGCCAGGCCGAGGCGATCATCCTGTCCGAAGGCTTCACCGCGGTGACCATGGACGAGCTCGCCCAGCGGCTGGAGTGCTCCAAGGCGACGCTGTACAGCCTGGCCTCCACCAAGGAACAGCTGGTACTGGCGATCACCCGCGCCTTCTTCCGGGACGCGACCGCCGAGATCGAGCAGGCCGTCCAGGCAGAACCCGACCCCAGGCAGCGCATCCGGGTCTACCTCGCCGGCGTCGGCACCGCCATGCGCCGCCACTCCAACGCCTTCTACGACGACATGGTCGGCTATGAACCGACCGCGCAGATCTACCGCAAGAACTCCGCCGCCGCGGCGCACCGGGTCCACCAGATGATCGAGGAGGGTGTGCGGGCCGGCGTCTTCCGCGCGCTCAACGGGCACTTCGCCGCCCAGGTGGTGGCGGTGACCATCGACGCGGTCCAGTCGGGGGTCCTTCTGGAGCGCACCGGCCTGACCGCCGGTGACGCCTTCTCCGAACTCGGGGACCTCCTGCTGGACGGGCTCAACGCGGGGCAGGACGCACCCCGATAAGGGCCTGGCCTACAACTTGCCCGTCCTGAAGTCCGCGCTGCTCTTGAGGACCGCGGAGTCCATGCCCCAGTTCTCCGGCTGGACCCTCTCCCAGAGGCTTCCCTTGCCGAGTTCCCTGCCCAGCTGGTCCTCCCGGCGGAACCACTCCTCGGCGGTCCTGATCCGGTCGGGGTGGATTTCGTCGAGCAGGGCGTAGTCCCTGGTGATGATCCCGTGCTTCCACACGTTCCAGAAGCCGGTGAAGTTGTCACGGAAGCTCATGGTGCTCTTGTCGGCGGGGTCGGCGTTGTATCCGGCAGGGTGGTCGGCGAGCCCCGTCAGGTCCGGATGGCTCCAGTACGCGTCCAGATCGGTGTCGATGTACTGCGCCGGATGCCCGGTCACCTTCTCGAACGCCGCGGCCATGTCGGCGTACGTCAAGTGCTCGATGGCTACTTCGAGGTCCATGCCGTTGGCCCGTTCCGGGTGGTCGAAGAGCCAGCGGACGTAGAAGCCGCAGTCCTCCAGAGCCACGTGCGGGACGGCTCCCGCACCGAGGGGGACCCGCCATGTGACGACACCGTCCTCGATGGACGGCGTCATGGGCGTCAGCGGTGAGATCACCATCTCGATGTAGGGGCCCGAGGTGAAGACCGCCGCTCCCATCCGGTCGCTGTTCTTCTCGTTCTGGAACAGCACCCATTCGGCCATGCGGCCCTTGCCGTCATAGTGGCCGGTGCGGAACCGCGAGTCGTAGCCCGACTTCTTGAGGGCATAGTCGAGATTGCCGTAGACGAAGAACTTGATTCCTTCCTCGATCGCGATCTCATACGTACGGATGGCCCAGTAGGTCTCCGTCTTCTCGCCGGTGTTGAAGCCGTCGATGTTGATGAACGCCCCGTCACAGTCGCGGAATCCCTCGCGCAGTACGTCCTCGTCGGCGAACGTCCCTTCGAGGAGGGAGACATTGCCGAGCGCGACGAGTTCCTGGGCTCGGGGGGAGGTGGCGTCCCGGGTGAGGACCTTGACGGAGTACTTCTTGTCGGCGACCAGGGCGCGGACAACGGGCATTCCTTGGGCCCCTGTGCCGCCGATGACGAAGATGGACGAGGTGGCATGCGTGGTCATGGTCTGACTCCAAGCCGGAAACCGATCGGTTTTCAGCACCGTACACCGATCGGTTTCCAGGCGGCAAGCGCGCGGGCACGCGAGACCGACCGACTCGATGGCGGTCGGTGGCTCGGGGTGGGGGCGGAACCTAGGGAAGCAGACCCTGTCGACGTGCGGCGACCACCGCCTCGAAGCGGGTGCTCGCGCCCAGCTTGCGCATCGCGCTGCGCAGATACGACTTGACCGTTTCGGGCAGCAGCGACAGCCTGCGACCGGCCTCGGCGTTGCTGCAGCCCAGCGCCACCTGCGCCAGGACGTCGAGTTCCCGGGGCGCCATGGTCGGGCCCGGCTCCGAGTGGGCGGCGGCGGACGGCTGGGCAAGCCGCCCGGCCACGTCGAGCAGCCGACCGCGCAGGTCGTCATCGGGCACCTGCTGGGCTATGCGCCGCAACTCGGCGTGCACCTGCCGGAGTTCTTCCAGTGGCACACCGCATTGCCCGCCGTCGGCGCGGCCCTGCGCGGCGTCCCGCATCCGCAGGCGGTTGTCGACCTCGTCACGGATGACCAGCTCCGCGGCAAGTCACCGGGAGGCACCGGCGATCTCGTCGGCCGCCCGGTCCCCGAGAGGCGCGGGGCCCCGACTGGCCCCGTAGAGGACCGCGCGCACCGTACCGGACACCATGACGGGCACGGCGACGACGGAGCGGATCCCCTCCGTCAGCACGGGGCGGTCGTAGTCGTGCGTGATCGAGCGAGCCGACCTGTAGTCGGTCACCTTGGCCGGCCGCCCCGTGGTGAGGACCCTGCCGCCCAGGCCGGTCTCGGCGCGCACCCTGAGACCGCGCAGGCCCGCCGTCCGCACACCGATGTACTGCGACAGGCTCAGCAGGGTGTTCTCCACCTGCCCGCCGAACAGGACGGGGATGCCGGAGCGGTCGTGGACCTGACGGAGCACCTGCCTGAGCGCGTCGCCGTCATCGGGCCGCAGAAGGGCGTCGGGAGGGGAGTGCATCACCCGTACCCCTTTCCGGGGGTAGTCCGCCGTCGTCGTGATGCGGAGCATAAACCGCCGCAATACCCCCGCCATAGAGCAGCGGCGGAATCGGAGAGGGGATGACGTGACCATGAACGATCCATCGGCTTCGGTGGTGACCGCGACCGTGAGCGGGGTGTCGGAGGACCGGGTGCGGGAGTTGCTCGGCCTCTTCGGTGCTCCGGACGCCTGTGTCGCGGAGCTGCTCCGCGACCGGCACCCCGCGGACGCGGTCGCCTTCACGGTGGTCGAGCAGGATCTGACGGCCACGGACCTCACGTACGGGGACCTGCGCCGCGACTCGGCCCGTTTCGCCGCCGCGCTCGCCGACCTGGGGGTCGGGCCAGGCGACTCGGTCGCCACCCTGATGGCCAAGTCCGCCGATCTGGTCGTGGCCCTGCTGGGCATCTGGCGCCGCGGGGCCGTGCAGGTACCGCTGTTCACCGCCTTCGCGCCCTCCGCCGTGGCCCTGCGGCTCGGCGCGAGTGCGGCGAAGGCCGTCGTGGTCGACGCGGACCAGCGGGCCAAGCTCGCGCCCGGCGAGGACGGACAGCAGGTCCCCCACCCCGCACGACTCGGCGACCCGGCCGAATTCGCCGCACTGGTCCGGCACATCGCCGAGAACCCCATGCTCAACGGCGAGGGTATCCGCCTCGACGGAGCCATCCGCATGGCACCTCGCTGACGAAGCGGACGGGCGCGGGACCTGCGAATACCGGGGCAGAACTCGCAAGCCAGGACGCCTTTGCGTGCCGAACTCGTGAAAGATTGACGGGAGTTGTGAAGACCGACAAGAATGCGGCTCGCTCGCCGTGATCGAAGCGAGCGAAGTGACGCGAGTGAATCCGCCACGGCCTGCATCCCCACTTTCCGCCACCGCGGCCGCTCGCGTCCTGCCACCTCCCACACTCTCCAATCCGCCAGGACATATCTTGACGCGTCTTTCACGCTCCACAACGTCGGCCGCTGTCGCCGCAACCGCCTTCCTCGCCACCGCCACTCCCCTGTTCGGGGCCGCCGCCGCCAGCGCCACACCCGCGGGTGGTTGCCAGACGGCCACGGTGCAGTACCGCCTCGTCGACGCCACCGGAAAGCCGGATGCCGACTGGACCTCACAGGGCGGCTTCCACCAGTTGTCCGCCGCCCCCGGCACCGTCGAGGTGCGGCTGGCTCCGGGGCAGACGGTCGGCGACGGCTGCAAGTACCCGGTCTCGCTGGCCGAATACACCACCGAGGGGCCCAACTGGTACACCTCCGGTCTCCAGACCCTCGTCGACCACGACACGGTCTACCTCGGCGCCGCGGACCTCCCCGGCGCCGACGAAGCCAAGCAGACCTGGCAGAAGCTCACGGTGAAGACGCCGGACTGCTACGGGCAGATCGACCTGTACGGCGACGACGTCATCTACGACGGCGGTTCGGGCGACGGTCACGGGCCCGCGCCCTACCAGCCTGACAACGTCGTCACGCCCTACCACCTGATCGCGGCGTGGAACGGCGGCGACAAGTCGTGCACCCCCGAGCAGCCGAACTCCCCCACGCCCCCGGCCTCCCCGTCCACGCCGGACAGCCCGAGCAGCCCGCCGGCCAGCCAGCCGCCCGCGGACGAGACGACTCCGCCGGCCACGTCCACGACCCCGCCCCCCAGCTCCAGCACTCCGCCCACCACCCCGGACGTCCCCCCGCTGGAGTCGACGCCCCCGACCGCTCCGGCGCCCTCGCCCAGCGAGAGCACCCCGCCGCTGGCCGAGACCGGTTCCAGCGCGCCGGTCGGCCTGATAGCGGGCGGCGCGGCCGCGGTGACCGCCCTGGGGGCCGCCGTCCTCTACGGCACCCGTCGCACCCGGCGTTCCTGACCAGGACCGCTGCCGGCACCGCCTCGCGGTGAGGCATACGGCGGGTTCGCCCCGGACACCTCTGAGGTCTGGGGCGGATCCGCCGGTGCGGCGAAGGGGGCGCGAACGGGGACGGGCAGGGCGGCCGTGCACGGCCCCCTCGCCGGGTCAGTTGTCGCGACGCGCATCACGGTCGGCAAGGCCGCCGGCGCCGAGCGGGCCGGTGTACTCGACGGTCTGTTCGGCCTCCATACGGGGCAGCGCGCGGCGCGACACGCGCAGCAAGAGGGGCGGCAGGGCCGGGCGCACCGGCTGGACCAGGCGGAGCCAGGCCGGTGCGTACACCGCCGTACGGCGCCGCTCCAGGCCGGTGACCAGGCGGGCGGCCACCGTTTCGACGGGGTGCACCCGGCTGGCCGGCCCCGGCATGGCGGCGCGCAGTTCACGCAGCACGGCGTGCCGGTCGGCGTCGCGGATCATGTCGGTGTCCGTCCAGTTGAGGTAGGCGATGCCCACCCCGACGCCCCGGTGCGCCACCTCCGCGCGCAGGGAGTGCGCGAAGGCCTCGGCCCCCGCCTTGGAGGCGCAGTAGGCGCTCATCAACGGGACTGCGCCGATCGACGCGAGCGAGGCGATCTGGAGGAAGTAGCCCGCCGTGTCGAGGAGGTCCGGCAGGAACGCCCGGGCCGTGTGGGCGCTGCCGGTGAGGTTGACGTCGACGACGCGGCTCCAGGCCTCCGGCGGCGAGGCGTCGAACGGTCCGCCTTCGGCTATGCCCGCGTTGGCCACCACGACCGAGGGGGGCCCGAGGCGGGCCCGCACGGTGCGGGCCGCGGCGGCCAGCGCGTCCGGGTCGGTCACGTCGACCTCGATGGCCAAGGACCGCCCCGGCAGGGCTGCGGCCACCTCGTCCAGGAGGGTCTTCTCGTGGCCCAGTAGCGCGACCCGCGCCCCGCGTCGGGAGATCTCGCGAGCCAGGGCCGCGCCCAGACCGCGGGCGGCTCCGGTGACGGCAACGGTCCTGCCGACGAGCGGGCTGCCGCGCACGGGCTCAGTTCCCGCAGACCGGCGGGCGGGAGGTGTGGTCGGGGTGTCCGGGAGTGCGGCGATCCTCCTTCATCTCCGCCTCGTACAAGTGGTCACGGCCCTGCGCGAGTTCCTGCACCGCGCTCGCCTCGAGTTGCTGGAAGGGCCGGTAGTAGGTGGTGTTGTACGCCTCGACGAGCTGGAAGGTCCAGTGTCCGGGAACGACATTGCGCCCCAGGATCTCCGAGCGGACCTTCGCGGCCCATTCGAGATGCCCGGCCTCCTCCAACAGCTGTACGGCACGGTCCAGTTGGAGGTCGGCCGTGCCGGTCAGCTGGTGGAAGTCGTACAGCCGGCCTCTGGCCCGCTCGGTCGTCTCCAGTGCCTTGGACAGCGCCCCGAGGGCCTCGACGGTCGTGTCGTCGACCCCGGCGGGGCGCCGGTGGCCACGGTCGGGGCCGCCGGGGGCCTCCTGGTGTTCGTCCACTGGTCCTCCTCGACAGGTACGGCCGCCCCGGCGGGCGGCGCCTTGGGTCAGCACCTGCTTCCGGTGCGGTCGCGGCGGGTCAGGAGTCGTTGGGCCCGGGTGAGGCCGGGGGGCCGGTGGCGGTGCAGGGCGGCCCGTGCCGCGTTGGCGCCCGGCGCTCCGTGCACGCCGCCGCCCGGGTGGGCGCCGGAGGAGGCCAGGAAGAGCCCGGGGACCGGGGTCTCCGGGCGCCCGGTGCCGGGCACGGGGCGGAAGACGAGCTGCTGGTGGAGGGCGGTCGTGCCGCCGTTGATGGCGCCGCCGCTCAGATTGGCGTCCATGGCCTGGAGGGTCGGGGGCGCCAGAATGCGGCGGGCCCGGATCAGGGCGCGGAAGCCGGGCGCGAACCGCTCGACCTGACGTTCCACCCGGTCGGCCATGAGTTCCTGGTCCTTGGGGTCCCAGTGGCCGGTGATGCCCTCGTCGGCGGCGTCGGCGCCGATCTCGTGCGGGACGTGGGTGTAGGCCCAGGCCGATTCCGTGCCCTGCGGGGAGCGGGTGGCGTCGGCTGTGGTCATCTGCCCGAACAGCAGGAAGGGACGGTCCGGGACCTGCCGCATGGCGAGCTGCGCGGCGAAGCGGGTGAGTTCGTCGACGCCGTCGGCGAGGTGGACGGTGCCGGCCCGGGACGCCTGCTCGGCCTGCCAGGGCACCGGGCCGTCGAGCGCCCAGTCGACCTTGAACGTGGCGAAGTCCCACTGGAACCGGCGCACGTCCTCCAGGAGCTGCGCCGGCAGGTGCTCGGGGTCGAGGAGGCACCCGTACAGCGCGGGTACCGACACGTCCGCCAGCACCGCCCGGCGGGCCGGTACCGCGTCGCCGCTCGCCGTCCTTACGCCGACGGCCCGGCCGCCGCGGACGACGACCTCCTGGACGCGCTGTCCGCAGCGGACCCGCCCGCCCCGCGACCGCAGACGGCGGGTCAGGGCATCTGTCAGGGCGCCGGAGCCGCCGACGGGGACGGGGAAGCCGTATGTCTGGCCCAGCATGGCCATGAGCCAGCCGAAGCCGCCGCTGCCCGCCGACTCCGGGGCGAGGTCGGCATGCAGGGCGTTTCCCGCCAGCAGCAGCCGGCCGCCCTGGCCGCGGAACTCCTCCTCCCCCATCCGCCGCACCGGAAGGACCAGGGTCCGGGCCATCCGCAGACCGCCCGCGGCTCGCAGGCGCCACGCCAGCCGGGCCGTCGCCCGGACCGGCGGGAACGGTGTGAACAGTGCGTCCAGGATGTCGGGGCGCAGGTTCAGCCACACATCGTGCAGGCGCCGCCATGCGTCCCCGTCGCCCGGCGCGAAGGCGTCGAGGGACCTGGCGGTGGTGTCGAGGTCGCGGTCCAGGAGGGCGCAGCTGCCGTCGGTGAGGGGGTGGGCGAGCACGCTCGGTGCGTTGCTCCAGCGCAGTCCGTGGTCCTCCAGGCGCAGGGCGGCCAGGACCGGGGAGGCGGCCGCGAGCGGGTAGAAGGCGCTGAAGAGATCGTTGACGAAGGCGGGGTCGACCCCGTGGTCGTGGCGCACCGCGCCGCCCGGCTCCGGCTGTTCCTCCAGCACCTCGACGCTCCAGCCGGCGTCCGCCAGCACGTTCGCGGCGACGAGGCCGTTGGGGCCCGCGCCGATGACCACGGCGTCAGGCATGACCGGCTTCCTCCACGCCCGTCACGGCCGACCGGAGCCGTACCGGGGACGGGGCGTCGCGCGCCGGGTTCTCGCACAGCCTGGCGAGTCGGGCGAGCATGGTGCGGTGGCGCAGCTGGATCAGCGCGTCGAAGCCGACGTTGTGCAGTCGGCCTCCGGCTCCCTGCAGTGGGTGCTCGTCCACGATGACCAGGCAGTCTTCGCCCCACGGCCGCAGCTCGATCGCGATGCGGGCCGTGCCCAGCACCCCGGCATGGGCTTCCAGCTCCAGGCTGACGCCTTCCTCGCAGTGGCGTACGACCGTCTCGTTGGACAGTTCGAGCGGGCCGAGCCGGACCTGGAAACGGATCGCCGCGTCCTGGTGCGGCCACTTCCCGCGCACCGGCTCGGACTGCGAGGTTCCCACGACCCACTCCGCGTAGCGGTGACCGTCGGCGAGGACGTCCCACACGGCACTCGGGCTGACTCGGATGAGACGATGGCGACGGGCCACGGATACCTCCAGGACTGTGTGTACAAAGACCTTCCGTCGTGGTCCCTCGGCCGGATGCACCTGTTCCGGCCCGGCCTTCCCGTTCGGGACGCTGCCGCGGTCACCGTTCGTCTCGCGTGATGTCCGGTCCTCCCGTAGGGTCACGGTGCCGCCATGGCAGAAGGGGCCCTACGGCCCGGGTCGCGCGTCGACCGAGCCGCGGACGCATGTGAGCCACCGCGGGGTCCGTGACCCGTCCGGTGAGGAAAGGCGCGTACCCGTTACGGCTCGACCCAGGAGGAGTGCCCATGTCCGGAGAGTTCAAAGCGGTGGTGGAGGTCGACCGGCCGGTCCAGGAGGTGTTCGCCTATCTCGCCGACGGGCGCAACGATCCCGAGTTCAGCCCCCGGGTCCTGAAGATCGAGCGGATCCCGGAGACCCCGACCGCCGTGGGCACGGTCTTCCGGAGCACCGTCAAGGACGCCGGGATGAAGAGCGCCCTGGAGTTCCGCATCACCGAACTCGAAGCGCCGGTGAGGATCCGCTGGACCGAGGTGTCCAAGAACAGCGTGACGGTGCGCGAGGGCGGCTACGACCTGGAGTCCCTGGCCGACGGCAGGACCCGTGTCCGTATCTTCAACGTCCTGGACGGCCACGGAGTGGGCAAGCTCCTGGTCGGTCTGGCGCTGGCCGCCGCCCGCAAGGACGCCCCGGCCTTCGGCAACCGGATCAAGACGGCTGCCGAGAAGGCGATCGCGGCCCGCTGACGCCTCACCGTCACAGGGTCACCGTCGGTGACCATACGTTGCCGACGGAGTCCCTGATCACCCGGCCGGCGGCGGGCCGGGTCTTCGAGAGCGGTTGACGGCGTCACTCCCCGACCGTCCCGAGGATCTGGTCGGCCGTCGCGAAGCTGTGCCCTGTCGGCTTCGGCACTTCGTAGAGGTGCCCGAAGTAGTCCGTGCTCGCCGTTCCGGTGAGCACCGCCAGCAGGAAGGCGACGCACCCCATGCCGTGGTGCTCCCACAGGGGGCCGCGCCCCTCGTTGTAGAGCACGGTCCACTCTTCGGGGCACTGACCGGGCCGCGCCAGCCAGTACAGGAAAGCTCCCGTGCCCTCCTCGAAGGCCCACGGCAGGACCCTCGCGCCCGCCTCCCGCAGCCCCGCGGGCTTGTCCTCGAACTCCCACAGGTCGGCCAGGATCTCGTCCCGCTCCCTCGCCTGCGCGTGCAGGTCACAGTCGTCGTAGGCGGAGTCGGGTACGAGCAGCCAGATCGTCTCGTGGAAAAGGCCGTCGCCGTAGGTCTCCACGAGCTGTTTGTAGTCGGCGGGCAGAGCCGCACCGAGGTCGCGCTCCGCTTGCGCCCAGTCCACGGCCGGTGGTGCAACGGCGGGCGGCGGGCAGAGGCGGACGAGCTCGTCAAGGGCGGTCATGGAACGGACGTTACCGAACACCAGCCTGCACCCGCGGGGCGCGGTGGCAGGCCGGCGAAGACCGGGCGGAACCACCCACAGCGCCGCGCTCACGGAGGTGTCAGGCCGTGCCGGGGCCCGCCGGTCACCGGAGGCTGCGACGCGGGCGGCGTGAGAGCGGTCACTGCCCGTTCGGCTTCACCGCGGATCCGGCGTCGGTGGCGCGAGTAATCGCGGACTCCACGGCGCCGACTCGGTCCGCGAGGAGGCCCAGCGCGGCGACGGCCCGCATGAGGGGGGCGTCGGCCGAGCCGCCGACGGCCCGGTTGCGAACCTGGACCGCTTTCAACTCGGCCCAGCGAGCGCCCTGTTCGGTGGTGAGGGTGCCGCGCAACTCGGCGAGTTCGAGGAGGTTGGCCTCGGCGCCCGACGTCAGGGTCTGTGCCTCGGCTCTGTAGTGGTCGTCGATGACTGCGGCGAGTTCGGCGTCGTTCATGACGGGCTGGATACGTTGGGCGATCTTGTTCAGGTTGCGGTAGGAGCCCTGGAGCCGGAAAGGCGGTTCCGTACGGGTGGCGTCCGTCCGGGCGGCGGAGGCGAGGTACGCGGCGTTCACGGCGAGCACCGTGTCGCGGGCTGTGACCAGGTGGCGCAGGACGGCGAGGATCCGCTCCAGCTCGGCCGGCAGGTAGGGGTGGCTGAGCCGGTCGGCGCGGGCGGCGGGATCGCCCGCGGCGAGCCGGAGCAGCAGGTCCAGGTCCGCGCGTTCGCGGCCGGCCAGCGGGGCCAGGACCGGGTTCGCCGTCAGCGCGTTCTCGACGAAACTCAGCGCGAAGGCGTCCTCCTTGCCGGTCAGGACGTCGCCGAGGTTCCAGACGTCGGCGCGGTTGGCCAGCATGTCGGGGAGATGGAACCGGCTGCCGGACTCGGTGTACGGGTTGCCCGCCATGCAGACGGCGAAGCGCTTGCCGCGCAGGTCGTAGGTGCGCGGTTCGCCGTCCCACACGCCCTCGACACGGCGCGTGGCGTCGCACAACGGGATGAACTTCTGCAGCAGTTCTGGGGAGGTGTGCTGGATGTCGTCCACGTGGAGGAGGGTGTTGTTGCCCGCCGCCAGCGCGAAGTTGATCTTCTCGATCTCCTGGCGGGCGGTGGCGTTCGGGGCCTCGGCCGGATCGAGCGAGGTGACCGCGGGGCCGATGGCGGGGCCGCTGACCTTGACCAGGAGGAGGCCGAGGCGGTCGGCGACGTACTCCACGAGGGTCGTCTTGCCGTAGCCGGGCGGGGAGATGAGCAGGAGCAGCCCACCCGTGTCGGTGCGCTTGTCCGCACCGCTGGTGCCGAGCTGCTTGGCGAGGTTGTCGCCGATGAGCGGCAGGTACACCTCGTCGATGAGGCGGTTGCGGACGAAAGTGGACATCACGTGCGGGCGGTGGTCGTCCAGGTGCAGTCGGGAGCGTTCGGCGGCCGCGAGCGCGGTGCGCCGGCGCTGGTAGGCGCGGAAGGCGGGGACGTCCTGCTGCCTGAACCGCCCTGTGCGGGCCAGGAAATCGTCGATACGGAGGGTCAGGCGCCCGCCGGTGATGCGCGGGTGCGTGCCCAGCAGGCCCTCGACCGTCTCGGTCAGCGGTGCGTCGGACTCGTGGCGCGGCAGGTCGGGGCAGAGCTCGACGGCCACCGCCTCGTCCAGGTCTCCCGGAGTACCGGTGGAGGCGGCGTACGCGGACAGCCACGCCTCGGCCAGCTGGCGGCGTGCGGCCAGGTCGCCGACGGCGGCGAGATCGTCGTCGTAGGCCGAGGTGCCGACCGTACGACGGAACTTGTCGAGCAGCGTGCGGGTGGTGGCGCTGACGACGAAGCCGTCGGGGCCTGTGGTCAGTTCGTCGAAGAGATACGCCGCTGCCGCCGCGCCCACCCGCGACGCGAGCTCGGTCCGGAAGTCGGCGATCGCCGCGGCGAGGCCGAAGGTGTCGCGGGCGCGGGCGAGCGACATCGCGCGCCGGCCGAGGATCGCACGGGCCTCGGGGGACAGCTCGTGGGCCCAGTACAACTGGGCGGCGGCGCGGGCGGACGGTTCGTGCCGCAGTACACCGGCCCCCTGGTCCAGGCGCAGCAACGCCGCGAGGATCACGGTGGCGTCGTGATCGTGCACGCCGCGCTCGTAGCCCTCGTCGTACGCCTGCTCCGCCGCCCGTCGCACGAGCGCCGGCAGGTCCGCCTCGGCGAGGGCCACCGGCCCGTTCTCCTCCAGCAGGCGGGCGGCCAGGTGTTCGGCCCGGTAGACCTCCGGCGACTCGGACGGCAGCGTGCGGTCCCAGTACGGTCGGGTGGCCATGAAGGCGGGGTCGGTGACCGGCGCGCGGTAGTCGGTGCCGGTCAGCGCGAAGGCGAGGGTGTCGCCGTGCGGGACGGTGGTGAGGTCGAGGGGCTGGGTGTTGACCGCGAAGCGGTGCCGGCCCAGGCGGAGGGTGCGGCCGTCGTCGCCGTACAGGTCGGTGCGGTCGCGCAGGGCGCGGGACGCCTCCTGGCGAGCGGCCTTCAGTCTGCCCTCCAGTTCCTCCGCCCTCACCTGGTCACCGAGTTCACGCAGTTCGCCGACGATACGGCGGACCTTGGCCACCATCGGGTCGGAGGCGAAGTACGTGCTGACCGCCTCGGTGTCGGCGGCCATGGCGGAACGGCGGGCGACGGTCTCCAGCACCCGGCCGGCCGAGGCGGCGAGCTGTTCGGCACGACGGGCACGGGCGTCGGCGAGGCTCTGCTTGCGGGCGGCGAACGCCTCGTAGACCTCGGCACGTTTGTCCGCCAGCTCGGTCAGGAAGTCGTCGAAGTCCGCGAAACGGGCCTCCAGACCCTCCAACTGCACCAAGAGGGCGGCCAGTTGGTCGTCACACGCCGCAGGAGTGTCCGCCATCGGCAGAGCACCCGCGACCGTCTGGCCCAGCAGCGCGAACTCGGCGGCGAACCCGGCCCGTCCCTCCCGGTCGAGCAGGACTCGGCGACGCGCGTCGAGGGTGGCGCGCACGCGGTTGGCCGCGCCCAGTACCTCCGAGACGCGCTCCAGGATGGCCGTACGCACCGTGGCGTCGCCCACTTCGAGCGAGGCGACGACCTCGGTGACCGTCCGCAGTCCCTCCGCCAGCTCGTCGACGCGGGCCGCCACGGGGGCGGCCTCGGCGACCGTGACGATCGCCCCGGCGTCCGTGAGGAGCTGTTCGACCTGCCTGCGGTGGGACACGAAGGCGTCCTCGCGGGCCAGGAAGGTGACGGCGCGCCGCCCGAACGAGGTCAGGTCCTCCGCGGCCTGCGCCGCCAGCTCGTCGATGCGGGCGGTGTCCGCGTACCGCGTCTCCTTGAGCGTCAGCAGCCGGCCCTGGGCACGACGGAGTTCGGTCAGGCCGGTGACCCAGGCGGCGGCCTCGCGGGGCGCCTCTCCGCGCAGCCGGCGTACGACGGCCGCGACCCCCTCGGCCGCCGCGTCCAGCGCGTCGGCGGCCCGGCGGGTGAGGGCCCGGACGGTCTCGAACTCGGTCAGCACCTGCTCGGCCGTGACCCGGACCTGCTCCAACGGACCGTTCAGATCCCCGAGTTCGGGGTCGGCGAGCCAGTGGTACGTGTCCGCCGCCCGGACGCACGCGGCGATCAGCGCCGCGTACACCTCCGTCGTCGGGGTCGTCCCGGCGACGGAGGCCGTGATCGCCAGGCAGTCCGAGATACCGCGGACGAGGTCTGCGTTACCGATGCGGGCCAGCGGGCCGGTGCCGATGGGGCGGGTGGCGGCACAGGTGTCCGAGACGTACGGCGAGCGCCACACCTGAAGCGGATGGACGTGGGCCGGTTCGGCGGCTTTTCCCGCCGGGTTCCCGGGCAGCACCATGAGCGTGCCGTCCTCGAAGAGCGCCCAGCCGTGGCAGGACAGCGGGGTGGCGACCTCCTTGCGGATCATGTTGTACGGCAGCAGGAGGCTGCGCCCGTCCACGCGCGCGTGGAACGCGAAGAGGACGTCCTCCCCGTTGGGTGAGCGAGTGACGCCCTCGTACTCCAGGTGTGCGGTGTCGATGCCGTCGAAGGTCTTGTACGCGCCGGTCGCCAGGCAGTAGCCGCCGGGGAAGACGATCCCCTGGTCCTCGGGCAGCCGGCGGCAGGCCTGTCCGATGCCGTCCAGGCGTACGACGGTCTTCGTGAGCGTGTTGAAGACCAGGTGGCGGTGGGTGTCCTCCTTGTAGGGGCGGATCCGCAGCAGAATCAGGGCGCCCACGCGCGCGTACGCGATGTCGGCGTCGGCCAGCGACTGCAGCGGCTCGTCGACCGGCTCGGCGTGGATCCCCTCCCCCGTCTCGGTGTCGTCCTCCACCTTGACCGTGAGGGTGCCGCCGAGCGTCTCGACGAAGACCTCGCCCGCGATCGACACGTGCGGATGGCGGCCGAGGACGTGATCCTCACGGGTCGCCGAGGTCCACTCGAAGTCGTGGGAGGGCGGCAGGACGTGGTCGCGTTCACCGCGGGCGTCGAGGAAGGCGACCTGGCGTCCGTCGTCGGACAGCGTCCAGCGCAGGACGCGGATGTCGTCGGTCTTCTCGCCGGTCCGGAAGACTGCCAGCAGCTTGCCGTCGACGTGCCGGAGCCGCAGGAGACGGGCCTTGCGGTAGTAGCGGTGCAGCGCCGCGAACTCCCGCACGAAAGCGGGATCGTCGAGCAGGCCCGGTACGGCGTCCTCGGGCAGCCGGTCGAGGACTCGGTCGTGCAGGGTGAAGACGTCACCGACTGCCGTCTCGGGCTTGGGGCCCGGGAAGACGTTGTGGCCGAAGAGGAGCACGTCACCGACGGCGACGATGTCCCGGGGTACGCAGGTGTGCTCGGTGCGCAGGCGTTCGGCACCGGTCAGCTCCAGCCGTGTCGAGCCGAACTCCTCGCGGCGGCGGGCGTCGAGTGCGCCGGCTCGCCGGCCGAGTTCGGCGGCCTGTGCGGCGAGCCGGTCGCGCAGCACCTCGTAGGCACCGTCGTCGGCCCTGTCGTACGTACCGGTGTCCGGGCCGGTGGTCATGGCATCCCTTCGAGGAAGTCGGTGACGCGTCCGGAGCCGCCGTCCCCTGTGCGGCGGCTCCGGACGGGTGGACGGGTCAGGCCCTTGCCGTGCTGCCGTTGACGGCGGCGAGCGGTGCGTCCGCCAGGCCCAACTCGTCTGCCTTGTCGAGCAGTTGCCGGAACTGCCCGGAGTTTGTTCCACCGGCCTTCATCAGCTTCATCAGCAGCGCGGAGACGGTCACGTTCTGCACGTCGGCCGTCGACACCGAGCCGAGGATGCGGCTGAGGTCGTCGGTGAAGCTGGACGTTCCGTCCAGCCACGGTCCGGCCAGGGCCCGGGCGGTCTCGGAGTGTTCGAGGAAGCCGTCCACACCCTTGCCGAGCGCGATCGACGAGACGAGCCGGTCGAAGAAGACGGAGTCCCCGCCGACGATGTCGATGTCGGCGTTCTCCAGGCCGGTCGCCAGCACGGTCGCCTGTGCCTCGGCGACCTGCCGCTGGACGTCGAGTCCGGCCAGCCGGATCTCCTTCTCCGCCTGCACACGCAGCCGGTACTCCTCGTGGCCGCGGGAGGCGTCGTCGAGGGCCGCCATCGCCGCGGCCTTCTCGGTCAGGCCGGCCGCCTCCGCCTTGAGCTTCTCGCCGATGCCGGTGGCCTCGGCGAGGGCCTTCTCGCGGGCGCCCTCCGCCTCCGCGCGCAGCCGTGCCTCGGTGGCGGCGGCCTCTGCGCGGCCGGTCTTCTCGGTGACCTCGGCCTCCTTGCCGCGGACCTGAACAGCGGCGAGCCCCTCGGCGGCCGCCTCGGCCTGGACCCCTTCGGCCAGCCGCAGTTTGGCCCGCGCGTCGAGGTCCGCGCACTTCAACCGGGCGTCCGCCAGGGTCAGTTCCTCGGCCGCGCGGTGGGTGGCGGCCTGCTCGGCGGCTTCCGCGGCCTTGATGTCCTTGACCAGCTTCTCCTGCGCCTCGGCCTCGGCGGCGATGACGACGGCCTGCCGCTCCCGCTCCGCCTCCTCCACGGCTCGCAGCGTCTTGATGGACTCCTCCTGCTCGGCGACCGTACGGTCCACCGCCACCCGCTCCCGGATGACCTCGGCGATCTCCCGCTTCTCGGCCTCGACCTCCTTCTCGGCCGCGATCCGGGTCAGCTGGGTCTCCCGCTCCCGCCCGATGACCTCCAGCTGGCGGTCCTTCTCGATCCGCTCGTTCTCGACGGCGATGACCCGTTCGCGGTTCTTCTGCGCGACGGCGATCTCGCGGGCCTGGTTCTCGCGCTGGACGCCGAGCTGTTCCTCGGTACGGATGAACGCGCCCTGCGCGCCGAGCCGTTCCTCCTCCTGCACCTTGGCGGTGGCGGCCTCCTCCTTGGCCCGCAGCGTCTCGACCTCGCGCCGCTGCCTGATCTCCGCCTCGGCCTGCCGGCGTTCCAGCTCCAGGATGGTCTCCCGGGCGTCGACGTCCTGCCGGGTGATCTCCTTCTCCTCCGTGCGCTGGAACTCGTTGGTGCGCACGTGCTCGACCGTCGTCAGCTCGGTGATCTTCCGGATGCCCTGGGCGTCCAGGATGTTCTGGCTGTCGAGCTGGGTCATCGGCGTCTGCTCGAGGAAGTCGATCGCCGCGTCGTCGAGGTGGTAGCCGTTCAGATCGGTGCCGATGACCTGGATGATCCGGTCGCGGAACTCCTCCCGCTTGGTGTAGAGGTCGACGAAGTCGAGCTGCTTGCCGACCGTCTTGAGGGCCTCGGAGAACTTCGCGGCGAAGAAGCCCTGGATGGCCGCGGGGTCGCTGGCGGTCTGCGTGCCGATGGCCTGGGCGACCTTGATGACGTCCTCGACGGTCTTGTTGACCCGGACGAAGAAGCTGATGTGGATGTCGGCGCGGATGTTGTCCTGGCAGATCAGCCCCTCCCGGCCGGTGCGCCGGATCTCGATGGTCTTCACCGAGATGTCCATGTACTCGGCCTTGTGCAGGACGGGCAGCACGACCGCGCCGGTGAAGGTGACGTCCACTTTCTTCGTCTTGGAGATGATCAGCGCCCGCCCCTGCTCGACCTTGCGGAACAGCCGGCTGACCACCAGAAGCATGGTGACCGCTATGAGGAGGACAACGGCGACGAGCACGCCGATGCCCAGGGAGATGGCATCCATGGAGTACGTCCTTGAGGCATACGGAAGGTGAGGTGCGGTCAGGTGTGCGGGGGAGTCGCGGCTCAGCCGGTGGGGCCGCCCGGGTCGAGCGCGCTGTCATAGCAGGCGACCCAGAAGAACTCGCCGGGCTCGTCGTAGGCGTACAGCAGCCCCGTGCTTCCGCTGCCGAGGTCCTCGCCGCCGTTCTGCCGGACCTGTACGACGGCCGTGGAGCCGTCCGGCGCGGTGACCTCGGCCTGGCCGAAGTCAGCGTCCACCCGGCCGGTGCGGACGGTGCAGGTCAGTCCGACGAAGTCCCGCCGGGACGGGCCGGGTTCATCGGGGAAGAGGCGGTGCAGCGGCCGTACGAACACCCGGGTGACGCCCCACGCGACGAGCAGCGCGACGACCAGCGCGGCGAGCCTGGCCAGGACGCGGGGCGGGCCCGGGGCGGCGACCGGATCCAGCAGGACGGTCACGGAGAGGCTGGTGAACCAGCCGAACGCGGTCAGCAACGAGAAGACGACCGTGACCGGTACCCCGCCCATCCCCCAGGCGTCGACGTGCGCGTCCGTGTCGAAGCTGTGGTGGTCGGCCGCGCCGACGGCGACGAGCAGCCAGAAGCACACGACCACGACCAGGGCGGCCGTGAACAGGATGGTCGGAAAGCCCGAGGCGGCCTCGAAGAACGTCCGCATGCCCACCCTCCCCCATCATCTCGACCGGCTGCGGCGGGGGCCGTGGGTCCAGGTGCCGGAACCCTGCCGGGATCCGGCATCTGGATCATCCTCTGTGCTCCCCCACGGACATCCTGCCCGCGCACACCCCGTGGCCGCATTGCCGGTTCCCGGCAGTCTTCACTAGGGTCTCGGTGCCAGACTGCCGCCAAGAACGCGTCACCAGCGCGTCACCGGCGCGTCAACACACGGGGGATCACATGACGGAGCACGCGGTACCCGACGACTATCTCGACGGCTATGCCCGCATCCTGGCCGACGTCTCCGCCACGGGCCGCCGCCTGACCCGCGACGAACTCGAATCACGCCGCGCCCTCGGCGAGGTGGCCGCGGACGCCGGCTACGGCCTGCGCTCGCTGATCGGCGCCCACCTCGCCGCCACCCGCGCCGCCTGGCCGGCCGCCCCCCTGTCCCCCGACTGCGTGCTCGCCGCCGTGCAGCAGGTCGTCGACGCCTTCGCCGAGGGCTACGAACGCGCCCAGCGCCTCGCCGTCCGCCAGGAGGAGGCAACGCGCCGGGAGTTCATCGACGACCTCCTCTACGGCCGCAGCGACCTGGGCCGCCTCGCCGAACGCGCCGAGCGCTTCGGCCTGCGCCTGTCCCACGCCCACGCGGTCGCCGTCGCCCAGGGCCCGGCCGCCTACGACGAGGCCGACCCGGTCCCCCGCCAGGTCGAACAGGCCCTCATCACCCGCTTCGGCGCGCGCAGCATCCTCCTCACGACCAAGGACGGCCGCCTGCTGTGCGTCGCACCGGGCGACCAGGACGAGGTGCTGACCTACTTCGCCAAGCAGGCGTACGCGGCCATGGACGGCGGCCGGGTCGCCATCGGCCGGCCCCAGCCCGGCCCCAGCGGGGTGGTGCAGTCGTACGAGGAGGCCCTCAACACCCTCGATCTCGCCGACCGCCTGGAACTGGAGGCGCCGGTCCTGCACGCCGCCGACCTGCTCGTCTACCCAGTCCTCACCCGTGACCGCCAGGCCATGGCCGACCTGGTGACCAGTACGCTGGGCCCGCTCACCGAGGCCCGCGGCGGTCCCCGGGTGCTGATGGAGACCCTGGTCGCCTACTTCGACTCGGGTTGCGTCGCCGCCGAGGCGGCCCGCCGGCTCTCACTGAGCGTGCGGGCGTTCACCTACCGCCTGGAACGCATCCACCGGCTCACCGGCGCCAACCCGGCCGACACGAACCACCGTTACATGCTGCAGACCGCGGTGATCGGTGCCCGGTTGCTCGACTGGCCCGACAAGGCCCTCTAGGGAGGCCCAGTCCGCCGGACACCTCGATGCCGTGGCCCCCGCTATGTCTCAGCGGTCGCCGGCGCAGGCCGCAGCGCCGTGCTCGTGCCGCCGGTTTTCTCCCGGCGCAGGAGCACGGCGGCTGCGGCCCGCTACGACGGATCGTCGAACAAGGCGAGCCGGGCCGTGATGCACTTGCCGACCGGTTCCTGGCGCACCTCTATTCCCTGGACGACCGCCATCACGATCTCCAGACCGTGCTGGCCCACCCGCCCCGCGTCGGCGGCGCGTGCCAGCGGAAGTGTCGGATCGGTGTCCCACACCTCGATCTCCAGCATGGCGTCGACGATGCGCAGGTGCAGCAGCACCGGCCCGGGCGCGTATTTCAGCGCGTTGGTGACCAGCTCGCTGACGACCAGCTGCCCCAGGTCCATGGTGCGGGCCGCCACCGGCAGCCCGTACTCCCCCTGCACCCGCGTCAGGAACTTCGACGTCTGGGCCCGGGCGTCGGCGATACAGCCGTCCGCTCCGTCCAGGGCCACGGTCACCTCGGCAGGTGCGGCTTCCGGCATCCGCGAACACTCCTCAGGCAGGACCCGCACCCTGCCGACCATCTCCAGTACCCCGTTCATGAGCGCGCGGATACCCCGTGTTTCATGCCTTACGCCTGTGTCGCGCTGTTTCCCTGCTGCGGACGAACTGAAGGGCCGTCTCATGCATCGCGTGCGGACTTCCGGGGCAGCGGTGGCAGCAAGGACGTGACAGCCCCCATCGAGTGCGCAGAGGACGCAAGTGACAGAGAACCGGGAAGCAGCGGGTCATGGCAGATTGTCCGTGGTCCGGACCGACGCCGACGGCATAGCCGTCCTCGGCCTCGACGGAGAGATCGACCACCAGAGCGTGCGGGGCCTGACGCGCGCCCTGGCGCCGACGGAGACGGCCGCGGATCGGCGGGTCGTCATCGATCTGAGCCGGGTCACGTTCATGGACTCCAGCGGTGTCAACGCCGTGATCGCCGCCTTCCACGCCGCTCAGACCGCGGGGGGATGGCTGCGCCTCGTGGTGGTGCCGGGTGCCGTGCTGCGCACCTTGCAGCTCGTGGCGCTCGACACCGTCGTCCCCTTCCACCCGACCCTGGAGGAAGCTCTCGCGCCGACGCCGCCGGACTCGTGAAAATCGTGACGGGTACCCCGCGTCACCTCCCTCATGCCGCCCTGCCGGCCTCTTTTTTCGTCCCGTCACAACGCTCCCGTCGGCCTTTTGTCGCGGCTCGGCACCTGGGTTAATCTTCGACGGATTTCTCATCGGGCAGCTCCGTGGGGTGCGGAATTGTCGCTGGTGAGCGGGCCCTTCACGAGCCCGGCAGGGTTCCGAGTCCTCGGTGCGGGGGCTCTTGGGGAGCGGAACGAGGGCACGCATGACCAGTACGTCGACGGAGGCTCGGGAGAAGGCCCCGGGCGAGCAGGAGCTACGGCAGTTGCTGGCCGGGCTGACCGCCGTGCGCGACGGCGACTTCGGCACTCGGCTGCCGTCCGACGGCCAGGGTCTGCTGGGCGATATCGCCACGGTCTTCAACGGCATGGTCGACCAGCTGTCCGTGTTCACGTCGGAGGTCACCCGGGTGGCCCGCGAGGTGGGCACCGAGGGCACGCTGGGCGGTCAGGCGGAGGTTCCGGGGGTCTCCGGCACCTGGGCCGACCTGACCGACTCGGTCAACGCCATGGCGGGCAATCTGACCACCCAGGTCCGTGACATCGCCCAGGTGGCGACGGCGGTGGCCAAGGGCGACCTGTCCCAGAAGATCGACGTGCCCGCGCGCGGCGAGATCCTTCAGCTGAAGGAGACCGTCAACACGATGGTCGACCAGCTCTCCGCCTTCGCCGACGAGGTCACCCGCGTCGCCCGAGAGGTCGGCAGCGAGGGACGCCTCGGCGGACAGGCGCAGGTGCCCGGTGTGGGCGGCGTCTGGCGCGACCTCACCGATTCGGTCAACTTCATGGCCGGAAACCTCACGTCCCAGGTCCGCAACATCGCCCAGGTGACGACGGCGGTGGCGCAGGGCGACCTCTCCCAGAAGATCACCGTCGACGCCCGCGGCGAGATCCTCGAACTCAAGAACACCATCAACACGATGGTCGACCAGCTCTCCGCCTTCGCCGACGAGGTCACCCGCGTCGCCCGAGAAGTCGGCACCGAGGGCCGGCTGGGTGGTCAGGCCGACGTCAAGGGCGTCAAGGGCACCTGGCGCGACCTCACGGACTCCGTGAACTTCATGGGCGGCAACCTCACCGCGCAGGTCCGCAACATCGCCCAGGTGGCCACGGCTGTGGCCCAGGGCGACCTCTCCCAGAAGATCACCGTCGACGCCCGCGGCGAGATCCTCGAACTCAAGAACACCATCAACACGATGGTCGACCAGCTCTCCGCCTTCGCCGACGAGGTCACCCGCGTCGCCCGGGAAGTCGGCACCGAGGGCAACCTCGGCGGACAGGCGATCGTCCGGGGCGTGTCGGGGACCTGGAAGGACCTGACCGACAACGTCAACGTGATGGCGTCGAACCTGACCGGGCAGGTCCGTTCGATCGCCCAGGTGGCCACCGCGGTGGCGCGCGGCGACCTCTCGCAGAAGATCACCGTCGAGGCCAAGGGCGAGGTCGCCGCCCTGGCGGACGTCATCAACACGATGGTCGACACGCTGTCCGCGTTCGCCAACGAGGTCACCCGCGTGGCCCGCGAGGTCGGCACCGAGGGCCGTCTGGGCGGACAGGCGCAGGTGCCTAACGTTGCGGGCACCTGGAAGGACCTGACGGACAACGTCAACTCCATGGCGAACAACCTCACCGGGCAGGTGCGCAACATCGCCCTGGTGACGACCGCCGTGGCCAACGGTGACCTCTCGAAGAAGATCGACGTCGACGCCCGGGGCGAGATCCTGGAGCTGAAGACGACCATCAACACGATGGTCGACCAGTTGTCGTCGTTCGCCGCCGAGGTCACCCGCGTCGCCCGCGAGGTCGGCAGCGAGGGACGGCTCGGCGGACAGGCCGAGGTGGAGGGCGTCGAGGGCACCTGGAAGCGGCTCACGGAGAACGTCAACGAGCTGGCCGGGAACCTCACCCGGCAGGTGCGCGCGATCGCCGAGGTCGCGAGCGCCGTGGCCGAGGGCGACCTGACCCGGTCGATCAACGTGGAGGCCTCCGGCGAGGTCGCCGAGCTCAAGGACAACATCAACTCCATGGTGGAGTCCCTGCGCGAGACCACGCGGGCCAACCAGGAGCAGGACTGGCTCAAGACCAACCTGGCCCGGATTTCCGGCCTGATGCAGGGGCACCGGGACCTGCCGGTGGTCGCCGAGCTCATCATGGACGAGTTGACCCCCCTGGTCTCCGCCCAGTTCGGCGCCTTCTACCTGGCCGAGGACACCGAGCGCGGGCACGAGCTGCGGCTGGTGGGCTCGTACGGCTATCCCGACGACGACGAGCGGCCCACCCGTATCCCGGTCGGGCGCTCCCTGGTCGGCCAGGCCGCGCGCAACCGCCGTATGGTCACCGTGGAGGAGCTGCCCGCCGGGTACGTCACCATCTCCTCCGGCCTCGGACACGCCGCGCCCACCGCTCTGGTGGTGCTGCCGATCGTGGTCGAGGAGCAGGTCCTCGGTGTGATCGAGCTGGCCTCCGTCAGCCGCTTCAGGAAGATCCACCAGGACTTCCTGGCGCAGCTGATGCCGACCATCGGCGTCAACCTCAACACCATCGTCGCCAACGTCCGCACCGACGAGCTGCTGGACGAGTCCCAGCGACTGACCGCCGAACTCCAGGCCCGGTCCGAGGAGTTGCAGGTCCAGCAGGACGAACTCCAGCGCTCCAACGCGGAACTGGAGGAGAAGGCCTCCCTGCTGGCCTCGCAGAACCGCGACATCGAGGCGAAGAACCTCCAGATCGAGCAGGCCCGGCAGGAACTGGAGACCCGCGCGCAGCAGTTGTCGCTGGCCTCCAAGTACAAGTCGGAGTTCCTGGCCAACATGAGCCACGAGCTGCGTACCCCGCTCAACAGCCTGCTGATCCTGGCCCAGTTGCTGGCGCAGAACCCCTCCCGCAACCTCACTCCGAAGCAGGTCGAGTACGCGGGCATCATCCACTCGGCGGGCTCGGACCTGCTCCAGTTGATCAACGACATCCTCGACCTGTCCAAGGTCGAGGCGGGCAAGATGGACGTCAGCCCCGAGCGGGTGCCGCTGCGCCAGCTCCTGGAGTACGTCGAGGCGACGTTCCGGCCGATGACGACCCAGAAGAGCCTGGAGTTCACGGTGGCCACGGCCCCCGGCACTCCGGCCGACCTGCTCACCGACGACTCCCGGCTGCGCCAGATCCTGCGCAACCTGCTGTCGAACGCGGTGAAGTTCACCGAGCAGGGCGGTGTGGTGCTGCGGATCGAACCGGCCGCCGACCAGGAGGTACCGCCGGGTGTGCACCGGGGCGGCCCCATCGTGGCCTTCCGGGTCAAGGACACCGGTATCGGCATTCCGCAGCAGCAACTGGAGACGATCTTCGGGGCGTTCCAGCAGGCCGACGGGACGACCAGCCGCAAGTACGGCGGCACCGGGCTCGGTCTGTCGATCACCCGGGAGATCGCCCACCTGCTGGGCGGCGCCGTCACGGTCGACAGCACCCCCGGCCAGGGCAGCACGTTCACGCTGTACCTGCCCGTCGCGCGCGCCGACTTCGAGGAGCTGATGGAGGGCGGCGGACGTCCGGCGGAACTGCCGTACGACGGCTCCACGTCCGAGGAGGCGGCCGAGCCCCGGCAGCTGCCGGCTGCCGCGCCCTCCCCGGAGCAGCGCAGGCGCCGGTTGCTGGTCATCGAGGAGCGCCCACGCGGTCTGCTCACGCTGGTCGCCGAGCGGGCCGTCGCGGACCTCGCGCACGACGCCGACGACCAGCACGGGGCGATCGACATCATCACGGCCGTGGGCGCGCAGGAGGCGGCGAGCACGCTGGCCGCCGACCCCTGCCACTGCGTCGTCCTCGAACTCGGCATGCCGCACGACGAGGGCGCCGATTTCCTGGAGGCCATGGGCGGCGACTCGGCACTGGCGAGCGTGCCGGTCCTGATCCACACCGGACACCGGGTGAACCTCGCCCAGGAGCAGGGCCTGCGAGCCCTGGCGGGCGACCGGCCGCTGGACTTCCTGTCCAGCCTGGACGACCTGCGCGAGCGCATCACCCTGCACCTGTCCGCCGAGCAGCCCGGCGACGTGCTGTCGCTGGTGCGCCCCGAGGAGCCGCAGCGCGCCGCCGCGCAGGTGGTGGACGACTCCTTCCTCGGCCGGACGGTCCTCGTGGTCGACGACGACGCGCGCAACCTCTTCGCGCTCAGCGGGGTGCTGGAACTGCACGGCTTCCAGGTCCTGCACGCGGACAACGGCCGCAAGGGCATCGAGATGCTGCTCGCGCACCCGGACATCTCACTGGTCCTGATGGACGTGATGATGCCGGAGATGGACGGGTACGCCGCCACCGCGGAGATCCGGTCGATGCCGCAGTACGCGGAGCTGCCGATCATCGCGGTCACCGCGAAGGCCATGCCGGGCGACCAGGAGAAGAGCCTCGCTTCGGGGGCCAACGACTACGTCACCAAGCCCGTCGACACCGGCGACCTCATCGCCCGTGTCCGACGGTGGCTGCCCGAGTGAGGGCAGGCAGCGCCCACCAGCCGACCGCGTGACGTCCCAGCCGAGGAACAGGCCCACCGTGAGTGATCTCCGTCAGCCGCCCGAGCAACAGAGTGCCCCCGTCCCCGAACATCCCACCGGCCACGGCCACGGCGACGACGGTGACGGGCAGTCCTCTCCGGTCGGAAGGCTGGCGGCGACCGTGGAGCGGCTGCGCCAGGAGGTGCGGGCGGCGCAGGCCGAGGCGGACGGGCGGGCCCTGATCGAACTGGCCAAGGGCATCCTGGTCGAGCGGCTGGGCTGCGGTCCGGCGCAGGCCTCGCGGCAGCTCGCCGAGCTCACCGCGCAGGCGGGGGTGACGCCGCTGGAGTTCGCCGTCGAGGTCATCAACCAGGCCTCGCGCGACCGGATGTCGGAGGTGACGAGCGCCTTCCTCGCCGCCACCGCCTCCGCCGATCTGCCCGACGGGCACGCGCCGGACGGGCACTCGTCCGCGGTACGGCTGCGGACCGCCGAGAGCGGTGCGCTGGCCGCCGATGACACCCAGGCCGTCGCGGACTCCCTGCTGGAGCACGCGCTCACCCCGCTGGGCGCGGAGGCAGTGGCGATCTGGGCCCTGGGGGCCGACGGATCCCTCTCGCTGGCGGGCAGTGCCGGGTTCTCCTCGGCCGAGGCCGGACGCTGGCGCCATGTGCCGCCGGGTGTGACGACCGTGGCCCGCCGCGGACTCACCGAGCGCACGGGGGAATGGGTCCGCAGCCTGTCCGAGACCGGTCTGCCGTCCATCGGCCAGCACCACCACCCCGACGGCGGCCGGGTCGCCGTACCCGCGGGGACCGGCGGGCGGATCCACGGCGTACTGGAGATCGCCTGGCCCACGCCGCTGGAGCCCCCTCCCCCGCCGATCGTCCGCCAGATCGAGGCGCTGGCCGAGCTGTGCGGGCACAGCCTGGAGACCTACACGCTCGAGTACCCCGACGGCGCCCCGGACCCGGGCGTCCTGCCGGACGTCTCCGAGCTGATGGACCTGGCCGACGGGCTCCACGACCCCGCCCTGGTACTGGTGCCGCACCTGGGCCCCGACGGGCACCTCGTCGACTTCCGCATCCACCACGTCAACAGCCGCTTCCTCGACCCGGCCGGCCGGCCGCGGGGCGCCGTGAACGGCGCGCTGCTCCTTGAGGCGTACCCGATGGCAGCGGGCCACAGCGAGTTGTTCGAACGGATAGAGCGCGTCTACGCCACCGGCGAGCCCTTCCGCGCGCACCGCATGCGGCTCACCGCCCTGGTGGACGACGTGCCGCTCGCGGCGGTCGCCGACATCAACGTCACCCGGCACGGCGGCAGCGTCCTGCTGATCTGGCGCATCGAGGACGAGACGGCCCGCCTGGCGAGCCTGCTCCAGCACGCCCAACGCCTGGGCCGCATCGGCGGTTTCGAGGAGAACCTGCTGACCGGCGAGATCACCTGGAACGGTCAGCTCTACCACCTCTACGGCAGGCCCGTCTCCGACGTCCCGGTGCCGCTGGAGGAGCTGCCCGCCCACGCCCACCCCGACGACGCCGTCGCCATCGGCCGGTTCCTGCGCACCGTGCTCCACCAGCGCCGTCCCGCGTCCACCGCGTTCCGGCTGCAGCGCCCGGACGGGGTCACCCGCCACATCCGGGTCGTGGCGGAGCCGGTCCTGGACTCCTCCGGTCAGCTCTACATGCTGCGCGGCGCCTATCAGGACATCTCCGCGCACCACTGGACCGAGGTCGCCCTCGCCGCCACCCGGGACCAGCTCGCCCACACCGAGCAGGAGGCCAGCGAACGCAACCGGCTGACCCTCCAGCTGCAGCACGCCATCATGCCGCCGACGCGGGCGCCGCTGGAGGTTCCGGGACTGGACGTGGCGGTGCGCTACCGGCCCGCGGAGACCCAGCATCTGGTCGGCGGCGACTGGTACGACGCGGTCGTTCTGCCGTCCCGGCTGGTGCTGCTGTGCGTGGGCGACGTCGCGGGTCACGGTATCGAGGCGGCCACCAGCATGGTCGTCCTGCGCAACGCGCTGCGCGGGCTCGCCGTGACCGGTGCCGGGCCGGGCCAGCTGCTGTCCTGGCTCAACATGGTGGCCCACCATCTGACCGGCGCCGTCACCGCGACGGCGGTCTGCGCTCTGTACGACCCGAAGGACAACACTTTGCGCTGGGCGCGGGCCGGGCATCTGCCGCCGGTCCTGGTGCGGGGCTCGGAGGCGGCACCGCTGCCGCTCGTCACGGGGCTGCTGCTGGGCGCCGTACCGGAGGCGACGTACGAGGAGCACGAGGTCCAGCTCGCCGTCGACGACACGCTGCTGCTGTACACGGACGGTCTGATCGAACGCCGTGACCGGTCCGTGGAGGAGTCCCTGGCGCAGTTCCTGACGGTGGCGCGGGCGGTTCCGCCGACCCTGGACCAGCAGTTGGACCGGCTGCTCACGCACAGCAGGTCCGACACGGACGACGACACTTGCATCGTCGGGATCCGCGTGGCCTGAGGCACGCCCGGCGCCGGGGCTTGTGTCCCCGCATACGGGGAACGCGGTTGCTCCGAACGAGCGGGGAGACGTCATGCCACGCGTCAAGGAGTACCACGTCGCCGCGTCCGGCCAGTGCACGGACGAAGAGGAGGGCCGTCGCCGGCTGCCCGCCGGGGAGGTGCACGCATGGGAGCCGGGCATGAACCAGACGGTGCGCGGTCTCTCCCTCAGCCGGTCCCGGCTGATCCGGTTTCCACACGTCACCTGGTCTGACACCTTCCCGGAGTCCGGGGGCGCGGCCGACCGGGTGCGGCGGCTCTGTCCGCGCTGCGCCTCCGTGGCGGGACGTCGCGGGAGCGACGCCCGCCCGAAGTGGCAGCGCACGACCCCAGACCATGAAGGGAACAGGCATGCCCGACCAGAGGAGTACCGGCGTCCCGGAGCGGTTGGCGCGCACCGCCGATGACGTGTTCGGCTGGAGCGAGCTGCGGCCGGGGCAGCTGACCGCGATGGAAGCGGTCATGCGGGGCCGGGACACCCTGGCCGTCATGCCCACCGGCGCCGGGAAGTCGGCGGTGTACCAGGTGCCCGGGCTGCTGCTTCCCGGGCCCACCGTGGTGGTCTCGCCGCTCATCGCCCTCCAGCGGGACCAGATCGCCGGCCTGCTCAGCCATACCGACGCCCCGGACGCCGTCGCGGTCAACTCCGCCCAGGCGGCCGGAGAGACGGAGGCCGCCTGGGCCGCGGTCCGGCACGGGGACGCCGAGTTCCTGTTCCTCTCCCCCGAGCAGCTCGCCAAGGACGAGGTGATCGAGCGGCTGGTCCGGGCCGCGCCCTCGCTGTTCGTCGTCGACGAGGCCCAGTGCGTCGCCGCCTGGGGCCACGACTTCCGCCCCGACTACCTCCGCCTGGCGCAGGCGGCCCAGCGGGTGGGCAGACCTCCCATCCTCGCCCTGACCGCCACGGCCGCCCCGCCGGTACGCGAGGAGATCGTGGAGCGGCTCGGCATGGCGGATCCGGCACTGGTCGTCGCCGGTTTCGACCGGCCGAACATCGCGTTGGAGGTGCGCCGCTTCCTGGACGACACGGACAAGCGTCGGGTGGTCGTGGAGCGCGCCGCGGCGGAGCCCAAGCCGGGCATCGTCTACACCGCCACCCGCCGCGACGCCGAGGCGTACGCCGCCGACCTCGCCGCGCTGGGTCTGTCGGCCGCCGCCTACCACGCCGGGTTGACGGCCGGTGAGCGCTCCCGCGTGCACGACGCCTTCCTGGCCGGCGAGACCGACGTCGTCGTCGCCACCTCCGCCTTCGGCATGGGCATCGACAAGGAGGACGTACGGTTCGTGCTGCACGCGTCGGTGCCCGGCTCGCTGGACGCCTACTACCAGGAGATCGGCCGTGCGGGCCGGGACGGCGGGCCCGCCGTCGCCGTCCTCCACTACCGGACCGAGGACAGCGGTCTCCAGCGCCTCTTCGCCACGCGCGCGCCGGACGAGGACACCCTCGGCGCGGTCGCGGAGCGCGTCCACGAACGCGACGCTCCCGCCGAGCCGGACGACATCGCGAAGGACACGGGACTCACACGCCGACGCGTGACGGCGGCCGTCAACCTCCTGGAACAGGCCGGGGCGGTGCACACCGAGGACGACGGGCGGGTGCGTGCCGCGCCCGGGACGACCGCCGGGGAAGCGGCCGCGCGTGCGGCCGAGGAGGCCGGCGCACGGAGACGGCTGGAGCAGTCGAGGCTGGCCATGATGCTGGGGTACGCAGAGACCACGGGCTGCCGACGCCGCTTCCTGCTCGGTTACTTCGGGGAGCCGTACGACGCCCCGTGCGGGGCCTGCGACATGTGCGCGACCCCAGAGTCCGGGTCCGGGTCCGAGTCCGAGCCCAGTGTCGTCGACGGGGTGGGGGGCACGAGCGAGGAGCCCTCATTCCCTGCGGCCGCCCCCTATGTGTCAGGCACGCGCGTGCAGCACGCGGAGTGGGGAGAGGGGACGGTGATGAGCGAGGAGGGCGACCGCATCACCGTGCTGTTCGAGTCCATGGGGTACCGGACGCTGTCCCTGGCCGCGATCGCCGGCAAGGGCCTCCTCAGTGCCGCGCCACCACCCGCAGCGTCTTGACCGACGGGTCGGCGGCGTCCGGGATCAGGACGCCGTGCTCGACGCCGCTGCGCAGGTAGTCGAGGATTTCGTCGGTGATGACCTCACCGGGGGCGATCGCCGGGACACCCGGCGGGTACGGACTGATCATCTCCGCGGCGATACGGCCCGCGGCACGCTCGGCGGGCACGTGGTCGACCTCGGCGAAGAACGCCTCGCGCGGCAGCATGGCCTGTTCCAGTTCCAGGTCCGAGGGCTCGGGCAGGTGTACCGGCGGCCTGCGTTCGATGGACTCGGCGCCCTTGGTGAGGGCACGCAGGGCGTCCAGCAGCGCCTTCTCCGTCTCGTCGTCGTCGGCGTGCGTGATGGACGCGCTGATCCGACAGGTGTCGGAGCCGCCGACGTCCACGTGCAGCTCGGCCCGCAGCCACTCGGCGGCCTGCATGCCGCTGATCCCCAGCTCGCGTACGTCGATCACGATCTTCAGGGGGTCGAATTCGGCGGCGAGTCCCTCGTCCACGATCTCCTGCCCCATGGGCCGCAGTCCCGGCAGGTCCCCGGCCGCGAGCCGGATCCGTTCCGCACGGCGCAGCGCGGCGTCCAGGAGGTCGTGGCCCTGCTCGACCATCTGTCGGCGCCAGCCGTCCAGCGTCATGTACACCAGGGACGAGGCACTGGTGGTGCCGAGCAGGTCCTCCCGCTGTTTGAGTGCTTCCGGCGAGACCCGGTCGTACTGGAGGTGGAAGACGGAGCTCTGCTCGATCGCCCCGCCCATCTTGTGGACGCTGGTGACCACCAGGTCCGCCTCGGCGTCCATGCCCCAGGCGGGCAGATCGGGGTGGAACGGCAGGTGGGCGCCCCATGCCTCGTCAAGGATGAGGGGGACGTCGAACTCGTGGCAGACCCGTGCCACGCCCCGGACGTCGGCGCAGGTCCCCCAGTCGGTGGGGGTGATCAGCAGCATGCCCTTGGCGTCCGGGTGCTCTTGGAGCCGGCGGCGCACGTCGTCGGGCTCGGGCGGATGGGCGATGTGCCGCTCCCGGTCGAACTTGGGATGGACCCAGATCGGTTCGACGCCGTTGACGACGACGCCCGAGATCACGGACTTGTGCGCGTTGCGCGACAGCAGCAGCTTCTCGCCGGGACCGGCCACGGCCAGCATCGCCGTCTTGATGGACAGGGAGCTGCCGCAGGTGGAGAAGAACGCCTGCTCGGCGCCGACCGCGTCCGCCATCAGTTCCTGTGCCTGGCTGAGCACGCCCTGGGACTGACGGCGGTCGTCCAGTCCGTTGAGGGACAGCACGTCCGAGCGGAACACGTCGAGCCCGACGATCTCCGCCACCCGCGGGTCCACGCCGCGGCCCTGCTTGTGGCCGGGCGGACCGAAGACCATGTCTCCGCGACGCCGGAACTCCTGCAGCGCCTCCAGCACGGGCACCCGCGAGTGGTCCATGGTTCCTCCCAATCCGACCACCGGGTTTACCGCGGGCGCCTTCCGAAACGCCGGGACACCCCCGGGGAGCTCAGGAGGGGTGCAGGTGCCGCTCCATCCAGTCCGCGGCGGCCCGGCGGAACAGGCGGCGGTTGTCCGCGCGCAGGAAGTCGTGCCCCTCGTCCCGCAGGACGAGGAGCTCGGCGGGGACACCGTGCTCCCGCGCGGCCCGCACGAACTGTTCCGACTCCCCCAGCGGCACGTTGGTGTCGTGCTCGCCGTGGACGGCGAGCAGCGGGGCGCGCAGCGCGTCGACACGGCTCATCGGTGACAGGGCGTGCAGCAGTTCCCGGTCGCGTTCCGGGTGGCCGTACTTGTGCGCCGCCGACTCCGCGATCCAGGGCTCGGTACCGGCGAAGAAGGTCAGCAGGTCGGACATGCCGCAGACGGCGACACCGGTGCGGAACAGGTCCGGGTGCCACACGAGGGAGGCGAAGGTCAGGTAGCCGCCGTACGAGCGGCCCATCACCGCCAGCCGGGTCGGGTCCGCGGGGCCCGCCGTGACCGCGTGCGCCGCGCAGTCCGCGACGTCGTCGAGGGCGGCGAAGCGGCCGGTGCCCAGGTCGGCGTCGACGAAGGTCCGGCCGTGTCCGCCGGAGCCGCGGACGTCGGGGGCGAAGACGTCTAGACCGCGCCCCAGCAGCTCGTGGTACAGCGGGTCGAACACCGGGCGTTCCTGGTCCTCGGGGCCGCCGTGCAGGTGGATCACGCAGGGCGCCGGTTCGTTCGGGGCGCGTCCCGGTGCCCGGTAGTACCAGCCGCTGAGGGCCAGGCCGTCCCGGGCGGTGAGGCGCGTGAGGACAGGGCGCACGGGCGGGCGGCCCGGCGGGACGGCGTCCTCGTCCCGGGAGGACCACGGGGTGCGCAGCAGGGACACGCCTTCGTGGGCCCACCACACACCGGGGCGGCGCTGTGAACCGGAAAGCGCCAGCAGCAGCCGCCCCGCCCCGGCCGCCGCGACCCGGGTGACGACCTCGTGGGGCAGCGGCACCGGCCGCGCCGGTCCGGTGGTGGCCGCGGCGCCGGGCCCCGGGGAGGTCTCGACGACGTCGAGTTCGCTGGCGCCCCGCACGTTCCACGCGAGCACGGCCGTGCGGCCGTCGTGCGCCATCGTCAGCAGTTCGAGGTCGGAGTCCTCGCGCTCCGCGACGACGGTTCGGCCGTCCGCGGTGCCGTCGGGGCCGAGAGCGACGGCGAACAGCGCCGCGTACTCCCGGCCGGCGTCGCTGCGCAGCCACAGCGTGCGGCTGTCGGGTGAGAACCGGCCTATCCACGGGTCACCGTCGGCGACGGGCAGGGTGAAGGTCGTCGCCGTGTCGGAGACGCGCCGGACGACCGCCTCCCGGCGCCCGCGCGGCCCCCGGCGCAGCAGCGCGAGCCGGCCGTCGGGGCTGAGGTCGCACACGCGGAGCGTGGGGGCGTCCGGTTCCGTGGCGAGGAGCACGGGAGAGGCCAGACCGTGAGGGTCGATCAGGTAGGCGGACAGGCCTCCGCCCGGCCGGGTCGCCGGTGTCCCGTCGGGCCCCATGGCGTACACGGTGGTGCCGAGGAGGGTCGCCCGGCCGTCCCGCGCCGTCCAGTGGGCGGGGGCGGCGTCCGCGGACTGCCACAGACCGTCTGCCTGGGACCGGGCGGTGGCCGGTGCGGCGAGGGTGACGGCGACGGCCGAGCCGCCGTGGGCCCAGCAGCCGAGGTAGGCGGAGGTCTCCGGGTCGGCACCGGCCAGCAGGCGGCGACCGGTGCCGTCCGGGCGCACGCACAGCACGCGTGAGTGCTCGCCGCCGCCCGGTGCGGTGGTGTAGGCGATCCAGCGCCCGTCGGGTGACCAGGACACCTCCTTCACGGGATCCGGGGAGGAGTCGAGCAGCCGGATCCCCTCCCCGTCCACGGGCCCGGACCACAGCTGGGGGACACCGCCGCGGTCGCAGATGAAGGCCACCTGGGTGCCCTCGGGGTCGGCGGAGGGATACCAGCAGCCGTGCGCGTGCAGCCGGGTCACGGCGTCCCGGGGGCCTTCCGCCTCGGGCAGCGCCATCGGGGCGGGGGCCGCGGTGCGGGCGGGCCCCTGCCCCGGTGCCGGCGCGTGCGAGGGCAGGGTGCTGTACTCGCCGGTCACGTGATTCCGTGCGTCTGCAGCCATATCTCCAGAAGTGCGACCTGCCACAGGGCGTTGGCTCCGCGTTTGGTCCGGTGCTCGTCGGGGGCCGCCAGGAGTTCGGCCACGTACGACTCCTGGAAGATCCCCCGCTTCTTCGCCTCGGGCGCCGCGAGCGCCTCGCGCACCCGTTCCAGAACAGGGCCCGCCATGTGCCGGATGGCCGGGACCGGGAAGTAGCCCTTGGGCCGGTCGACGATCTTCTCCGGCAGGAGCTTGCGGCCCGCCGCCTTCAGTACGCCCTTGCCGCCGTCGGCGAGCTTGAGCTCCGGTGGACAGGCCGCGGCAAGTTCCACCAGTTCGTGGTCGAGGAAGGGGACGCGGGCCTCGAGTCCCCAGGCCATGGTCATGTTGTCGACCCGCTTGACCGGGTCGTCGACGAGCATGACGTGCGTGTCCAGTCGCAGCGCCGTGTCCAGGGCGGTCTGGGCGCCAGGATGGGCCATGTGGTCCCTCACGAAGCGGCCCGAGACGTCGTCCGGGGGCAGCATGTGCGGCTGGAGGATCCCCGCGAGGTCGGCGTGGGGGCGGTCGAAGTACGTCTCGGCGTACTGGCGCGGCTCCTCCTCGCGCGCGACCGCGGCCAGCTCCGGGTACCAGTGGTACCCGGCGAACACCTCGTCGGCGCCCTGCCCGCTCTGTACGACCTTCACCTCCTTGGAGACCTGCTCGGCCAGCAGGTGGAAGGCGACCACGTCGTGGCTGATCATCGGTTCGCTCATCGCGGCGACGGCGTCGTCCAGGGCGGTCGAGACCCGGTCCGAGGGCACCATCATCCGACGGTGGTCGGTGTCGAACTCCCGGGCGATCAGGTCGGAGTAGCGGAACTCGTCACCCTCCTCCCCGCCCTCGGCCTCGAAGCCCACGCTGAAGGTCTTCAGGTCACGCTGGCCCTCGTCGGCGAGCAGCGCCACGATCAGGCTGGAGTCCAGGCCGCCGGAGAGCAGGACGCCGACCGGCACGTCCGAGACCATCCGGCGGCGTACGGCCGTGCGCAGCGCCTCCAGCACCGCGTCGCGCCACTCGTCGGGCCCCATCTCCGCGTACTCGACGCGACGCGTGTAGGACGGCTGCCAGTAGCGGTGGTCGTGGTGGCTGCCATCGGGTTCGACGACCCGGACGGTGGCGGGCGGCAGTTTGCGTACGCCCTTCAAGACGGTGCGCGGCGGAGCGACCGTGGCGTGCCAGCTCAGGTACTGGTGGACGGCGACCGGATCGACGGAGGTGTCCACGTCTCCGGCGGCGAGGAGGGCGGGCAGCGAGGAGGCGAACCGCAGGCGGCCCGGCGCGGGCGCCAGGTACAGCGGTTTGATTCCCAGCCGGTCGCGCCCGAGCACGACACGGCCGGTGCGGTGCTCGACGAGCGCGAAGGCGAACATGCCGAAGAAGCGCTCCACGCAGGCGGTGCCCCACTGCCGGTAGGCGTGGAGCACGACCTCCGTGTCGGACGTCGACTCGAAGCGGTGCCCGAGGCGCCCGAGCTCCTCGCGCAGCTCCTGGTAGTTGTAGACGCAGCCGTTGAAGACGCCGGTGATCTCGCCGTCGGCGTCGGTCATCGGCTGGGCGCCGAGGTCGGACAGGTCGATGATCTTCAGCCGCCGGTGTCCCAGCGCCACCGCGCCCTGTGTCCAGATGCCCCGGCCGTCGGGCCCGCGGGCGGCCATCCGGTCGGTCATGCGCTCGACGGCCGCCAGGTCGGGCCGCTCGCCGTCGAAGCGGATCTCGCCGCTCAGACCGCACATGATGCGCCGCCCCCTTCCCAGGAGCCGACGGTCACGATCCGGGACGGGAGCCCCGGATCACGCCTGCCGGTCGCGACCCGGGCGGAAATGCTGGACATGAACGAACCCTTTCCTCGGGGCTTGTCGGGTGAAACGGCGGCCGGGCGGGGCAGCCCGATGCGCGCCGCGCGGAGCCGGATCAGCTGCCCATGACCTCCGGTGCGCCGGAACCCGCCCGACCCGCGACGAAGCGCGGGACCTTCCTGCGGGTGACGGGGGCGAGCCTGCGGTGCCGCCGCTCGCCGCGGGTCTCCGTGATCAGCAGGTCGGTGCAGGCCAGCAGATCCTCCTCCCGAGCCATTCGGCGCATGCGCTCGGCGGCGCTGCCGCGCGCCAGGGCCGCCTCGGTGAGATCCCTGACGGTCTGCCAGTCGCCGTGGGTCTCCAGCGCGGGACGCAGCCGGGCGAGCATCCCGCGTACGACGTCGGCGGCGGGCGCCTCCCGGTGGGTCCGGGGATCCACCAGGGCGCCCTCCAGGCCGGACCGGGCGGCCCGCCAGGAGGCGCCGCGCAGCCATTCGTGGCGGCCGTCGCACTCCGCCGCACCCCTCACGCGGAGCTCGAGGGCCTCGGTCACCAGCGCACGGAACAGGCCGGCCACGAGCACGACGGTCTCCGCGCGCGGGCAGGCGTCGCAGATACGGAGTTCCAGTGTCCGCAGGTGCGAGGAGGGGCGGACGTCGTAGTAGATCATTCCCGGGTCGCTGATGACCCCGGCCCGGACGAGGTCGTCCACCGCGGCGTCGTAGTCGGCCGCGCCGGCGAAGCAGCCGACGGGACCCGCGGTGGGCCAGCGCTGCCACAGCAGCGTGCGCCAGCTGGCATAGCCGGTGTCGGCTCCCTGCCAGAACGGTGAGCTGGCGGACAGCGCCAGCAGCACGGGCAGCCAGGGGGAGACCGTGCACATCACCCCTACCGCCGTGTCTCGGTCGGGTATGTCCACGTGGACCTGGGCGCCGCAGATGAGCTGCTCGTCGGCCACCTGTCGGTACTCCTCGACCATGTGGCGATAGCGCGCGCCGGCGGTGGGGTGTCCTGAGGCGGCGGGGGCGAGCGGTGCCGTGCCCGCGGCCCCGACCGCGAGCCCCAGCGAGGAGGCGGCCGCGTCGAGCCGCCGTCTGGTTCTGGAGAGGTCGGCGTACAGGCCGGCCAGGGAGGCGTGCACCCCGCTGTTCGACTCCACGGTGGACTGGTGCAGCTCCGTGGTGAAGGTGCGCCGGGGAAGCCTGCGCAGGACCGCGTCGGCACGTGGCACGAGCAGCCCGCTTTCCACTTCCAGGATGTGGAACTCCTCCTCTACTCCGATGCGCATGGCCACAGTCGCTCCTCGATGTGTTGCCGAAGGTCCCGCCTGTCTCAGGCGTGCCCCCCAAGTGCCCAGGAGATCGACAAATAAGCGCGGCCAGGTGCACGTCTGAAGCAGGTGCTCCACAGATGAGCAGTGTCCCTGTTCAGCTGTCGGTTGTCCTGTCGACCAACGCTCCGTAGGTCAGCTGCAACGCGTCCGCCCCGGCCAGCGCCGCCAGCGCGCCCATCGCGGTGCGTGTCGCGCGAGGCCACAGGAGCTGCCCCGCGGTCAGGGTCGACGCCACCCAGACGCTCATGCAGAACGGGCAGGTCATCAGCTCACCCACGGTGTCCTTGCCCGTCTCGGGCTGCGCCTCCTCGTGGAGTTCGGCGGGGCCCTGCGGACCGACGTACTTGGTGAAGGGGGCGCGCAGCGGGCTGGTGACGGATGCCTTGCTGATCAGCCGGCTGAGCCGGAACGTGGCCACCGAGGCCAGGAGCACGTCCCAGGGCTCCGGCCGGTCGGGCAGGGGGCGCCCGCGGAGCCGTACCGCCGTGGCCCAGCCCGCCGTGTACGCGCCGAACGCCGCCATGGCGGCGAGGTAGCCGCGCAGGGGCCGGTCGTGCGTGCCCGCGTAGTCGCGGCCGGTGCGGCGGAGGAAGGCCTGGGCCCGTCGTCCGATGTGGTGGTCAGTGGGTGTGGCCATGAGCGGATCCCCGTTCTGCGTCGTTCCGATGGCGATCCGGTTCCCGGCCGTCCCCGTCCCGCCGTTCTCGTCCGTCCTGCCCGTCGTGCCGGATCAGTCGCACCTCGAGCTGTCCGTCGATGACCCGTGTGTCGAAGGCCGGCTGGGGCGCGATGGCCGGGCCGCGGACGTTCAGGCCGTCCGAGAGCCGGAAGACGCTGCCGTGCCAGGGGCACCGCACGCATCCGTCGGACACCGTCCCCTCGGACAGCGGCCCCGCCAGGTGGCTGCACCGGTCGGCCAGCGCGTAAATCGCCCCGTCGGTCTGGCGCAGCACCATCACCGGCACGTCGTCCACACTGCGCCGCACCATCTGGCCGGGCGGGAAGTCGTCCACCGCGCCGATCGGGTGCCAGCCCTCGGTGACGAGGTGGGGCACGGCCTCGGCGTGGTTGGCGCCGGCGGCCTGCCGGTAGGCCAGGTGGCCGCCCAGCATGCCGCCGGTTCCCACTGCCACGAGTCCCAGGAAGCCGAGGGCGCGGCCCGCACGCGTACGGCCGGTGACGCGGCAGGCGAGCGACGCCGTGTACAGGCCGACGGCCGCCGTGTTGGACACCGCGTGCACCAGCCCGACACGCATCTGCGGGCGCTGCAGTTCCGCCCAGTCCACGGCACCGGTCAGCGCGGCAGGGACAGCCGCTGCCAGGCCGACGCCCACCAGCAGCCGCGCCTCACGGGGGCGGCCCTTGCGCAGGTCCAGGACGGCGGCGGACAGCCAGCTGCCGATCGGGACCTGCACCAGCAGCGGATGCACGGGATGCCCCAGCCACTTGCCGTGCAGCACGTCACGGGCGCGCCCCAGCGGCAGGGACCGAATCCCCGCCCCCAGTGCGTCGATCACCGGGTCCTGCCGCGGTTCCCGTTCCAGCCGGTCGAGCAGCCGCAGGACCCGGTTCTCTCGTGTACGTGGATGACGTGTCAGCGCGCTCATGAGCAGCCGGGTCTCCCCCTGCACGCAGGGCAAACGGACAACGAGGAGCTCAGCCTCCCGGCAGCATCGGGATGTAGCGCCGGCCGTGCTGCTGGGCGCCCCGTACGGTCAGTCCCTTGTTGATGACCGCGCCGAGCGGGAACTTGCCGACGGCACCGGCGAAGACACCCAGCACGAACACCGTGCCGCCCTTGCGACAGGCGTGGACGGCCAGCAGTACGGCGGTGGGGCGGTGGACCGGGCTGTCGCTGTGCGCCTCCATGCCGACCGCCTCGATGCACACGTCGGGGCCGCGGCTCCCGGTGCGTTCGCGCAGTTCCGCGCCGACGTCGGTGGCCGTGTAGTCGATGACCTCACTGCCGATGTACCGCTCCGTCATCTCCGGGCGTTCCGGGCTCCGGTCGATGAAGATCACCCGTTCCGCGCCCAGCAGCACGCGGCGCGCGCCGCCAACCGACCGACGGCGCCACACCCCGTAGCGAGGTGATCAGGGCTTGGAAACCGCGTGCCGCCCGGCCCTCGTGGCGAACAGGCCGTGGTGGGGAGGCCGGGCCGAAGTGGTGGGCTCGAGGTTTCGCAGCCAGTGGGAGGCCATGGCCAGCAGGACGGTGAACACGGTCAGGAGCAGCAAGGAGGTCCACATGGGACGGCTGCCGGGGGAAGCCCACATCGTCCAGGCCGACGACGCCGTCCACAGGACGACACCGGCCGCGTAGAAGGCCCGTATACGGCGCAGTTGCCTCGCGGCCCGGGCCGCAGTGGGGTCGTCAGTGTGTGTCATGCCGAGCCGTGTACCCCGATCAAGGCGGTCCACCGGATGCAAGACAGGACGGGGCGGGACCCGTTCAGCGATCGCGTGGGGGAAGTTCGGCCAGGCCGGTTTCCCGCATGACGCGGTCCACCGTGTCGGTGAGGGTGCTGTCGGGGCCGATGACGGTCTCGACGCCGCCGGGCAACAAATCCAACTCCCGGTACCAGTCCCGAAGTTGCGGTTCGCTCACCTCGTCGGCGATCGGCTTGGTGGCGTGGCGGGCGAGAGTCTGCTCGAACGGCACGTGCAGGTAGTAGCCGTGGGTCGGGCCACGATGGTCGGCCCGTAGCCGGGCGAGCATCTCGCCGTAGTGGTCCGCGTACAGCAGGCCCTCCACCACCACGTGGAACCCGGCCTCCAGCGCGTAGCGTGCGGTCAGTTCGATCAGACCGATGTTCGCGGCGCCGGGCCGGTCGCGCTCTCGGAGCACGATCCGGCGCAGGTTGTCCTGACCGACCAGGGCCAGGCCACGGCCGAACCGGTCACGCAGCCCCTCGGCGATGCTCGACTTCCCCGAGGCGGAGTTGCCGCGCAGGACGATCAGCCGGGTCTCCTCCGTGCCCACCACCATGGCGGCCAACCTACCGATGTTCGTCGGCATCACGGGATGCCCCACCCAGCCGCTGCGGCACAAGCACAGAACAAGACACGTGTCCTGCGTAGTATCACTTGCACATAGGCGTGCGGCAGAAGCTGCCTCAGCACCTCCGGAAGCAGCGACGCAGCACGCTCGGGCCCCAGGAAGAGGTGTGAGCCCATGTCCGAATCCGCTCCCGAAACCACCGAGTTGACCTCGCAGTACAGCAGTCAGGTGGCCGGCGACCTCGAACGCAACCTCAAGGAACAAGAGCGCCTCAGCGGGGAAATCGAGGCACTCCAGGGTCAGTTGGCCGCCCTGCAGCGCGACCACACCGTCCTGCTGAACATCCAGCAGGTGCTGGGCACCTCGCCGAGCGCCGGTTCGTCCGCCACCCCGCCCGCCACGGTGCCCGCTCCCCGTAAGAGGGCCGCCGCCCCGGGCGAGCGACCGGGCGCCCGGAAATCCGCCGCACCGGCCGGAAAGAAGACCGCGGGGAAGCGAGCCGCCAAGGCGTCGGCCGCAGGGGCGGAGCCCACACTCGTGGAGCTTGTCCGAAAGCATCTGGCGGAGCAGAAGGAGCCCCGCTCAGCGGCCGAGATCTCCACGGAGCTCGGCCGGCAGCACCCCGAGCGCACGATCAAGACCACCGTCGTACGCACCACGCTCGAGGGACTTGTCGCGAGGAACCAGGCCCAGCGCACCAAGCAGGGGACCTCGGTCTTCTACACCTCACCCGACGCGGACGAACCCGCCGCGGACCTCGAGGACAGCGCTCGGCAAGCGGATTGACCCACGCTCCCCCTGAGGTCGTTCAGCCGGCCCGACGTGAGGGACGGAGACCGCCGCCGTGCCATCCGGCGGCCGCCAGGACCGCGGCCGCCGCACCGGTGCCCAGGACCGCACCGGCGACGACATCGCCCGGGTAGTGGACGCCGGTGTGGATCCGTGAGTAGCCGACCGCGCAGGCCAGCAGGCCGAGCGGCACCGTGGCGACGGGAAGCGCGGGTCCGACCGCCGCCGCGAAGGCGACCGCGGACGCCGTGTGCCCCGAGGGGAAGGACGCGGACTCGGGCATCGGCACATGCCGTCCCGGGAACGGCGAGTTCTCGGCCCGGTGCGGGCGCGGCCGGCGCACCAGGCGCTTGCCGAGCATGTTCGCGCTCGCCGACGCGACGCCGATGGCCGCTACTCCGAGGGCGGCGGCGCGCCGGGACCGGCCGGGGAACAGAGCGAGCAGTCCGGCGATGGTGAACGAGATCTTGGAGTGGTCCGCCGCCGCCGACAACTGCCGCAGGGCGTGGTCGAGAGCCGGTGTCCTGGTGACCGTGACGGCCTCGTACAGCGCCTGGTCGAGGGCGGCGAGATCCCGCAACAACTCCCGGGAGGTCCGCTGTTCGCGGTGCGGTCGGTCAAGCATCGCTCTGCTCCTGGTTCTTGACGGCCGGAACGGGAGTCCGGGCGAGGGCGAGGCGCACGACACGGCGCCAGTCGACGGAGGGGGCAGTGTACGGCGCGCCGGGACGGCTTCTCGGTACCCGCACCCGCAGGGCTCTGGGTCGTACGGTGCACACGACCGGCTGGGGCAGCAGCAGCGCTTCTCCGTCCACGGCCACCGCGATCGTCTCCGCGTCGGCCGCGACGGTCACCCGTCGCGAGGTCGACGAGGTGATCCCGCTGGCCCGCTCCCCCAGCAGCGCGAGTTCGGCTGCCTGCACCGGGCCGTCGATCCGCAAACTGATCACACCGAGCCGGCCTTCGTCGAGGCGCGCTCTCCGGCCGACGCCCATCGGGCCGGCCTGTGCGTAGGGATTGTTGCTCACCAGCAGCGCGTGCGGGGCCTCGAGTCGGCGGCCGTCCGCCGTGGCGGTCAGCTGTGCCCCGGCCTCACCGACCAGCAGGTCCGGCAGCAGGTCGAGCGTGGTGGACGCCTTGGCATCGCGGTATTCAGGGCTCTGCACGATCTCCGCGTACGTCCCGAACGAGACCGTGTTCACGAACGGCCGGCCCGCCACGTCGCCCAGATCGACACGGATCTCCACGCCGTGCGTGAGGGCATCGAGACCGCTCGCCGGGTCGTCGCGGTCCAGCCCCAGGTCCATCGCGAAGTGGTTGCGGGTCCCGGCGGCGAGGACCATGAACGGCACACCGTGTTCCGCGGCCACCCCCGCCACCAGGGCCTGCGTACCGTCCCCGCCTGCCACGCCGAGCAGATCCGCGCCCTCCGCGAGGGCCTGGCGGGCCAGCGCCGCCGGATCGGGGCTGCTGTCCACGTCGAGCAGGATCACCCGGGCGCCCAACGCCTCGGCCCGCTCCACCAGCGCGTGCTCGACGACCTTGCCGCCACCCGAGCGCGGATTCATGATCAGCACCGGTCGGCGGGGCGGCCGTACCGGACGCGTGTGCACGCCTCGGGGCGCCCGCAGCCGGCGCAGCGCGCTTCTGGCGCTGGCCAGTGCCGCCACCCACAGGCCCAGCGCCGACGCCGCGAACGGCCACATGCCGGACACGGCGTACAGGACCAGGACGGCGACGGGCGCGGCCACCGCCAGCAGGGCGCCGCACAGCCGCGCCAGGCCCCGGTGGGCCAGCGCCCACCAGATGCCGGCACCGGCCAGGGCGAGGCCCACGAGACCCAGCAGCAGGAGCAGCCACTGGCCCGCGGCCACCACGGCCGCGACCACTCCTGCCAGGCAGAGCACGGCCAGCCGGGCCAGTGCCCGCGCCGCGGTGCCGGAGCCGGCCGGCTCCACTTCGTCCATCGTCGGGTCGCCTCTCGAAGTCCGGTGGCCCAACGATCTCATGCTGTCGCCCCCGCTACCGGTGCCGCCCTGGTCCACCGCGGCTCAGCGGGTCACGACGTGGCGTTCGTCCGGCACACAGTGGGTCATCGTCAGACCCTCGACGTCCCGCGGCGGGTTCTTGCCCAGGTTCGACAGCCGCTTGCGGTCCTCGTCGGTGAGGTCCTGACTGGCCAGCGGCTCCAGACCGGCGACGTCCTCGGGACTGATGCCCAGGCCCTCGCCGACCCTCAGGCCGAGGTCGTTCTCGACCAGCAGGAAGTGCCACACCATCCGTTCCTGCACGGGGCGATCGCACTGGGCGAGCAGGTCGGTGAAATTCTTCACCAGGTCGTCGCGCTCCCACTCCTCCAGGAGCAGGTACCGCTGGCCCGCCTGCAGGTAGTCGTTGGTGCGGGGAATGCGCTTACGGGTGAGCCGGCCATGGATCTCCGGGCCCTGTTCGTCGTGCGTGGGGTACTGCGCCTCGCGCAGGCCACCGGTGATGGACGGCTCGTAGTTGACGTGCGGGTTCTCGCCCCCGCCGTCCACGTGGTACGCCATCTGCCCGTCACGCTGGTTGGTGCGCACCTCGGCGTTCTTGGCCTGGTTGACGGGGAGCTGGAGGTAGTTCGGGCCGACCCGGTAGCGCTGGGTGTCGCTGTAGGAGAAGGTCCGGCCCACCAGCATCTTGTCGTCGGAGAAGTCCAGTCCGTCGACGAGGACACCGGTGCCGAAGGAGATCTGCTCGTTCTCGGCGAAGAAGTCGTCCGGCATCCGGTCCAGCACCATCCGGCCCACCGGCTGCGGCGGGAACTCCTGCTCGGGCCAGGTCTTGGTGTCGTCCAGCGGATCGAAGTCCAGCTCGGGATGGTCGTGATCGTCCATCATCTGGACCAGGAGCTCCCACTCCGGGTACTCCCCCCGGGCGACCGCCTCGTACAGGTCCTTGGTGGCGTGGCCGAGCGAGTCGGCCTGCACGTTGGCGGCGTCCTCCTCGGTCATCGAGCGGACGCCCACCTTGGGCATCCAGTGGTACTTGACCAGCTTCGTCTCACCGTCGGCGTTGACCCACTTGTAGGTGTTGACGCCGAAGCCCTGCATGTGGCGGTAGTCCGCGGGGATGCCGCGCGGGCTGAACAGGTTGACCAGCATGTGCATCGACTCCGGTGTCTGCGACATGAAGTCGAAGATGCGGCGCGGCTGCTGCTCGAAGGTGACCGGGTCGGGTTTGAGGGCGTGGATGACGTCCGGGAACTTGATCGCGTCCCGGATGAAGAAGACGCCCAGGTTGTTGCCGACCAGGTCCCAGTTGCCGTCCTCGGTGTAGAACTTCACGGCGAAGCCGCGGGGGTCACGGGCGGCCTCGGAGGAGTCGCGCCCGCCGATGACCGTGGAGAAGCGTACGGCCAGGTCGGTGCGCTTGCCGCGCTCCTGGAACAGCTTGGCCCGGGTGTACCGGCTGATCGGCTCGTCGCCCCAGGCGCCGTAGGACTCGAAGTAGCCGTAGGCGGTCACGCCGCGCGCGTGGACGACGCGCTCGGGGATGCGTTCCCGGTCGAAATGGCTGATCTTCTCCAGGAACTGGTAGTTCTCCAGGGTGGCGGGCCCGCGGGCGCCGACGGTGCGCTGGTTCTGGTTGTCGTGGACCGGGTGGCCCTGGCGGTTGGTGAGCACCTTGCGGTCGTCCGCCGGAGCGGGACCGGTACCGGACACGTCCGTCATGTTCAGGGGCTCCTTAGGTTCTCGGGTTCTCGGCAGGTGACTGCCCCTGGCGCAGCGGGCGGCCTCCGGCCGGTGTTCGGCGGGTCACCCGAGTACCCGGTCGGCTGATGCCACTCACGTCACGCACCCGCCACCAAAGAGTCGCCCTTGGGGCGGGTGCCGGACAGCTGGCGCCGCGCCGCCGCCAGGGCGGACTCGATGTCGCGGGTACCCGTGGCGATGCACAAGGTGTAGGACACGTCCTCGAGACGCTGGCGCGCTCCGACGCTGCCGTCCTCCGCGTGCAGGACATGCAGCGCCTCGTAACGCTCGAGCAGGTCGGTGAGCAGAGCAGGGTGGGCCATGAGCATGATTCGCTCCTCCATGTGCGCAGTGGGAGTGCGGGCGGTACCGGCCGCCGCGTCACTCGGACTGTCGCGGGAGAGGCCTGGGCGGCACGCACCAAGGAGAGCCGCATTCGGCCGCTTCCGCGGTGGGCCTGTGATCCCAAGCACCTGACCCGCCGTCTGCCCTGGCGAAGCAAGCTCAAACCACTGCCGGCGTCTGCAACGGTCCGCTCGCCGCCGCGGCCTGCGGAAGGTCAGTCCCGGCGGGCGTCGACGTCTCCGTTGACCGTGGTCAGCGTCATGGTGTGGCCCCGGTCGGCGTCGCGTACGGGGACGGCCACTGTGGCGCGGCCGTTGTCGGTGGACGCGGTGACCCGGTAGGGCGGGCTGTCGTGGGGCACGGTGACGTCGACCGAGCCGTTGACGGTCGCGGCGCTGACGCCCGACGGGACTGCGGCGCATCCGACGACCACGTCGCCGTTCGTGGTCGCCGCGTGCAGTCGCCCCGCTGCCACGCTCGTCGCGCGGACCGAGCCGTTGCGGGTGGACAGCCGTACGTCGGCGTCGTCGCGTCCCGAACGGGTCACCGTCACGTCGCCGTTGACGGTCGTGATGTCCAGCGCGGCGGCGACGCCCGCCACGTCGACGCCGGCGTTGCGGGCGGTGGCCGTGACGCTCACACCGTCGGGGATCTCCACGTACGGCATCCGGGGACAGGCCCCGTCGCCCACGTTCCGGTCGCCGCACGACAGGTCGAGCGTCCACACCTTCCCGTGATGGGACCAGTGCTCGGCGACGCGGTCGTCGACGGCGACGCCGCGGCCGTCGGCCGGGCGCAGCCGCAGGCCGTTGTCGGTGGCGATCACCACGTGCTCGCCTGAGCCCGCGAAGCGGAGTGCCCCCGCCGCCGACGGGCCGCCGGATCCCCCGTCGTGCTCGTCGCTGCACGCCCCGGCGAGGGGCAGCAGCGCCAGAACCATCATCAGGCGCGTCAGGCGCCGTGTCGGCATCGCCTTCATACCCCGTCGGATGCCCCGGTTCGCCGTGGGCATGGCAGAACGGGACGGCGAGGCGGAGGGCTCGGGCCTACGACACCGAAACCGAGTCCGCCTCCGTCGCGCGCTCGGTCGCCGCGAGCGCCTTGTTGCGGCGCACGGAGGACCAGAAGGACCAGCCGATCAGGACGACACCGACGAGGCCGGTGATGATCTCGTTGATCTGGTACTGGATGGTGACCATGAGGATCACGGCGAGGGCGCCGATCGCGTAGTGGGCGCCGTGCTCCAGGTAGACGTAGTCGTCGAGGGTGCCCTGGCGGACCAGGTACACGGTCAGCGAGCGGACGTACATCGCGCCGATGCCCAGGCCCAGCGCCATCAGGACGATGTCGTTGGTGATGGCGAACGCGCCGATCACGCCGTCGAAGGAGAAGGAGGCGTCCAGGACCTCCAGGTAGAGGAACATGAAGAACGCGGCCTGGCCGGCCAGCTTGACCGGCGAACCGGTCCCGCCGGAGCGTTCGGCCTGCTCCTCGCGTTCCTCCTCGTCCTCGAGCCGGTTCTCGAAGTAGCCGGAGAGGCCGCCGACGACCATGTAGGTGATCAGGCCCGCGATGCCGGAGATCAGGACGGTCTGTGCCTTGTCGACGTGCGCGCCGCCGTGCTGGTGGGCGTGGGTCGCGAAGGTGAAGGCGGTGATCAGCAGGACGACCAGCGCGATGCAGACCGACAGCATGTCGACCTTGCCGAGCTTGGCCAGCGGCCGCTCCAGCCAGGCCAGCCACTGGATGTCCCGGTCCTCGAAGATGAAGTCCAGGAAGATCATCAACAGGAACATGCCACCGAACGCGGCGATCGCCGGGTGCGCGTCGGTGACCAGCTCCTGGTAACGGTCCTTGTCGGTCAAGGCCAGCTGGACCGCGTCGTACGGATTGAGCTTCGCGGTGATCGCGACGATCACGACCGGGAAGACCAGCCGCATGCCGAACACGGCGATCAGCACGCCGACGGTGAGGAAGATCCTCTGCCAGAAGGCATTCATCTTCTTCAGGATTCCGGCGTTGACCACCGCGTTGTCGAACGACAGGGAGATCTCCAGCACGGCCAGGATCGCCACGATCCCGAACGCGGCCCAGCCGTCGTACAGCACTCCTGCGGCCAGGCCGAGCGCGGTGACCGCGAACGCCCAGCGGAAGGTCTTCAGAATCACTTGCATCAAGTCCTGTTGTCGGGCGGTCACCGGGGTGCCGGGCGCAAACGGCCCGTGGGTCCACGGCGTTGTCTATCACGGTCGGGAGTCGCCGAGGTGGCGCGGGGTGCCCCGTGCGGGTGCCCGGCCGGCTGTCCGCATCACGTTCTGCCGGGTGCCCGTATGGCGAGCAGGGCGACGTCGTCGTCGTTGCGGACGTATCTGACCCGGCGCAGCACCTGGTCGGTGAAGGAGGCCAGCGGGCGGTGGGCGAGGGCGGCCGCGTGCCGGCGCAGGTGCTGCAGACCCTCGTCGAGGGAACGGCCGGCCGCCTCGATCAGGCCGTCGGTGTACAGCAGCAGGGTGGAGCCGGGCGGGAGCAGGGCGGTCGCGTCGGTGCGGGGCGCCTGGACTCCGGTGCCCAGGAGGATGCCGTGGCCGTCGGTGAGGTAGGTGGCCAGGCCGTCATGGCTGATCAGAAGGGGGGGCGGGTGGCCGGCGTTGGTCCAGGTGAGTTCCCAGTGGCCGTCGTCCCTCTCCTCGATCCGGGCGAAGATCATGGTGGCCATGGTGACATCGGTGATGTGCATGACCGCCGCGTCGAGCCGGGCGACGATCCGGCTCGGCGGGTCCTGGTGGGACCAGGCGTAGGCGCGGAGCATGTTGCGCAGTTGTGCCATGCCGGCCGCGGCCTCCAGGTCGTGGCCGACGACGTCTCCCACCGCCAGCGCGGTGGCGCCGTCGGAGAGCGTGAAGGCGTCGTACCAGTCGCCGCCGACCTGTGAGGCGTCGGGAGCGGGCAGATAGCGCGCCGTCATCTGCAGGCCGGGCACGGGCGGCATCTGGGGCAGCAGGTGGTTCTGCATGGTCTCGGCGACCTTGCGCTGACGCTGGTAGAGACGCGCGTTGTCCAGGGCCAGGCCGGCACGGCGGGCGATGTCCTCGATCAGTGGGAGATCGACCGGGGTGAAGTCCACCGGATCCTTGGCCCGGCCCAGGGTCAGGGCACCCAGGACGGCACGTGTGCTGCGGATGGGGGCGATGGCGGCGGACCTGATGCCGGTGGCCTCGAACAGGCGGCGCTGTTCCACCGCGATACCGGAATCCGGTTCCCGCTGGTAGGTCTGCGGGCCGGCCAGGGTGGAGGCGACTCCGCGCAGGGCTCTGGACAGGGGCATCGGCGATTCCTCCGGGACCGGCGGCATCGGTCCCTGAAGGTCCTCGTGGCGCACCAGGGTGTCGCCCTCCGCGTGGACGACCGCGCTGCGCCACACCTCGTCGCGCTCGGTGATCAGGTCGACGACGGCCCAGTCCGCGAGCCGGGGCACCACCAGGGTGACCAGCCGCCGCAGCGTCTCCTCGACGTCGAGCGTGGACGTCAGGCGGGTGGTGGTCTCGGCCAGCAGGGCGAGCCGCTCCAGTTCCGGCATCTGCGGGGCCGCCTGCTCCGGTGGGCTGTCCGTCTCCGGCGAGCGGTGGGCGTGGACGAGCACGAGCGTGCCGGCCTCCAGGCCGTCCACGGCGTACGGCGTGATCAGCCACGAGACGGGCAGCAGGGATCCGTCGCCGCACTCGAAGTGGTCCCGGTCGGCCTGGGCGGTGTGCCCGGCGTGGAACGCCTGCCGCATGCTGCAACGGCTCCGCGGCAAGGGGTGGCCGTGGGCGTCCCGGTGCAGCAGGTCGTGCGCGTCGAAGCCGAGCATCTCCTGGGCGGGGCGGAGCAGCAGCTGCTCGGCGTGGGTGTTCACGGCGATGACGTGGCCCTCTTCGTCCACGACGTACGCCGCGGTCCCGATGGCTTCCAGCGCCCGGGTGAGCCCCGCAGCGGGTACTGCCGAGGGTGGTCCCCCGAGGGTCCCCGTGTCCTCCGCCCCTGCCATGTCCTGCTCTCCTCGCTGGTCGGCCGCCCGCTCCGTGCCGTTCTGGGGCGTGTTCATTCGGCCGTCCTGTCCTTCCCGTGTGCCCCGGTGGCCATGTATCCAGCCTCGCCTGTGAGCGAGCACTCGCAACCGGGTCGGTGCAGGCGACCTGCGCCGCTGCGGAGGTCCACCTCGGGGGCAGAGGTCTCATGGCGCCGTCCCGCGCGCCCCCTGACGCTTCTGTGCGCTCGGCGCGAATGGCCGAATTCCCCCCGCTTTCACGGCACTTGGCCGCGCGCTGGGTATCCGTGAGGTGACGGGTGCGGACCGGCGGCATGGGGAGGGCGGGGGCTGTGGCACGCCTATCGTGGACGTCCGGCCGCTTCCCGTCGCGCCGATCGCAGAAACGGCACGTCGTGCGCGCGCTGCGGGCCCAGGGACGGTACGGGCCCAGCTTCCGTGAGGTGCTGCCCGCCTTCGCCGGTGTCGTGGCGGCCGTGTGCGCGGTGGCGGCCGTGCTCGCCGCGGGGTATCGCGCCGCCGGGATCGTCGTCCCCGTTGCCGGTGTGGCCTGCCTGGCCCTGCTCGTCGCGGCCTCGATACGGCACGGGCGCCCTGGCGCTCGCCGTCGTCTGGGCTACTACACCGCGGACGAACTGCTCGAACTCGACACCCAGCAACTCGCGTTGGCGGTGGCGCGGATGCTGCGCCGGGACGGGTGGCGGGTGCGGTTGATGCCCGCGCCGGACCGGCCGCGCCTGTGCGCCCGGGACGCGGCCGGCCGTCGCATCGACGTGGCCTTCCGGCCGGTGGCGGAACCCCTCCCCGACGAGGACGAGCCGCATCCGCACCCCCACCGCGGGGACCAGGTGTCGCCGCTGCGTGTGGTCGTACATCGCGGCGTCTTCACCGCCCGCGACATCCGGTGGGCACGCAGGGAGCGGACGATCCGCCTGCTCGACGGTTCCGCTCTGCGGCGGTGGGCGGCGGGCGCCCGTCTCACCGACCTGCTGTCGCGAGAACAGTGACAAGAAGTCGGTACGCCCCCGCCCCCGAGGATGCCTGCGGGGCCGCTCGTCCCCGTCAGATCCGCCCGCCGGTCAAGCGGGTGATCGGACCGTGTGTGTGACGTCCCGAGCGTCGGCCGACCGCGTACGAGGTGGCGGTCAGCGCGGTCAGGCCCGCGCCCACGCCTGCGGCGATGAGCTTGCGCTGGGCGATCACCGTCCATGCCGTCTTGGCGACGGCCGCGGCCTGTCCCGAGGCGGCGATGACGGTCTGGCGGCCGGCCTCGACGCTCTTGGCCGCGGTCTGCGCGGCCCCGCTCGCCGTCTTGGCCGCCCGCGCCGTCGCCTCCTTGCCCGCTGACGCAGCGTCATCCGTCTTCGCGGCGGCCTTGTCGGCCGCCTTGGTCGCCGGAGCTGTGGCCTTCGCCGTGGTACGCCGGGCCTTCGCCGCGGCGGTCCGGGTGCTGGCGGAATCTTGGTTCGTCTGCTCGTTCGATTCACTCATGGACATCGCGTTACCGCTCGCTCCGACGGCAAACACGCTCCGTCGAGAGGGTTTTCACGGCAGACGGTCCGGTGCGCCATGACGCACCGGACCGCCACCCCTCGCCTGTCAGCCGATGTGGTAACTGTCGCCGTAGACCTTCCAGTCCAGCGGCGGGTTCAGATCGAGGTTGCCCTGGCGCAGGAAGACGCGCTGGGCGGTGTCGACCCGGCTGGTGTCGCTGTGCGCCTCCTCCTGCTTCATCGCCCACACGCGCGCGTCGAGGAAGGCGTTCAGATACGTCGTCTCGTTGCCGCCCTGCGCCGGGGGTTTGGCGTGGCTCAGGGCCCGGCGTCGGATGCTGCTGAAGCTGGTCGAGTCGCCGCCGTCGCCGTGCATGACGATGGCGTCGTAGTAGGCGAACTGGCCGAGCGCGCGCAGCCCGTCCGCCTTGCCCTGCTTGACGGCCGGGTTGAAGTAGACACGGTCGCGTTCGTCGTTCTGCGCCTGCTGGAACGCCGTGTCCCGGGCGGCCTTGCGCCAGTCGTCGGGGAAGTTCGGGTCCAGGCCGCTGTGCGAGTCGGTGCCGTCGACACGGCGCAGGGCCGGCAGGTATTTGGCGAGGACGTTGCCGGGCTTGCGGTCGGCGTACAGCTGGACGAGGTCGAGCATGTCTCCGGTGCCGGAGCAGAAGCCGATGATGCCGGCGGTGTAACCGCGACCGTCGCCGATGTCCTCGATGTACTTGTACTGCGCCTTCCAGTCGAGCGAGGAGTTCTCCGCGCTCGACACCAGCTTCATGGCGATCTCCTTCTTCGCGGGGTCGTCGAGACCCGGTGCGGCCGCGGGTGCCGCTTGGGCGGGCGCCGAACCGATCACGCCGACGCAGGTCGCCGCTCCCATCAGGGCGAGGAGGGTGCGGCGGGACGGGTGGGCGGACGGGTGCACTGTGTCAGGTTCCACGGGGACTCCAAGTGGAGGTGGGGGGTGGAGAGTTGGTCCAGACCTGATTGTTAGGAATGTTTCCTACCAGTGCGGGGCGCGATCAGTAACCCACTGCGGGGGAACTTCGTAGGTTCGAACGAACGATGGTGAGTCACACGCGAGTTCGGCCGCCCGCGAGACGGAGGCCGTCAGCACTGCGGGCCGTGAAAGAGGGCGCCTTCGAGGACGCGTTCCGCCTCATCGACGAGAGCCAGGCCGAACTCCTCGACGACCGACGGCCCCCAGGCCCGAGCGGGCGCTGCGCGATCTGGACACCGTCAACGGAGTCCGCGTCCGCCGCGCATACCGGGTCCGGGGCCGAGTCCGCCTCCGGGCCAGGCGCCGGGTCCGCAGCCGGGTCAGGGGCCGGGTCCGCCGCATCGGGCCGGGGCCGGGGGCGGGCCCGCCGCCGGGTCAGGCGCTGGGTCCGCCGCATCGGGTCAGGGGCCGGGTCCGCCGCCGGGTCCACGTCCGCTTCTGGGCCGGGGGCGGGGCCGGGGGCATGTTCATCGGGCCGCTCGCCGGCGCGGTCGGGATCCGGCCCGCGAAGCTGCGCAAAGGGGAGCGCGCCGGGCTGGTGTGGCCGCGCCGTGACGCGGTGACCGGATATCGCGTCTACGACGAGGCCGACGTACGGGACGCCCGGCTGACGCGTCAGCTCAGGCGGGGCGGCTGTCTGCTGGAGCAGACGCGCCGCTCATCGCCCAGGTCCGGGAGGCCGGCGGGCTGGAGCCGCTGCAGGACGCGCCGCGCGACTGGCACGGTGGGCAAGGCCGCGGAGTTGGAGGCGTGCCTTCGCGAGCGCGGTTGAGACACGGCCGCGGCCGTCGGCTGGAGGGGCAGGAAAGCTTCCCTTCCAGCCCACCCGCGCCGATGAAGGGGCCATCCGGGGCCGGGTACCCCTGTCGGCAGGTTTCGCCTTCCTGCGCCGGGATGCTGGTCGCGCGGCTTCAGAAGTGGCGTGGCAGGCGCACGACCTGGACGAAGAAGTCGTCGATCTGACGGACCGCGGCGATGAACTGGTCCAGGTCGACCGGCTTGGTGACATAGGCGTTGGCGTGGAGCTTGTAGCTGCGCAGGATGTCCTCCTCGGCCGCGGAGGTGGTGAGGACGACGACGGGGATGTGGGCCAGCTCCGGGTCGGACTTGATCTTCTCCAGGACCTGACGCCCGTCGTACTTGGGGAGGTTGAGGTCGAGCAGGATGAGGTCCGGCTGCGGCGCTTCCGCGTGGTCGCCGCGTCGGTAGAGGAAGTCCAGTGCCTCCTCGCCGTCCCGGACCACATGAAGCGTGTTGCCGATCTTGTTGTCCTCGAACGCCTCACGGGTCATCAGCTCGTCGCCGGGGTCGTCCTCGACGAGGAGCACGTCAATGGGGTTGGCGGCTGGGGTGGTCATGCCAGAACCTTATCCTCGCTGCCGACACCGGACGCCTCCGGGCTCTCGGCGATGGACGGAAGGGTGAAGCAGAAACGCGTGCCGTCCGTGTGAGCGGTGTCGATCCAGATCCTGCCACCGTGTTGTTCCACGATCTTCTTGCACAGTGCCAGACCGATGCCGGTGCCACCGTAGGCGTCCCGGCCGTGCAGCCGCTGGAAGATGACGAACACCTTCTCCGTGAACTGCTCGGGAATGCCGATGCCGTTGTCCGTGACGGACATCAGCAGACTGCCGGGCTCGTCCGGGTCCGTTCCGCAGGTGATGGACACGTGTGGAGCGCGGTCGGGGTGGCGGAACTTGAGGGCGTTGCCGACCAGGTTCTGCCAGAGCATGGTCAGCAGGGTCGGGTCCCCGACGACCTCGGGCAGCTGTTCCGGGCGGTCGACGCGGGCGTCGGACTCCTCGACGGCCGTCCCGAGGTTGGCCAGCGCCTTGTCCAGCGCCAGGCCGAGACCGACCGGCACCCGTGCGTCGTTGACCCGCCCGACCCGGGAGAAGGTCAGCAGGTCGTTGATGAGGACCTGCATGCGCCGGGCCCCGTCGACGGCGAAGTCGATGTACTGCCGGCCGCGGTCGTCGAGCTTGTCGCCGTAGCGCTTCTCCAGCAGCTGGCAGAAGGAAGCGATCTTGCGCAACGGCTCCTGCAGGTCGTGGGAGGCGACGTAGGCGAACTGCTCCAGCTCGGCGTTGGAGCGGCGCAGTTCCACGGCCTGCTCGTCCAGGTCGTCGGCCTGCCGCGCCAGTTCCTGTTGTTGTTCGCGGGAGGCCTCGAGTTCGGCCACGATGTGCCAGCGCATGCCCTCGACGGCGTTGGCCACCGCGGTCAGGTCGGCCGGGCCGCCGCTGGTGATGACGTGGGCGAAGTCGCCTCCCGACACCCGCCTGGACGCCGTGCCCAGCGCCTCCAGGGGCCGCGTCACCAGCACGCGGACCAGGACGGCGCTGGCGACTCCGGCCAGCAGGAAGACCGCGACCATCGCGGCCAGGACCCAGTTGCGCACGGCACGCTCATGAGCGAGATGGGAACGACCCTGGTCCACCGCCTTCGTCAGGTCGGCGTTCTGCTTGTTCCACAGGGCGCGCAGCCGGTCGAACTCCTTCTTGCCCTGATCGGCCTTCTGCTGGTCCAGCGGTTTGGGACGGCCGGGGGTGACCGTGGCGGCCAGGGGTTCGGCGTAGGTGCGGCGCCAGTCGGCCGCCTGGCCCTCGATCGCCCTGAGGTCCGCCAGCAGTGCGGGCCGGTCGCCGATGAACTCGCGCAGCCGGGCGGCCGAGCCCGTCTCGTCCCGTTTGCCCTGGGTGTAGGGGGCGAGGAACTGCCGGTCCGCGGTGATCGCGTAACCGCGGATGCCCGTCTCCTGGTTGACCAGCGCCGCCTGCAGCCGGTACGCCTCGGTCTGGGCGGGCTGGACGCGGCGCAGCAGGTGGTCGCTCACCTCCGCCGTCCGGCCGAGCAGGGTGGCGCCGACCACGCTGCCGATCACCACCAGCAGCGTCATGACGGCCAGCAGCAGGTAGAACCAGCCCTGCACCGTCAGTCGGCGTCCGCTCCACGCCGCGCCCATCCCTCGCCTCACCGTGTGCTCCGACTCCACGTTCCCACTCACTCAGTTCCAGTTCAGATGGACGACGGCCACATCGTCGGCCAGGCCGCCCTGCGCCTCGGCGAGGCTCTCGGCCTTCTCTATCAGCCGGTCCACGAAGGGCTCCGCCTCCAGGGCGGCTCCCTCCCGGGCGAGGGCCAGCAGCCCTTCCTCGCCGAGGCGTTCCGTGCCCCGGCTGACGTGCCCTTCGAAGAGGCCGTCGGTGAAGAGCACCACCGATGTCCCCGCCGGTACCGGCAGTACCGCCGTCGGCCAGCTCGCGCCGCCCGGGACCATGCCCAGCGCCGGTCCACCGGGCACCTCCACCCACTCCACGTCAGTGCCGGTGCGCTGAAGCAGGCCGTGGTGACCGGCTCGTACGATGTGGGCCTGCTGCTCTCCCGGGACGGCGGCCAGGGTCACGAGGGTCGCGAAGACCTCGTCGCGGGCCCGTTCGGCCATCAGCAGTTCCTCGAGGCGGGCCATCTGCTGTGCGCCGGTGATGCCGCTGAGGACGAGGGTGCGCCAGGCGATCCGCAGGGCGACGCCCAGGGCCGCTTCGTCCGGGCCGTGCCCGGAGACGTCCCCGATGAGGGCGTGAAGGGTGCCGTCGGCGCTCTGGACGATGTCGTAGAAGTCGCCGCCCAGCAGTGTCTGTGCCCGTCCGGGCCGGTAGCGGGCCACGACCTGGACGCCCTCGGCGCGCAGCAGGGGGCGGGGCAGGAGTCCGCGCTCCAGGCGGGCGTTCTCCTGTGCCTGGAGCGCTCCGGCCTGGAGGGCCACCGCTGCCTGCTCGGTCTGCTTGCGCTGGATCGCGTAGCGCACCGCCCGCCCGAACAGTTCGGGCTCCACCCGGCCCTTGACCAGGTAGTCCTGTGCGCCGGCGGCGACCGCGGCGAGGCCGGTCTGCTCCTCGGCGAGGCCGGTGAGGACCACGATGGCGACCTGCTCGGCCAGCCCCTGGACCAGGGAGACCGCCTCCAGACCGTGGGCGTCGGGCAGGTGCAGGTCGAGCAGGACGCAGTCGGGTGTCTCGGTGGCCAGCACCTCGGCGGCCTCGGTCATCGACCGCACCCAGCGCAACCGCATCTTCACGGCACCGTCGACGACCAGTTCCTCCACCAGCATCGCGTCGCCGGGATCGTCCTCCACGAGGAGGACCGACGGCTCCCAGTGCTGCCACGCCGTCTCGGCGGCGGCCGCCGCCGTCGACACCAGCTCGGCAGCCTCAGTCCCCGAGATCACTCTCGCCCCGGCCTCCCCACTCCATACAGGTCGTCTGCCGCCGGCCGTTGCCCAGGGCAACGCCGGGAACACGGTCAGAGCGACGATCCGATCTTCACCCGTCGCCCACGGCCGTAAGACAGCACGTCTACCCGGGGGCCGGTCCTCAGGCGGGCTCTGTGGCCGCCTCGGCAGTCCTGATCCTCGTAACCGATCTTCACTCCCTGGTCAGTTCCCCGCGAGGTCGAGGGGGACGAGCAGGTGGCCGTCGGCGTCACGGAGGGCATGGCCGAGCTCATCGGCGCTCCGTCCGGAGTGCTCCCCCTCCAGCTCTGCCGTACCTGTGCCAGCCGTCACCGACGTCGTCATCTTCCGCCCATCCCGAGATTCAGGTGTTCTGGCCGCGTTTACCCGCGAACCCGAGGACCATGCGCGGACGGTTTCAGAAAACCACGCCGGGCGACACGCCCCCTCCACATCCGGAGTGCTCCCTGCTCCTTCGGTTCCGATCGCCCTCACGGGGAACCGGGTAGGACGTCAGAAAGGAGTCCCCGTGACCACCTACGTCATCACCGTCCCCGGCACGTTCCTGCACGGAGTGCCCGACAACGTCCGCTCCGACATCGGACGAAGGCTTCGGCCGCAGGATCCCAGGAACACCGAGCTCGGGGAGAGCGAGGAGCTGAGTGTGCTGACCATGGAGGAGGACGGCATGTTCGCCGCCCGGGTGGAGGTCGAGGCCCCCGACCGGTTGCAGGCCGAGGCCGAAGCCGTACGGCTGGTCTCCCGGGCTCTGCGGGACAGCGGCCTGGCGGAGCAGGACGCCCCGTTGGGCCCCGCGGTCGTGACCGGCATCGACAGCGAGTTCTGAGGCGGTCGGCGGAGCGGGCCTTCCGGTTCGCGGCCTGTCCGGGGGATGGCGTCGCGCAGTGCGGCGGGCGAGGATGTTCCTTCGCGAAGTGCGGTCCGCTCCGCCGCGGTTCATGGCCTTTCGGGTGCCCGGCGCGGCAGGCGCGGACGGCGTCGGCCGCCTGAAGGAGCCTCGGGATGGGTTCACACGCAGCGCCGCACCACCGCAAGCGAATTCTGGTGACGGCGGCGAGTCTCCTGCTCATGGGCGGCGGCCTCCTCGGTCTCCCCCGGGCCGACGGTGCGCCCGCTCCGGCCGACGCCTGCCACAGCACCGCCACGCAGCTGCCTCGTGGTGACTGCGGGCCCTTCTGGCAGGTCCTCGCCGAGGACTTCAACGGCGACCGGGTGCCTCTGGGTTCGTTCAGCGACTGCGAGCACGACGTCGACACCTCGGCCGCTCACTGCGGAGGCCTGACAGGGAAGTACCGCGACAACTGGTGGGCGTATCCGACAGGTTGGCCGGACACGGCCGTCAGCCGAGGACGGGACGTGGTGGGTGTCTACCACCCCGAGGACACGGTCAGCGTCGGTCCCGCGGCGAACGGCGATGGGCGGATGACGGTCCGGATGTGGCGGCCCGCGGACGGTGGCCCCGTCCATGCCGCGGCCCTGGTGCCGCGTGCGGTGATGCAGATGAAGTACGGCAAGTACAGCGCGCGCATCAGGGTCACGAAACTGGCTCCCGGCTACAAGTCCGCGTGGCTGCACTACGGCGGAGGCTGCGAGATGGACCACCCCGAAGGCGAGTGGACCGGTTCCCTCAGCTCCTTCCACCACCCCTGCGGTGGCGGTGAGCAGGGCTACTTCCCGGGAAGCGACGACTGGACGCGGTGGCACACGGTCTCCACCGAGTGGACGCCGGGAAACGTCCGGTTCTTCGTCGATGGCCGGCAGACGGGTCATGACACCCGTGAGGTGCCGGACCGTCCCCTGTCCTGGGTGCTCCAGAACGAGAGCGCTCTGGAAGGCCCGGGGGCGGCACCGGGAAGCAGCGCGCAGCTCGACATCACATGGGTGGCGGCGTATGCGTACGGCTGGAAGTGAGCGGTCGGGCCGAGGGGGTGATGAGTTCTTCGGCGACCCACCGGGCGACGTGGGCGGGGTAGGGGGCCGGGAGGCCGAGGACGATGTGGGTGAAGCCCGCGTCGGTCGCTTCGGTGATGGCGTCGCGGGTGCCGCCCGGACGGTCGTAGGAGACGGGCAGGTGGATCGAGCGGGTGATCTCGGCGGGGTCGCGGCCGATCTCCTCGCAGTAGCGGTCCAGCAGTGCGCTGCGGTGGGTGACGTCGTCGATGTCACCGCCGGGGATGTTCCACAGGTCGGCGTGGCGGGCGGCTATGCGCAGGGTCGCGGACGAGCGGCCGCCGATGAGGATCGGCGGGTGGGGGCGCTGGACCGGTTTGGGGTTGCCGAAGGCGCCGGTGAGGTGGTGGTGGGTGCCGTGGTGGTCGAAGGGTTTCTCCTCGGTCCACAGGCGCTTGATCAGCGTGCAGGCTTCGGCGAGGCTGCCCACGGCGTGCGTGGAGTCGTGGAAGGGCAGGCCGTGGGCCTCGTACTCGCGTCTGGCCAGGGGGTGGTCCGGGCGGGAGCCGACGCCGATGCCGAAGTCGAGCCGGCCTTCGGAGACGATGTCGACGGTCGTGGCGATCTTGGCCAGCATCGCGGGCGGGCGGAAGCGGTTGCTGGTCACCATGACGCCGAGCCGTAGGCGCCGGGTCTGGGCGGCCAGCGCCGCGAGGAGGGTCCAGCCTTCGTGGGCCGGCCCGTCGGGGTCTCCGCCGATCGGCATGAGGTGGTCGAAGAGCCAGGCGTGCTCGATGGCGGGAATGGTGTCCGCCTCGCGCCAGACCCGCAGGATGTCGTGGTAGTCGACCTGCATCGGGGCGGTCATGATCCCGAAGCTGGGCGGGGAGTGCTGCGGCATGGACGGTGGGTCCCTTTCGTGCGGGGTCTCCCCCGGCGGTCAGCGGCGGCGCAGTGACGGGTCGAGGAGCGCGGGCGGGGTGTCGAACTTCTCGTGCGGGGCCAGGTCGGTGCCGGGGGCGACGATCTCGTCGATCGCGTCGAGGACATCGGCGGTCAGGACGGTGTCCGCGGCGGCGAGTTGGGCATGCAGGTGGTCGACCGTGCGGGGGCCGACGAGGGCACTGGTCACACCGGGGTGCGCGGTCACGAAACCGAGTGCGAGCTGGATGAGGGTGAGGCCCGCCTCTTCGGCGACCTCGGCCAGTCGCTCCACGGCGTCGAGCCTCGCCCGGTTGGCGGGGGTCGTGGTGTCGAAACGCTCGGGCAGGATCACCGAGCGGTGGGTGGTGATGTCGCGGCCCTCGCGGATCGCGCCCGACAGCCAGCCCGAGGCCAGCGGGCTCCACGCCAGCACGCCGAGGCCGTACTCCTGCGTGACGGGCAGGACGTGGGCCTCGATGCCGCGCTGGAGGATGGAGTAGCTGGGCTGTTCGGTGACGTAGCGGGCCAGGCGGTGCTCGCGGGCGGTCCACTGGGCCTGCACGATGCGGTGGGCGGGGAAGGTGGAGGAACCGAAGTAGCGGATCTTTCCGGCGCGTTGCAGGTCGGTCAGGGCCGACAGCGTCTCCTCGTCGCCGGTGTTCGGGTCCCAGCGGTGGATCTGGTACAGGTCGACGTGATCGACGCCGAGGCGGCGCAGGCTGGCGTCCAGTTCCGTGACCAGCCAACGGCGCGAACTGCCCTGGTGGTTGCGTTCGGTGCCGATGGGCATGCCGGCCTTGGTGGCCAGCACTATGTCGTCGCGACGGCCGGCGATGGCCTTGCCGACCATCTCCTCCGACTCGCCGTCGCCGTACATGTCGGCGGTGTCGATGACGTTGACGCCGGCCTCGAGAGCGGCGTCGACGATCGCGGTGGCCTCGTCCTGGGTGGTGCGGCCGATCCTGCCGAAGTTCATCGCGCCGAGCGCGAGAGAGCTGACCTGGACGCCGGTGCGGCCCAAGGTGCGGTACTGCATGAGCGTGTTCCTCCATGGCGGGTGGGGCCGTGCGGCATGGCACGGCTCGGCTGCCGGGGCTCCGCTCCGCCGTCACGGAGAAACGGAACCTCGTTCCGCCAACAATACGGAACGCGGTTCCGCTTTTGCAAGCGGGTGACGGCAGGGTGGACGACGCCCACCCGTACAACACGATCGAAGTACCGCTGAACCTGGCGCACGCCCCGCCACGGTTCGTCCGCCCGTCTCAGACGCCTGGTTCGGGCTCCGGCAAGGCCGCCCGACCCGCTGCCCGGTGTTCGGCCGCCGCCATCGGGTCGGTCTCGTCGAGGATCGCCGCGATGCCCTCGTGGGCCAGGGCCTCCGCGTGCCGGTAGCCGAGCTTCGGGGCAAGGTCCAGGGCCTGATGGTGGAGGCGCAGGGCTCGGTCGGGCAGGCCTGCCAGGCGGCACGTCTCGCCGTAGGCACTGAGGAAGTGGATCTTCCAGTGCTCCTCGAACAGCTCGTCCAGCAGCGCGAACGCCTGCTCGTGGCGTGCCAGGGCCTCCTCGTGGCGGCCCATCCCGCGCAGGGCGACGCCCAGGCAGTTCAGGCACCACGCCTCGTTGTGCTTGTGGCCGTCCTCCCGGGCCAGCCCGAGCGCCCGGTGCAGGTGCTCGGCGGCCTCGTCGGGGTCCTCATGGGCGATGGCCACGCCCAGGGTGATCAGGGCCGTCAGGGTGGGTGGCCACGCTCCGTCGGCGTGCGGGATCTCCAGCGCCGTACGGGCGAGTCGGGCCGCTTCCGCGCGATGCCCCAGTTGCAGCAGTGCCCATGCCTCGTACGCGGTCGCGTGGGCCGTGCCCATGGGGCTGCCGGCGTCCGCGTACAGCTTGCCCGCCAGCCGGAACAGGGCCAGCGGCTCCTCGACGTATCCCTCGTCCCACTTCAAGTAGCCGCGTCTCATGGTCAGTTCGGCCTCAGCGCGGGTGTCCCCCGTCCGGAGTACGAGTCGTGCCGCCTCCTCGTACGCGGCGCCCGCCTCCGCCATGCGGCCCGCGTTGTAGCGGGCGAAGCCCAAGTCACTGTGTGCCTCGGCCAGTTGCCGGGGGTCGTCGAGACGCTGTGCGGCGGCCAGGGATCGTTCGAAGAGGCCGTTGAGCATCGTGGTGCCGCAGCGCCGGGCGAAGTACGCCCGCATGAAGCGGGGCAGTTCGCACAGGTGCCGGTCGGCCCCGGCCTCCTCGGCCGCCTCGAACGCGGCCAGCAGGTTCAGGTACTCGGTGCCGAACCAGACGAGTGCCGTGATCTTGTCGCTGAACTGTGGCAGTTCAGCCGGGGGGCGGTTCACGGAGGCCTCGCGGCTCAGTGACGGGAAGGGCATCGCCGCGTCGGCGGCGGCGGCCGCGTGCACGTAGTGGTCGAGCACCCGGGTCAGGGCCCGGTCGCGGTCCGCCGGGGAGTCCTGCTCCTCGGTGGCGCGGCGGGCGTGCTGGTGGACCAGGTCGTGGAGGCGGTAGCGGCCCGCCGCCGGCTGCTGGACCAGGTGCGCGTCCAGCAGGTCCTCCAGCATCGCGCGGGCGCTGCGCAGCGGCACGTCCGCCAGCGCCGCCGCCACGTACTCGTCGAACGACGACCCCGGCAGCAGGCCCAGCAGCCGGAACAGCCGGGCCTTGGCGCGGTCCAGCTGCCGTACCGACATGGCGAACGCGGTGTCGAACTCGCTCGCTCCCTCCGCCATCCGCTCGACGAGGATGCCCACCGTCCAGCCCGGCCGGTGCCGCAGCCGGGCCGCGGCCAGCCGCAGCGCCAGTGGCAGCCGGCCGCACAGGCGCAGTACCTCGGCCGTGGCCCCGGGGTCGCGCCCCAGGCGCCCCTCGCGCCCGTCGGTCTCGCCGCTGGCGCGGGCCAGCAGCTCGGCGCTCTCCTGCTCGGTCAGCACGTCCAGCGACACCGGCGGGACCTCGTCCAGGCCGAGCAGCCGGTTGCGGCTGGTGATGAGGGCGACGGAGGGGCCGGCACCGGGCAGCAGGGGGCGGACCTGGTCGGCGTCGGCGGCGTTGTCGAGGACCACGACGGCCCGACGGTGGGCGAGTTCGGACCGCCAGCAGGCGGCCAGTTCCTCGACCCCGCCGTCCTGGGGGACCTTCTCGGAGGGCACGTCGAGGGCGGCGAGGAGCGTGCGCAGGGCGCGGTCCGGGTCGAGCGGCCTGCGGCCCTCGGTGAAGCCGTGCAGGTCCAGGTAGAGCTGGGCGTCCGGGTAGTCGGCGGCGAGCCGGTGCGCGGCGTGCACGGCGAGGCAGGTCTTGCCGACACCCGCCATGCCGTCGACGGCGATCACCCGGCTGCCGGCCACCCCGTCGAGCAGGGCCCCGAGTTGGGCCTCGCGGCCGGTGAAGTCGGGCACGTCGCGCGGGAGGTCGTTGCGGGGCGGGCGCGGTGCCCCGGCGGGCGGCGACGGCGGGGGAACCTGGCGGCTGGTCTTCGGCGGGGCCGGCAGGGGGGTGGAGGCCCGCTCCCACAGGGGGCGCAGCGGGCGGGGATCGCGCTGGACGAGGCGGCACAGGGCGATCACCGCGGGCCAGGGCGGTACCGTCCGGCCACTGAGGTACCGGGAGAGCGACGACGAGCTGAGACCGGCGTCCCGTGCGAGGGCCCGAACGCCTCGCTTCGACAGCTCCTGGAGCAGCCGCAGCCGGGCAGCCAGCTCCTCCTGCGGGTCGCCGCCCACTGTCCGGTCGTGCTCGACCACTGTTCCCCGCCCCCTGTCCCACCCCGGCAGAACTGGTCCGGGCCGGATCGTGCCTGTTCAAGGCCGTTTCGGCTGTCCCACGGTGTCCCACGACCGTCGTCCTGGCAAGCCCCTTCGGCTGAGATGGAATCACACCCCGCCGCAGCGGGGGCACAGCCCGACAAGAGGAGCGATTCCCATGCAGTCCCGTATGCAGAACCCCGCCGCCGTCCTGTCCGACGCGATGCAGCCCATCCAGCAGCTCTTCAAGGCCGTGCACTCCGGTGGGGTGGACGGACAGACGCTGGAGCTGGTGCATCTGCGGGTGAGTCAGATCAACGGATGCAGCGCGTGTGTCGACGCCGGCGCCAAGACGGCCCGTAAGGCAGGAGTGGGCGACGAGCGGCTGGCCACGGTCGCCGCGTGGCGGGAGGCCCCCTACTTCACCGAGGAGGAGCGGGCGGCGCTCGCGCTGGCCGAGGCGGCGACGCGCCTCGCCGACCGTCCCGACGCGGTGAGCGACGAGGTCTGGGACACGGCCGCCACCTACTTCGACGAGAAGCAGCTCGCCGCGATCGTCCTGATGATCGGCGTCACGAACCTGTTCAACCGGCTCAACGCCACGACCCGACAGATCGCCGGCGCGTGGGGGTGAACGGCGTCGCGCCGGTTCGGCGCGAGGATGTCCCTGACCGAGCGCAGATGAGTCCGCAGATCAGTCCGCGAACCCACCCGTAGATCAGTCCGTAGACCTGGAGGAAACTCATGACGAGCACGCGGAAGACGGCCGCCAAGAGCACCGAGACGTTCACCGCCGAGGAGCGCGCCGCGATGAAGGAACGCGCCCAGGAGCTCAAGACGTCGGCGCGCCGCAGCTCGCGTGCCGACAAGGCGGCCGAGGACGAGGCCGCCGTGGTCGCGAAGATCGCCGAGATGCAGGACGCGGACCGGGTCATGGCCGAACGGATCCACGCCGTCGTCAAGGCGAGCGCGCCCGGACTGGCACCGAAGCTCTGGTACGGGATGCCCGCGTACGCCAAGGACGGCAAGGTCGTCTGTTTCTTCCAGAGCGCGCAGAAGTTCAACGCGCGGTACGCGACCTTCGGTTTCAACGACAAGGCGAACCTCGACGAGGGCACGATGTGGCCCACCGCCTTCGCGCTCACGAAGCTGACGGCCGCAGACGAGGCGCGGATCGGCGAGCTGGTGAAGAGGGCGGCGGGCTGAGGCCCGAGGACCGCGAACAGGAAGAGGTGCCAGAAGGTGGAGCCGACGGACAGCCGACGTCCCGAAGGGCTGTTCGTCGGCCTGTGCACGCTTGACGTCATTCAGCTCGTGGACCATGTGCCGGGACCCGACGAGAAACTGACGGCTCGTGAGCAGGTCGTGGCGGCGGGCGGTCCGGCGGCGAACGCGGCCGTGACCTTCAGCCACCTGGGCGGCACGGCCGGACTGCTGACCGGCATCGGTTCCCATCCACTGGGAGTCGCGGTGGCGGCGGATCTGCGCGCGTTGGGCGTGAGCACCCGGGACCTGGCGGCCGGCTCGACCCAGCCGCCCGCCGTGTCCTCCGTGCTGGTCACCGCGTCGAGCGGGGACCGCGCCGTCGCGTCGACCAACGCGGCCGGGTTCCGGCTCGCGCCACCCGCCGACCTCGCCGCGCTGGTGGCCGCGTGCGACATCGTCGAGCTGGACGGCCACCACATGGAACTGGCGACGGCGACCGCCCGGGCCGCGCGTGCCGCCGGGCGACGGACCGTCTTCGACGGGGGCAGCTGGAAGGCCGGTACGGAGAAACTCCTGCCGTCGATCGACGTGGCCGTGTGCTCGGAGGACTTCCGGCCGCCGGGAGCCGACAGCCCCGAGGACACCCTGCGGTTCTTGCGGGAGCACGGAGTCGTCTGGTCGGCCGTCAGTCGCGGCGAACGACCGATCCTGTGGGCCGGTCCTCACGACAGCGGCACGGTGGACGTGCCGTTGGTTGGGGTCGCGGACACGCTCGGCGCGGGTGACGTCCTCCACGGTGCGCTCACCCATCACCTCGCCGGTCAGGAGCAGTTGACCCGTCGGGTGTTCACCGAGGCGCTGCACGGCGCGGCCGCCGTGGCCTCGCGGGCATGTGTCTCGTTCGGCACTCGGGCCTGGATGCGGCCCCGCTGACACGCATAGCACTCGCCTGGTCGGCCGTCAGCCGCAGCGAGCGGACACACTCGGCGCGGATGGCGTCATCCACCGTGCGCTCACCCATCACCTCGCCCATCACGGGCAGTTGACCCGGCGCAGGTTCACCCAGATACACGCCCACGTGGTCCCGCGGGCGTGTGTCTCGTTCGGCACTCGGGCCTTGATGCAGATCCGATGACACACATCGGATCTATACCGCTCCATTGACGGACAGCAGCCTCAACTCTAAGTTGCATCGCGGGATAGCTCCGATGACTGCTAGCCCAGAGCCGAGCCTGTCTGGAGGCACCATGTCCTCTCCCGCCGCGCCCGATCCGTCCAGACGTACCGTCCTCGCCACCGGTACCGCCCTCAGCGGCGCGCTGCTGGCCCCGGGCCTGACCCCACAGGCGGCAGCGGCCGACCGCACCGAAGCGGCGCCGGCCCGCGACCCCTGGAGCGTGGTTCTCGAGGACGCCGACCTCGTCTGGCAGCGGATGCCGACGGCCTGGCACGAAGGCCCCTTCCTGGGCAACGGCTTCCTCGGCTCCGGGATCTACGCCGAACCCGGCTCCCCCTCGAACGCGGTGCGTTTCAACATCCAGCACTCCGAAGTGCAGGACCACCGCCCCGAGTTCGGCTCCCTCTTCGGCCTCGCCCGGCTGCCGATCGGGTACTTCACGCTGGAGCCCGTGGGCACGATCACCGGCCTCGACTGGCGACTGTCGCTGAGCCACGCCGAGTTGACCGGCACGCTCACGACCGACAAGGGGACCCTGGACCTGCGCGCCCTGATCCACAGCGACCGCTCGGTCCTCGCCGTGGAAGTGACGGCGAGCGACGGTGAGCGCGGCTTCCGATGGGTGTTCCATCCCGCGGACGCGATCAGCCCACGGGCCGCATTCAAGCCCCTGCCGGACGGCTACCAGGGCAATCCGCCCGCCCAGGTCGCCGAGCATGACGGGATCACCGCGGCCGTGCAGCCACTCCTGGCGGGCGGGCAGCATGTCACGGCGTGGCGGGAGCGGGCCAGGGGCCGGACACGGACGCTGTACGCGCATGTCGCGCACTCGTACCCCGGGGCCACGGCCCTGGGCCGGGCCCTCGAAGCGGTCCGCCGGGCGGCACGACTCCCCTACTCCGCCCTGGCCGTGGACCACCGTGCCTGGTGGCACGCCTTCTACCGCAAGAGTTTCCTGTCGCTCCCCGACGCCCATATCCAGCGCTTCTACTGGATCCAGCTGTACAAGACCGCCTCCGCCGCCCGCCGCGACGCCCCCGTGATGGCGACGAGCGGCCCCTGGCTGGAGCCCACCCCCTGGCCCAACACCTGGTGGAACCTCAACGTCCAACTGGAGTACTGGCTCATCCACGGCTCGAACCATCTCGAACTCGACGCCGTGACCCGCGCGTTGAGCGAGTTCCGGGACAATCTCACTCAGGAGACCCCGGCGCCGTACCGCACCGACTCCCTCGGCATCCCGCGCACCACCGACCCCCAACTGGTCAACGGCGCGGCCAGCGCCCTCATGGGCTACGGCGTCGGCATCCCCGGTCAGGACCCACCCACCCCCGAAGTCGGCAATCTGACCTGGGCGTTGCACAACGTCTGGCTCAGCTACCGGCACACGATGGACCGGTCGATCCTCCGGGACGTCCTGTTCCCCCTCCTGCGCAAGGCGATCAACTTCTACCTGCACTTCCTCGAGCCCGGCCCGGACGGCAAGCTGCACCTGCCCGCCACCTTCTCCCCGGAGTACGGCGGCGACACACGTGACTGCAACTACGACCTGATGCTCCTGACCTGGGGCTGCCGAACCCTTCTCGAATCCGCCGAACTCCTCGGCCTCAAGGACCCGTCGGCGCCCCGCTGGCGCGAGGTGCTGGCGAAGCGGGTGCCGTATCCGACGGACGCGAACGGCTTCATGATCGGCGCGGACATCCCCTTCGCGAAGTCGCACCGCCACTACTCGCATCTGCTCGCGGTCTATCCGCTGTACGAGGTCACCGGCCGCACACCCGACGAACGCGCCCTGATCGAGCGGTCGTTGGCGCATTGGGTGGGCTTCGAGGGCGCCCTTCAGGGCTACACCTTCACCGGAGCCGCCTCCATGTCGGCACTGCTCGGCAAGGGCGAGGACGCGCTTCGGTATCTCGGCGAGCTGATGACCCGCTTCATCCAGCCCAACACCATGTACCAGGAGTCCGGGCCGGTCATCGAGACACCGCTGTCGGCGGCCCAGTCCCTGCACGACATGGTGTGCCAGTCGTGGGGCGGTGTCATCAGGGTGTTCCCGGCGCTGCCCGCCGCCTGGAAGGACCTCGCCGTGCAGGACTTCCGCACCCAGGGTGCCTTCCTGCTCAGCGCGGTCCGCCGCGGCGGCGCCACCCGCTGGGTACGGCTCGTCAGCGAGGCGGGTGCCCCCTGCGTCGTACACCATGGGATCACGGGACCGATCGAGGTGCGGGACGGACGAGGCCGCCCCCTGGGTCACGAGGACGCCGGAGACGGCACCGTCCGTATCGCGCTGCGCGAGGGCGAGTCGGCGCTCCTCACCGCCAGGGGTGAGCGCCCCGACCTGACCGTCGCGCCGGTCCGCCCGAACGAGGCCGCTCCGCGCTGGGGGCTGCCCCGTATCTGACGGGACTCACTACCGGCGGCCGCGCACGTTCCAGCCGCTGCCGATGCCGGCCAGGTGAAGTGCGAGCACCATGAGGCCGAGCAGCATGATGTTCGTCGAGGTGAACGTGTCGTTCGTCGAGATGTCCGCCGCGTTGATCAGAAAGGAGATGAAGAACAGGACCGCGGAGATGATGGCCAGCATGGGTGTCCATCCCTTCGGATGACTAGGTCATTGACGCCCCGTGCAACTCGATTTCCCCCAACTTGTCGGAGCATGCCGACTGTTGAGGACCGGACAGCAATGCGTTCGGCCTGTCGGACATCGTTCGAAACCTCTTGACGTGTCCGCACAACCCGATTGACACTCTCGCAACACGACGTCACACAGCCGAAACGGCAGGGTGCCCACGGCCGAGGCCCCGCCACGCCTCAGCAGGGAACCCCACATGACGTACCTCGCACGTCCGCGCACCCGCGCGAGACGCAGGGCGGGCCGCCTCGCCGGTCTGACCGCCGCGTCACTGCTCCTGGGCCTCGCCGCGCCCATGGTCCCCGCCCAGGCGGCGGACACCGCGGACGTCACCGATGGACTGGCCCTCTGGTACAGACTCGACGGCGCCTCGGGCAGCACCGTCACCGACGCCTCCGGCAACGGCCGCGACGGCACGGTGAACGGCACCGCCGACTGGTCGGACCCCGCGCAGGGGCTCGCCTTCAACGGCTCCGACACCTACGTCAAGGTGCCGGACAACGTCATGAAGGGCATGGACTCCATCACCGTCTCCACCGACGTGCTGATCGACTCCGCCCAGAGCACGCCGTACTTCCTGTACGGCTTCGGCAACTCCAGCGGCAGCAACGGCGACGGGTACCTGTTCGCCACCGGCAACTCCCTGCGCACGTCGATCGCGACCGGCAACTGGTCTACCGAGCAGACCACGAAGCCCTCCGACGGGCACAACCTCACCCGCGGGGTGTGGAAGCAGCTCACCTACACCCAGACCGGCACGACCGGTGTCCTGTACGAGGACGGTGTCGAGGTCGGCCGCAACACGGCGGTCACCATCACGCCCGGCGCCATCGGCTCCGGAACCACCACCGCGAACTACATCGGCAAGTCGGTCTACTCCGGCGACAAGCTCTTCAAGGGCCGGATCCGCGACTTCCGGGTCTACGACCGCGCCCTCGCGGCCTCCGAGGTCGAGCAGCTCTCCCTCCCCGTCGCCACCGAGGGCGTCGCCGCCGACAAGGCCGCGCTGAGCCTCGGCGACACCGGCGCGGTCACGGCGGACCTGGACCTGCCGAAGACCGGCACGGCCGGTGGGTCCACCTTCACCTGGGCCAGCGACAACACGGACGTCGTGAGCGACTCCGGGAAGGTGACCCGCCCCGCCGCCGGTGAACCGGACGGCCACGCCACGCTCACGGCGACCCTCAAGAAGGGTTCCGTGACCGACACCAAGAGCTTCGACGTCACGGTCCTGCCCGCTTTCGACGACGCGACGGCCACCGAACAGGCCGCCCGGGCCCTCACCGTCCACAACCTCGACGACGTACGCGGCAACCTGACCCTCCCGGCGACCGGCTCGTACGACACGAAGGTCGCCTGGTCCTCCGCCCGGACGGATGTCATCGACGCCGACGGCGTGGTCCACCGCCCCGCGCACGGCGACGGCGCCACCACCGCGGAACTCACCGCGACCGTCACCAAGGGCGCGGCGAAGGCGACCCGCACCTTCACCGCGAAGGTCCCCGAACTCCCCGCGAGGCAAGCCCTCAAGGGCTACATGTTCAGCTACTTCACCGGCGAGGGCACCTCGGACGGCGAACAGCTCTACGCCGCCCTCAGCAAGGGCGACGACCCCATGAAGTGGCGGGAGCTGAACGACGGCAAGCCGGTCCTGACCTCCACGCTCGGTGAGAAGGGCCTGCGCGACCCGTTCATCATCCGCTCCCCCGAGGGCGACAAGTTCTACCAGATCGCCACCGACCTGAGGATCTACGGCAACGGCGACTGGGACGCCTCCCAGCGCACCGGCAGCAAGTCCATCATGGTGTGGGAGTCCACCGACCTGGTCCACTGGACGAACCAGCGGCTGGTCAAGGTCTCCCCGGACAGCGCGGGCAACACCTGGGCACCGGAGGCGTTCTACGACGCGAAGCTCGGCGAGTACGTGGTCTTCTGGGCGTCGAAGCTGTACGACAACGAGGCGCACTCCGGCGACACGTACAACCGCATGATGTACGCGACCACCCGCGACTTCTACACCTTCAGCGAGCCCAAGGTCTGGATCGACCGCGGCTACTCGGTCATCGACTCCACGATGATCCAGAACAACGGCACCTACTACCGTCTCTCCAAGGACGAGCGGAACAACACCTCCTCCACGCCCAACAGCAAGTTCATCTTCGAGGAGAAGAGCGACTCGATCCTCGACCCGAACTGGACGGCGGTCGCGGAGGGCATCGGCAAGGGCGCGATGAATGCCGCCGAGGGTCCGCTGGTCTTCAAGTCGAACTCCGAGGAGAAGTGGTACGCCTTCCTCGACGAGTTCGGCGGCCGCGGCTACATCCCGTTCGAGACGACCGACCTCGACTCCGGCAACTGGACCCCGGTCGCCGACTACGACCTGCCGGCCAAACCGCGCCACGGCACCGTCCTCCCGGTCACCCAGGCCGAGTACGACCGGCTGCTGCGCTCCTACCAGCCGGACCAGCTCGTCGAGAGTGTCGAAGGCATCAAGGTGAAGACGCGGATCGGTGAGGCCCCGGTCCTGCCGGCCACCGTGATCGCCTCGTACGCCGACGGCGTGAAGCGTCCCGTCGCCGTCACCTGGGACGACGTCCCGGCTGCCAAGTACGCGCAGGCCGGCACCTTCACGGTCACCGGCAGCCTGCCGGACGGCGCCGCGATCCCGGTCCAGGCCGAGGTCACCGTCTCGGAGGAGGGAGCCGACGTCCCCGCCGACCTCCTCCTGCACTACGGATTCGACGAGACGGGCGGCAACATCGCGGCCGACTCCAGCGGCCACGGCTACCACGGCACCTACGTGGGTACGCCCGCCTTCGGCACGGGCGTGCAGGGCGGCTCCTTCAAGATGTCGGGGGACGCGACGGGTTCGCCGTACGTGAAGATCCCGAGCGGTGTGCTGAAGGGCGCCGGCAGCGTCACCGTGTCGACGTACGCCAAGTGGAAGGGCGGCAGCAGCTTCCAGTGGTTGTTCGGGCTCGGTCCGGACAGCAACACGTACCTGTTCGCCACGCCCTCGAACGGCGGCAACAGCCTCTACTCGGCCATCACGAAGGCGAGTTGGTCGGCGGAGTCGAAGCTGACGGCCGGCTCGCAGCTCACGCCGGGCGAGTGGCGGCACGTCACGGTCACGCTCGACGGGGCGTCCGGCACGATGGTGCTCTACGTCGACGGCGTCGAGGCGGCCCGTACGACGACCACCATCAAGCCGTCCGAGCTGTACGACGCGAACAAGGACTACAGCGGCTACATCGGCAGGTCCCTGTACGCGGGCGACCCGTCCTTCGGCGGCGAGGTCGACGACTTCCGCATCTACGACCGGGCCCTGTCCGCCGCGGAGGTGATGGAGCTCAGCGGCAACACCGCGGGCATCGCCAAGGCCACGCACCCTTCGCTCAAGGTCGACGCGATCGTCGACAACGCGGACAGCAAGGTCACGCTGCCGATGAAGGAGGGCACCGATCTCACCGCGCTGGCACCGGAGTTCACCCTCGCGCACGGCGCGGCGATCAGCCCCGCCTCCGGGAGCGTGCAGGACTTCAGCAAGCCAGTGTCGTACGAGGTGACCGGCTCCGACGGCAAGAAGCGCACCTGGACGGTCTCGGCGCTCGTCATGAAGAGCCCGGTACTGCCGGGCCTCAACGCCGACCCGAACATCGTGCGGTTCGGCGACACCTTCTACCTCTACCCGACCACCGACGGCTTCGAGGGCTGGAGCGGCACGCAGTTCAAGGCGTACTCCTCCACCGACCTGGTCCACTGGAAGGACCACGGCGTCATCCTCGACCTCGGTCCCGACATCTCCTGGGCGGACAGCAGGGCCTGGGCGCCGACCATCGCCGAGAAGGACGGGAAGTACTACTTCTACTTCTGCGCCGACGCCAACATCGGTGTCGCGGTGTCCGACTCGCCGACCGGTCCGTTCAAGGACGCGCTGGGCCAACCGCTGCTGAAGGCGGGCCAGTTCAGCGGCCAGATGATCGACCCGGCCGTGTTCACCGACGACGACGGTCGGTCGTACCTCTACTGGGGCAACGGGCACGCCTATGTGGCCCCGCTGAACGCCGACATGACCTCCCTCGACCTCACGAAGATGAAGGACATCACGCCCGGCGGCTACAACGAGGGCACCTTCGTCATCAAACGGGGCGGCACCTACTACTTCATGTGGTCGGAGAACGACACCCGCGACGAGAACTACCGCGTGGCCTACGCCACCGGCCCCTCCCCCACCGGCCCCTGGACCAAGCGGGGCGTGATCCTGGAGAAGGACCTCTCCCTCGGCATCAAGGGCCCCGGTCACCATTCGGTGGTCCACGTGCCGGGCACCGACGACTGGTACATCGCCTACCACCGCTTCGCCATCCCCGGCGGTGACGGCATGCACCGCGAAACGACCATCGACAAGCTGGAGTTCGACGCCGAAGGCCTGATCAAGAAGGTCGTGCCCACCCTCACGGGCGTCGACCCGGTGACCGTGGTGCACGCCGGTGCGGACGGCAGCGGGAAGGAAGGCGACGCGATCGCACTGCGCGGCACGATCTCCGGTGCGGGCGGCCCGAAGTGGACCGTCGAGGCGGGAGCGCCCTGCTCCTTCGCCGACCCCGCCTCGGCCGCGACGACGGTCACCTGCACCGACAACGGCACCTACACGGTGACCCTCACGGGCGGCCGCAGCAGGGACACCGCGACGGTCGAGGTGGCCAACGCGGCGCCGGTCCTCGTCTCCGCGGCGGGTCCGCGGTCCCCGGTGCCGGTGGGCAGGCGCACGGTCGTCACGGCCGAGTTCACCGACCCGGGCGCCAGTGACACCCACACCTGCGTGCTCGACTGGAAGGACGGGAGCGCGCCACAGTCCGGCACAGTGACCGCGTCGGGCTGCCGGGCCGAGCACACGTACGCCAAGGCCGGAATCCGCCGGCCGGTGATCACCGTCACCGACGACGACGGCGGCTCGGACAGCAGGACGCTTCCTGAGCTGATCGTCTACGACCGCGCCGCCGGTCCCGCGCTGGGCGCCGGTGTCCTCACCTCCCCGGCAGGGGCCTACCCGGCCGAGCCAAGCGTGCCGGGCAAGGCCGCCTTCTCGTTCGCCGCGGCCTATCTGCCGGGAGTCGTCGCACCTGCCGGCGAGGTCTCCTTCGACTTCGGCCGGGCCGGGCTGAAGTTCCGTTCCAGCGGCTCCGACTGGCTCGTGGTCACCGGCTCGCAGGCCGTCTACCAGGGGTTCGGCGCGGTCGACGGCAAGAGCGGATACGGGTTCCGGGTCACCGCCACCGATGACCCGGACACCTTCCACCTGAGGATCTGGAAAAAGTCGGGCGGTGAGGTCGTCTACGACAACCTGACCGGCTCGAAGGTCACCGGCATCATCGCCATCGGCAGCGGCCGACGGTAGTTCCACCCCTGCCGAGCCCCGTCGACAACCCCTTTGTCGACGGGGCTCAGTGTTTGCCTGGTTCAGAGACATGACCAATTAACCTCTGCGCAACCTCTTTCGCGCGGCACGACGGCGTGGCATCCTCACCCGTCAATGCACTTATGAACGGCGTTCACATCCATGAAAACATGGAAAGGGCGATCCGCCATGAGCAACCGCACTGTCATGGGCATGACCAGACGTTCACTGCTCGGAAGCGCCATCACCGTCGCTCTGGGCGCCGGTGTCGCCTCGGCGGCCGAAACAGCACCGCTGTGGCGGGAGTTCACCCGCGCCCCCTTCACCCATCCGCAGATCCCCTTCGTCGGCCGCGCCGGGTGCCACAGCGGGGCGACACACCGCCCGCGCCGCCGAGTCGTCGCCGACGTACGCGACTTCGGCGCCCGGGCGGACGGGACGACCGACTCCGCCCCCGCGATCAACCGTGCCATCGCCGCCGCCGGAAGGGCCGGCGGTGGCACGGTCACCATCCCGCCGGGCACGTTCCGCATCGACGACGTGATCCGCGTGAACCACTCGAACGTGGTCCTCAAGGGCGCCGGCAGCGGCCGTACGACGCTGTACGCGACCAAGAACCTCACCGAGCTCATCGGGACGTACGGCTCCCGCTACGGCGGGGACAAGTCGTCCTGGTCATGGGCGGGCGGTCTGATCTGGCTCGCTCCCCGGGCCCGTTGGGAATCGCTCGTCGCCGCGATCCGGGCCAAGGCGTGGCCGTTCGAGGGCTGGACGGGCAACCGACGCGACGAGTGGCGGACGCTCACCGAGATCGCCCCGGCGCGGCAGGGCTCCTGGACGGTGACGGTCGCCGACGCCTCCGCACTGCGCCCGGGAACCCTGGTCCTGCTCCGGCTCTCGGACGACGCGGACCACACCCTCCTGGAGCACATGTGCGGCGGCGGGCCCGGTCCCGAGGCGTACTTCTGGGACGACAAGACGAAGCTGACGTCGTACGTGCCCTACGAGTGGCCCGTCCGCATCGCCCGCGTCCACGGCCGGAGAGTCACCCTCGAACGGCCGCTCCCGCTCGACCTGCGCCCGGAGTGGTCCCCGCAACTGACCACGCACGTGCAGGAGTTGAACGGCTCGGGGGTCGAGGGCCTGACACTGGAGGCGCCCGATACCCCGCAGCAGTCGCACCTGCTCGACAAGGGGCACAACGGTGTGGTGCTCCAGTGCGCCTACGACTGCTGGGTGGACGACGTGACGGTCCGCCATGTCGACAACGGCTTCGGTCTGGTGGCCGCCTCCGCGTGCACCCTGCGCCGCACGCGCGTCGCGGGCCGCGGTTCCCATCACCCCTACTTCTGCCGTGAGGGGTCGCACGACAACCTCATCGAGGACTTCACGATCGAGGAGCGCACCCGCCCCGCGCCCGCGAACACCCAACTGCACGGCATCAACGTCGAGGGCCTGTCGTCGTACAACGTCTGGTCGCGCGGTGACATGCGGATGGGCACCTTCGACAGCCATCGCGGTCTGCCCTTCGCCAACGTCCGCACCGACATCACGGTGAACAACAACGGCCGCCACGGCGGGGACGCGAGCGCGGGGCCCCTGTTCGGCGCCCGGTTCACGCACTGGAACATCCGCGTCACCAACGGCCGCGCGGGACTGGTGAAGATCGACGGCCTGGCGCCGTACTCCGCGACCGTCGGCATCGACGAGGTCAGGGAGTTCGACCAGATCGACGTCCCCGACTTCACCGGCGATCTGCACACGCGCCTCGAACTGTACGGCGGTCCGGGCGCGGTACGGCCACGGAACCTGCACGAGGCCCAGCGCCGGCTGAAGGGAGTGGGCCGATGAGCGCGCGCTCCCGCTTGGGCGTCGTCCTTCTGACCGCCCTGGCCGCCTTCAGCACAGGGCTCTGCGCACCGGTGGCGGCACAGCCCGCGGCACCGCACACCGCGGTCCTGGACGGCACCCGACTGCAACAGACGAAAGCCCGCCTCAATCGGGGGGATCCGCAACTCCGGCGCGCGGTGAAGGCGTTGACCGCCCGCGCCGACAAGTGGCTGGACCAGGGCCCCTGGACCGTCGTCGACAAGCCGAGGCCCGCTCCCGGCGGCGACGTCCACGACTACCTCAGCCAGGCCCCGTACTGGTGGCCCTCCCAGCCCCCCACCGCCGGCAACCCGTGGGGCTGCCCGTACGTCCAGCGCGACGGCGAACGCAATCCCGAGGTCGACTCCGGCACCGACCGGCAGGACGTCGAGAAGACCTTCGACTCCGCCTACGACCTCTCCCTCGCCTGGTACTACACCGGCGAGAAACGGTACGCGCGCAAGGCCGGGCAGGTCCTGCGCACCTGGTTCCTCGACCCGGCCACGAGGATGAACCCCAACCTGGACCACGCGCAGTTCATCCCCTGCAAGTACGACGGCCGAGCCATCGGCATCATCGACTTCTCGCAGTCGTACACCAGCGTCGTCGACGCGATCGCCCTGCTGGACACCGGCGCTCCGGGCTGGAGCGGGAAGGACCGCACCGGCATGACGGAGTGGAACTCCGCCTTCCTCGGCTGGCTCAGGGACAGCGACTTCGGCAAGCAGGAGGGCGCCGCCGCCAACAACCACGGCACCTTCTACGACCTACTGCTCGCCGGCCTCGCCAGTGCGACCGGCGACAAGGCCCTGGCCCGCCGCACGGTCCTGGACGCCCGGAGCAGGCGGCTCGCGCCGCAGATCGCGGCCGACGGAAGCCAGCCCCAGGAGCTGCCCCGCACCCGGAGCTGGCACTACTCGACCTTCGACCTGGTCGCCTACACCCGGCTCGCGGCCATCGGGCGGCATGTCGGGGTCGATCTGTGGGCATACCGGGGCCCGGACGGTCAGAGCCTGTTCAAGGCGGTCGACTATCTGCTGCCCGCCGCGACCGGAGCCGCCGCCTGGCCCCATCCGGAGCTGGAGTTCCTGCGGTACGCCGCGACCGACGTCGTGCACGCGGCCGCGGACGCGGGTGACGCGCGGGCGCGGAGGGCTGTTCCGTTGCTGCAGGCGCCGCCGGGCGGCGACCTGTGGGCGCTGCGTCCGGCGGCGGAACAGCTGGACTCCATCGCGGGGTGAGGGCGCCGTCAGGGTGTCGTGGCGGCCGCCGCGGTGTCCGGGCGGCCGCTCGACGCGGTCGCCCGGCTGCGAAACGGTCGCCGGGGGCGACAACTCACGCGCCGATCGGGGACTCCCGCCGGGCGACGGACACCTTCAACTCCCGGCGCCGAGCGTGCCGTCGGGGCATCCGTGCTGTCGTGGCCTCAGCGCTCTCCCCCGCTGTCACCCGATCTTGCGGCCGACACCCGCGTACACCCAGTACTCCGACGGGTTCTCGGGGACGTCCTCACCCTTGTCCGGGCGCCACAGCGGGACATGGACCAGGCCGGGTTCCGTCAGGTCGAACCCGGCGAAGAGGCCCTGGATCTCGTCGTGGGAGCGGACGGTGACCGGTGAGGTGGCCCGGGAGCGGTACAGCTGGGTGACGGCGGCGGCCGTGTCCGGGCGGTCCTGGTCGGTGGCGTGGGACAGGGCCAGCCAGCTGCCCTCCGGCAGGGCGTCCCGGTAGGCGGCGACGATGCCTGCCGGGTTCTCCTCGGGTGCGACGAAGTGCAGGATCGCGACCATGAGCACGGCGACCGGCTGGTCGAAGTCGATCAGCTCGCGCACCTGCGGTGCGGCCAGGACGTCGGCCGGCCGCCGGATGTCGGCGTCGACGATGCCGGCGTGCGGGTTGTCGGCGAGCAGGGTGGTGCTGTGGGCGACGGCCACCGGGTCCTTGTCGACGTAGATCACCCGGGCGCCGGGGCTCGCCGCCTGGGCCACCTCGTGGACGTTGCCCTGCGTCGGGATCCCCGAGCCGAGGTCGATGAACTGCCGGACACCGGCCCCGGCGAGGAAGCGAACGGCCCGGCCGAGGAAGGCGCGGTTGGCGCGGGCCAGCGTGCGCACCTGGGGGTCGATGGCCGTGACGGCCGCCACCGCCTCCCGGTCGATGGCGAAGTTGTGCTCTCCCCCGAGCATCGCGTCGTACATCCGGGCTACGCTCGCCTTGTCCGGATCGGTCCCTGGCGGCAGAGCATCCGTGTCGGTCACCAGAACGTCCTTTCCCAACAAGGTACTTGACGCTCCATCATATAGTTGCCCTGCGACGTCCGGCGATCAATCGTGCCGCCGGGCTCCCGGACCCCCACCCGGAAAGGCACTACGACCCTGCGGAACGAACCGCACAGCCGCTCCGACGACACCCCCACCGTCGTGCCCCCGCCCCGGCGTTCGGCCTTCTCCCCCGCGGCCGACGTCATCGGCTCGGAGCTCGACCTGGGGCTGACCGGCAGTCATGTCGTGCACGCGCTGACGCCCGGCTTCTGCGACGCGGCGTCCCTGTACCTGCTGGAGCGGTGGCGCCGCGAGGAGACCACCTACGCCGGCGCGAACCCCGCCCAGATCGAGGCCCGCAGGCTGGCCCTGCGCGTGGGCACGGACGCGCCCGAGTCCTGGGAACACACCCTGCCGGTCGGCGAGGTGCTCGTCTTCCCCCGCGAGACCCCGTACGCCCGCGCACTGGTCGACGGGCACGCGCAGCTGCTCGACTCGGTCGACGACCACACGGCCGAGCGCCTCGCCGCCTCCGCCGGTGAGGACGCGCGCGTCGGCGAACTCCTCAAGACGCGCTCCTTCCTCGTGGTGCCGTTGCGGCTGCGGGGCGGGGCGATCGGCTTCGTGGCCTGCTCCCGCGGACCGGACCGCGGACCGTTCCTCACCGCGGACGTCGCCGCCGTGGAGTCGCTGGCCGCGCGGGCCTCGGTCGCCCTGGACAACGCGCGCCGCTACGAGCACGAGCGCCGTACCGCCCTGGCCATCCGGGGCAGTCTGCTGCCGGGCACGATCCAGGAGGTCGAGGGCTGCCGCATCGCCCACGGCTCCCTGCCCGCCGGACAGGGCTCGATCATCGGCGGTGACTGGTTCGACGTGCTCCGACGGCCGGACGACCGGGTCAGTCTGATCGTCGGCGACGCCATGGGGCACGGTCCTGAGTCCGCCGTGGCGATGATCCAACTGCGCACCGCCGTACGCACGCTGGCCGGCCTCGACATCCCCCCGGCCGATCTCATACGACGGCTCGACGCGCTCGCCAGCGACACCCCGGGCGCCTCCTTCGCGACCTGCATCTACGCCGAGTGGGATCCCCGGCAGCGCACCTGCACCCTCGTGGGCGCCGGCCACCCTCCCCCGCTCCTGCGCGGCCCGGACGGCCGGACCGCCCCGGTGACGCTGGTCGGCGCGGGCCTGCCGCTCGGCCTCGCCGCGGGCACCTACGAGCCGACCGTGCTGAGCATCGACGACCCGACGCTGCTCGTGCTCTACAGCGACGGCCTGGTCGAGTCCCGGGACGCCGACATAGACCACGAGATCGCCCGCCTCGCCCGGGCCCTCGACGCCGCGGCCGTCGACGACGACCCACTCCCCTCCCTGTGCCGACGGCTGCTGCACGCCCCCTCGGATCCGGCCGGCGCGGACGACCGAACCCTGCTGCTCGCCGAACTCACGCCCACCAAGGGATGATTCAGGCCGTCAGATTGGCCCACACGGCGTTGCCGCCGGTGAGTCGCGAGCGGTCCACCCCCCAGGTGTCCGCGAGTTCCTCCACCAGGAACAGGCCGCGCCCGCCCTCGTCGTCGAGGCCCGCGCGGCACCGGCGGAGTGTGGAGCCCGAGTGGTCGTGGTCGTGCACCTCCAGCCGGAGGATCTCGTCGGTGACCAGCCCGATGCCGCACAGGATGCGCGCGCTGAGGGTGTGGCACACGGCGTTGGTGGCCAGTTCGGACAGGAGCAGCACCGCGTCCGAGCGCAGCTCGCCCGGCAGGCTCCAGGCTTTGAGCCGGGTGCCGACGGAACGACGGGCGACCCCGATGCTGGAGCGGTGCGCGGGAAGTTCGATCCAGTGGGTTCGTTCCTGGTCCACGGCGTCTAACAGCTGACGGGACGAGGTCGTGTGGGGGGACACGGTGTTGGCCTTCCGTGGGGGCGGCGGCGCGGCCGGGCGAGACGCATCGGGGGCAGGGGACAGACGCCAACGCGCCCGAGGGTGGGGACGGTTGACTCACCGTGCGCGCGTTCGGCGGCACGGGTCACACAAGTCACTATGCTCGCACCCAAGTTCAACCTGCAACCAGCTCCCTGATAATTTCAGAAAGCCGATATCCGCCTGTTGGCTGCAGCAAGTCGCTGTCAGGCTGAAGCCGGTGACATCCCCTCAGGAGGTCAGGACATGAGCGAAGGCCGTACGGGCACGGGTGGCACCAGTGCTCCCACCGTGCTGCGCATGATCCTTGGCCGGCGTCTTCAGGAGCGGCGGCAGGGTGCGGGCGCCTCGCTGGAGGACGCCGCCAAGGCGCTCAGGGTGACGTCCCTGACCATCCGCCGCCTGGAGAAGGCCGAGGTCGCCCTCAAGCCGCTCTACGTGGAGAAACTGCTGGAGACCTACGGGGCCGACCGGCAGGAGATCGACGAGTTCGTCGCCCTCGCCGAGCGGGCCAACGAGCCCGGCTGGTGGCACACCTACCGGGACGTCCTGCCGAACTGGTTCAGCGCCTACGTCAGCCTCGAGGCCGGGGCCAGGACCCTGCGCACCTACGAGCCCCACTACGTCACGGGGCTGCTCCAGACGCACGCGTACGCGCGCGGAGTCCTGCGCGGCGGCTTCCCGGGCGAGGCCGACGAGGACCTCGGACGGCGCGTGGACCTGCGGCTGCGCCGTCAGAGCCTGCTGGCAGGACCCGACGCGCCCACGCTGTGGGTGGTGATGGAGGAGGCCGTGCTGCACCGGGTGGTCGGCGGCCCCGAGGTCATGCGGGAGCAGATCGAACGACTGCTGGAGGTCTCGGAGCTGGAGCACGTCAGCGTCGACGTGGTGCCGTTCACCGCCGGTGCCCACGTGGGCGTGTGCGCCCCGTTCACCTACTTCCGCTTCGAGGAGCCGGAGCTGCCGGACATCGTCTACACCGAGGTCCTGTCCGGCGCGATGTACCTGGATCAGCGTTCGGACGTCTCGGCGCATCTGGAGGCGCACAACCGCATGTCCCTGCTGACGTCGGACGCGGACAGCAGGGCGCTCCTGAACCGCATGCGCAAGGAGTACTCATGACCAGCACCGACTGCCACGTCTACAACGGGATGCCGGCCACCGACCTGGGCGAGCAGGGCTGGGAGTCCCCGTGGAGCGGTCCCAACGGCGGCCAGTGCGTACAGACGAAGCTCCTGGCCGACGGCCGGGTGGCGCTGCGGCAGTCGACCGATCCGGCCGGGCCCGCGTTGATCTACACCCCGCAGGAGATCGCCGCGTTCGTCGCGGGCGTCAAGCGGGGCCTCGCCGACCACCTCACGGCCGGCTGAACCACGACCCGAGCCGGACCTGCCTCCGGCAGCGACCTGCCCGACACCCCCACGCACACCACCTGAAAGGGACAGGATGACCCACTCCCACGCCGCGCGGGAGATCGACACCAGCCGGCCCCACTCCGCCCGGATGTACGACTACTACCTCGGCGGCAAGGACCACTTCGACGTCGACAAGCAGGCGGCCGAGACCGTCGCGGCCACCTACCCCGGCATCTTCACGTGCGCCCGTGAGATACGCGCCTTCATGCACCGCGCCACCCGGGTCCTCGCGCAGGACTACGGCATCCGCCAGTGGCTGGACATCGGCACCGGCATCCCCACCGAGCCCAACCTGCACCAGGTCGCGCAGTCCGTGGCGCCCGAGGCGCGCGTGGTCTACGCCGACAACGACCCGCTGGTCCTCAAGTACGCCGAGCGCCTGATGCGCAATACGCCCGAGGGCCGCACGGCGTACGTCCAGGGCGACTTCACCGACCCCGAGGCGATCCTCAGCTCCCCCGAGCTGGCCAGGACCCTCGACCTGAACCAGCCCGTGGCCCTGTCCCTCAACGCCATCCTGCACTTCGTGCCGGACGACTGGGATCCGTACGGCATCGTCTCCCGCCTCCTGGACGCCCTGCCGTCCGGCAGCGCGCTGGCCGTGAGTCACTGCACCGGCGACTTCGCCCCGGAGCTGTGGGAGAAGCTCGTCGGCATCTACGCCGCCGCCGGCACCCGGGCCCAGGTCCGCAGCCAGGCGGAGGTCGCCCGTTTCTTCGAGGGCCTGGACCTGCTCGAACCGGGCATCTCGCTGACCCACCGCTGGCGCCCGGACGACCCGCAGGGCCCGGACCCGGAGCTCACCGACGCCGAGGTCAGCGCGTGGGCCGGGGTGGGCATCAAGCCGTGACAGGGCGCCGGCCGTGCGGGAGCCGGGGGCCCCGCACGGTCGTACGGCTCGGGCGGCTGGAGGGGCTGGGGCGGCGCACGGTCGTCAGCGCACCAGCAGGTCGATCACGCCCGTCAGGTCTTCCTCCCCGCCGCCCCCGTCCAGCCGGCGGCGCATCAACTCGAAGTAGGGGCTGAGCAGTTCCGTGCTGACGCCCTGCTGTTCGGCGGTGCTCAGGAAGGCCGGTGTGCCGGCCACCTGCATGGCGAGGCTGGAGACGACACCTCGGGTGTAGTCGCCGCTCCGCAGCTGGGCGGCGGTCCGGTGCACGGCCGGGGCCATCGCGACGAGCCAGTCGGCGAGCAGCGGGGCGAGCGAGGTGGGGTCGATGTCCTCCTTCCGGATCAGGGCGAAGGCGTGTGCGGCTCCGGCGAACATCCCGTACATGGCGCTGAGCAGGGCCACGTCGTGCAGTGCCGCGAAGCCCGCGTCCTGGCCGACGTAGACGGTGCCGGCCGGGACGGCCAGTGTCTCGCGGTGCCGCTCGAACAGCTCCCGCGAGCCGCTGTAGAAGACATAACCGCCGGCCTCCTGGACACCGATCATCGGCGGGACGGCCATGATCCCGCCGTCCAGGTAGCGGGCACCGCGCTCGCGGGCCCATGTGGCGCGGGCGCGGGCCTGGGCGGGGGTACCGGTGGTCAGGTTGACGAGGTCCCGGTCCGCCAGGTCGGTGCCGGCCAGTGCGTCCTCGACCGAGGCGTCGTCCAACAGGCAGACGACGACCAGGGTGTTCGCGGCGACCGCCTCGGCGGCGCTGCCCGCGATGTTCGCGCCCTCGGCGGCAAGGGGCATGGCACGGCCGGGAGTTCGGTTCCAGACTGTGAGCGGATGGCCTGCGGCCAGCCAGGTACGGGCCAGCGCGGTACCCATCGCGCCGAGGCCCAGCAGGGTGACGGAGGTCTTCTCAACGGTGTTCTGTGTCATACGGATCAGGCTGGTCACCGGCCCGCTGGTGATCAAGTACGCACTTCGGAGTGGGTGGTTACCCCGAGGTGAGCGAGCACGTCGAAGGGGTGGGGCATGACGACGCTGAACCGGCCGGGCACGCCGGACGGACACATCTGCGGGATCGACACCGCGATGGAGGTGATCGGCGGCAAGTGGAAGGTGCTGATCCTGTGGGCGCTCCACGAGCACCCCTGCCGCCGCTTCGGCGAGCTGCGCCGGCTGCTCCCGGGGATCACCGAGAAGGTGCTCGCCTCACACCTGCGTGAGATGGAGACGGACGGTGTGGTGCGCCGTGTCTCGTACGACGAGGTGCCGCCCCGCGTCGAGTACTCGCTGACCGAGGACGGCGAGCGCCTCAACGTCGCGCTCCAGCCGCTGGCCGCCTGGGGACGCGGACGGCCGGCCTGACGGCTCCCCCAGGACCTGTCGCGGCCGCACCGTGACAAGATCCACTGTCATGAGCATCGAAGCGGGAGACCGGCCCGTCGCCCTGGTCACGGGGTCCACGTCGGGAATCGGTGAGGCCGTCGTACGGCGGCTCGCGGCGGACGGGACGCGGGTCGTCGTGCACTCGCGGCGCAGCGCGGAGGCCGGGCAGGCGCTGGCGGCCGAGCTCGGGGGCGCCTACGTCCAGGCGGACCTCGGCGTCGAGGAGGAGGCCCGGGGGCTGGTCGAGAGGGCGCTGGGTCACTTCGGGCGGCTGGACGTGCTGGTGAACAACGCGGGCATCAGCCGGCCGATCCCGCACGCCGACCTCGCGGCGGCCACTCCGGAGGACTGGCGGCGACTTCTGGAGGTCAACCTCATCGCGCCCTGGGTGCTCTGCACCGCGGCCCTTCCGGCGCTACGGCTGTCCCCCGGGGGCGGCAGCATCGTCAACATCACCAGCCACGCCGGCGTACGGCCCAAGGGTTCCTCGGTGCCGTACGCGGCGAGCAAGGCCGCACTCAATCACGTGACCCGGTTGCTCGCGGCCGCGCTCGGGCCCGACGTGCGGGTGAACGCGGTGGCGCCGGGTCTCGTGGACACGCCGATGACGAAGGACTGGGCACAGGCGCACGAGCTGTGGCGGGACCGCGCGCCGATGCACCGCCCGGCCCAGCCCGCCGACGTGGCCGACCTGGTGGCATCGGTGATCGGCAGCGGCTATCTGACCGGGGAGGTCATCGTGCTCGACGGGGGCCTGAACCTGACCTGAGAACCTGCCTGTCGGGTCACGTGGCCTGGGCCAGGCCCGTCCGGTAGGCGATGACGACGAGTTGCGCCCGGTCGCGGGCGTCGAGTTTCGTCATGGCGCGCTGCACGTGGGCGCGGACGGTGAAGGGGCTGAGGAACATCCGCTCGGCGATCTCCTGGTTGGACAGGCCGGTCGCGACCAGGGCCACCATCTCGCGTTCGCGCGGGGTGAGTACGGCGAGCCGTTCCGCGTGGGGCACGGGGACGTCGTCCGGTGTGGCCAGGAAACGGGCCACCAGGGAGCGGGTCGCCGCGGGGGACAGAAGGGTGTCGCCGTCGGCGATCGTCCGCACCGCGTCCAGCAGGGCTTCGGCCCCGATGCCCTTGCCGATGAAACCGCCGGCCCCCGCGCGCAGCGCCTGGGCGACGTACTCGTCGGTCTCGTAGGTGGTGAGGATCAGGATGCGGCTGGCCCGCAGTTCCGGGTCGGCGCAGATCTGTGACGTGGCGGTGAGACCGTCCACCTCCGGCATCCGGATGTCCATGACCACCACGTCCGGGCGCAGCTCGCGGGTGAGCCGCACCGCCTCCCGGCCGTCGGCGGCCTCGCCGACCACGGTGATGTCGTCGGCCGAGTCGAGCAGCATCCGGAAGGCACCGCGCAGCAGGGCCTGGTCGTCGGCGAGCAGTACCCGGAGCGTCACAGTGCGTCCCCCGTCTCTCTGTCCACGGCCGCCGCGTCGGCCGTCCGCGCCTTGATGGTTGTCGCTCCGTCAGTCCCGCGTGCGGTGTCCTTGGCGGGTGGGAGGGGCAGCTGGGTGGAGACGAGGAAGCCACCCTCGGGACGGCTTCCCGCGGAGAGGTGCCCCCCGACCGCCGTGGCACGTTCCCGCATCCCGATCAGACCGTAACCGGGCGGCCGGTCGGCCGTAGGCGCCGTACGGACGCCCCCTCCGTCGTCGGCGACGGTGATGGTCAGGCGATCGCGGTTCCAGGCCAGGCGCACCCGGGCGCTGCCCGTACCGGCGTGCTTGGTCACGTTGGTCAGGGCCTCCTGGACGATGCGGTAGGCGGTGAGGTCCACTCCCGGCGGCAGCGGCCTGGCCGTGCCCTCCTGATGCACCGTCACCTCCAGACCCGCGCGGCGGAAGGACGCGAGAAGAGTGGGAAGCCGGGACAGCCCGGGCGCCGGTTCGGCGGGCTCGGCGTCCCCGGACTGGCGCAGCAGACCGACCGTGGCCCGCAGGTCGTCGAGCGCGTCGCTGGTGGTCTCGACGAGCTCTTCGAGGCTCTTGCGGGTCTGCTCGGGGCGGGTGTCGAAGAGGTGGGCGGCGACCGTGGCCTGCGCGTTGGCCAGGGTGATCTGATGGGCCACCAGGTCGTGCAGTTCCCGGGCGATGCGCACCCGTTCCTCGGCCACCCTCCGGCGCGCCTCGCTGTCGCGGCTCTGCTCGGCCCGCAGGGCCCGTTCCTCCATCGCCGCCAGGTAGGCCCGCCGGTTCTGCACCGAGTGCCCCAGCACGCCCGCCACCAGCGGGAACGCGGCCACCGCTCCCACCCTGCTCGCGTCCTTCCACGAGAGGGCACCGAACAGGGGGGTCGAGGCGACCAGCAGCGCCACGGAGATGAGCGCCACCGCGCTCGCCGCGCGCCGTTCGGTGCGCGCGGTGAGCGCGTAGGAGTACGCGGTGATCACGGCCGGGACGGCGATGAGGGGGCTCAGCAGGAGGCCCAGGAACGGCGCCAGCACTCCGCTCGCGGTCGTGACCGCCATGGCGGTCAGCGGCGCCCTGTGCCGCACCGGGAGCACGGCACAGGACACCAGGGCGACGAAGTAGGCGACGGCGGTCGGCGGTGACAGCGTGCTGCCGTCGTCCTTCACCACACCACCGAGCAGACAGAGCGCGAACGCCGTCGCCGTGATCGCTCCTTCGCGCCACCACCTGCCGCGCGGTCGCGGGTCACCGCCGCCCGTGTTCGTCATGAGCGGCTCAGTCCCGGCCGACGGGGAGCCGCCGCACCGCCGCGTCCGACTCGTCGGCGTGGGCCGGGACGGGCGGCCTGTTCAGTGCCTCACCCTCGATGTCCACGTTCGGCAGCACGCGGTTCAGGATACGGGGCAGCCACCAGGCGCGGTGGCCGAGCAGGGCCAGGACCGCGGGTGCGATCGCCATCCGGACCACGAAGGCGTCGAAGGCGACGGCGGCGGCCAGGCCGACCCCCATGGTCTGGATGGTCGGGTTGTTCATCCCGATGAATCCGGTGAACACACTGATCATGATGATGGCCGCCGCGGCCACCACCCGTCCGCTGTGCCGGAACCCGCTGACGATCGCCTCGCCGGGGGACGCGCCATGGACGTAGGCCTCCCGCATACGGGTGAGGAGGAAGACCTCGTAGTCCATGGCGAGGCCGAAGACGATGCCGATGATGAGGATCGGCATCAGGGACATGACCGGTCCGGTCTGTTCGATGCCGATCAGGTCCGCGGCCCAGCCCCACTGGAAGACGGCGACGAGGACGCCGAAGGCGGCTCCCACCGACAGCAGGAATCCCAGAGCCGCCTTGACCGGGACCAGGACCGAACGGAAGACCACCGTCAGCAGGAGCACCGCCAGGCCGATGACCACGCTCAGATAGGGCACGAGGGCGTCGGACATCGCTTCGGAGATGTCGATGTTCAGCGCGGTGGTGCCGGTCACCAGGATGCCGGCGCCCGTGGCGGCCTCCACGCCCGGGACCGCGTCCCGGATCGCGTGCACGAGGTCCTTGGTCTCACCGCTGTTCGGCGCGGTCTTCGGGACGGCGGTGAGGACGGCCGTGTCCTCGGTCCGGTTGAGCACCGGATCGCCGACCGACGCGACCCCGTCCACTGCCCGTACGGTCCTGGCGACCAGGTCCGTGGTGGCCCGGGTGTCCGCCGACTCGGACATGTCGACGACCACGGTCAACGGGCCGTTGAAGCCCGGGCCGAAGCCCTCCGACAGCAGGTCGTAGGCGCGGCGCTGGGTGGTCTCCACCGACTTGGACTCGTCTCCGGGCAGCCCGAGTTCGAGGCTCAGCGCCGGTAGGGCGACGGCGCCGAGACCGAGTCCGGCGATCATCAGCACGGCCACCGGCCGGCGCAGCACGAACCCTGCCCAGCGGCTGCCGAGGCCCGGCCGGGTGGCCTCGCTTCCTGACCGGCGGATCTCGCTCCCCTGGCGGAGGTTCTCGCTCCTCTGCGGGAGGTTCTTGCGGACGGCGCGGGAGAGGACCCGGTGCCCGGAGAAGCCGAACAGCGCGGGGACCAGGGTCAGGGCGACCAGTACGGCGAGGGCCACGGCGCCCGCGCCGCCCATGCCCATCTTGGTGAGTTCGGGGATGCCGACGACCCCCAGCCCGACCAGGGCGATGACGACGGTCGCTCCGGCGAAGACGACGGCTGATCCGGCCGTGCCCACCGCCCGGCCGGCGGCCTCCTCCGGCTCGCTGCCCCGGGCACGCTCGTCTCGGAAGCGGGAGGTGATGAACAGCGCGTAGTCGATGCCGACCGCCAGTCCCAGCATCAGCGCCAGGATGGCGACGGTGGACGTCAGGCCCAGCGGAGCGGCCAGCGCGGAGACGAGGCCGAAGGCGATGGCCACGCCGACGAAGGCGGTCAGCAGCGACAGTCCGGCCGCGACCAGCGACCCGAGGGCGAGGACGAGCACCACCGCCGCCACCGCCACACCGATGATCTCCGTCGTACCGCCCAGCGCCTCCTCCGCGTCCAGGGCGGAGCCGCCGATCTCCACGGTCAGCCCCGCGTCCCGGGCCCGGCTCGCGGCGTGCTCCAGGGCGCTCTTCGTCGACGCGGTCAGATCGACGGCGTCCGCGGTGTAGGTGATCGTGGAGTAGGCGATGGTGCCGTCCTTGCTGACGGCACCGGTCGTATAGGGGTCGGTGGCCGACGCGACCTGCGCGCCCGCGTCCAGCGAGCCGAGCGCGTCCTCGACGGCCGCCTTGTTCTCCCTGGCCGTCACCCGCCGGCCGTCCGGGGCCTGGAACACCAGGCGGGCCTCGGCCCCTTGGGAGTTGCTCTGCGGGAAGCGCTCGTCCAGCAGGTCGAACGCCTTCTGCGACTCTGTGCCGGGCATGGCGAGGTCCTCTTCCTCGCCGGCCGGCGCCAGCGCGGCGGCGCCGACGGCCAGCACCAGGACACCCAGCCACAGACCGCCCACGAGCCGGCGCCGCCGGAAGGCCCACCGTCCGATCCGGTACAGAAAAGTAGCCACCTGTCGATCACTCCAGACGCCGTGAGGCAAGGGGGATGCGCGGGATTCGCACGCCTCCAACCCTTCCTTCCGGCGCCTCGCCGGGCATCGTCCTGCGCCGCCGTCCTGCCCTGGTGCACCCGGACCAGCCGCACCCGTGCCCTGGTGCACACGCACTACAGGCCGCCGCACTGACCCGCACTTCGGAGACGTGGCATCGGCGCCGCACAACTGGCCGCGTACCGCCCTCGCTTCAGCCCGTCACATCCGTCAGCATCCGCCACCCCGGCGCGTAGTTCCCGTGCAGCACCAGCGACGCCGCCCCCACCGCGCCCACCGTCTCGCCGATCACGCTCTGTTCGACGGCGACCGCCCGGATCGTACGGGCGACGGACGTACGGTTGACGGCTGCCTCGACCTCCTCGCGGATGATCGGCTCGATGCCGCGCAGCGCCTCGCCGCCGAGGACGACGCGGCTGACGTCGAGGAGGCTGGCGGCGCCGCGGGCGGCCTCGCCGATACGGCGCGCGGCACGTCGTACGACATCGCAGGCGTCGGGATCGCCCCCGCGGGCCGCTCGGCGCAGGGCCTTCCAGTCGTGGTGCAGGGAGTCGGGCGTACCGGTGAGGCCGATACGGTCGGCGGCGGCCCGGCCGTGCAGGCGCAGCAGGTCGTCGATGATCGCGGCCGGGCTGACGTACGGGCCGAGGCAGTCCATGGCGCCGCAGTGGCAGACGCGGTCGCCGGGTTCCACGGCCATGTGGCCGAACTCGCCTGCGTTGCCCGAATCGCCGTGCAGGACCGTGTTGTTGAGGACGATTCCGGCGCCGACGCCGGTGCCGAGGTAGAGGAACAGGAAGCTGCCCGCCCGGTCCGCGCCGCCGATCCAGCGCTCGCCGATGGCGGCGGCGGTGGCGTCGTTGTCGAGGGCGACGGGCAGGCCGGTGGCCTCGGCGAAGAGGTCCGCGAGGGGGACGCGGCCCCAGCCCGGGAAGTTCGGCGGGGAGACCACCGCGCCGGTGGTGCCGTCGAGGGGCCCGGGCGCGGCGATGCCGAGGCCGAGCAGGCGGGTGCGGTCCACGGCACTGCGGTCGAGGAGGCGCCCGGTGGTGCGCGCGATGCGGTCCACGACGTCGGCCGGGTCGCCCGGGTCGGTGAGCCGCAGCCGGCGGCTGCCGATCACCTCGCCGGCCAGGTCGACGACCACGATGACCGCGGCGTCGGGATCGAGGTGGACGCCGACCGCGCAGGCACCGTCGGCCCGGATGGTCAGCAGGGTGCGCCGCTTGCCGCCGCTGGAGGGGGCCTGGCCGGACTCCGCCACGAGGCCCGCGTCGAGGAGTTTGCGGACGACGTTGGAGACGGTCTGGTTGGTCAGCCCGGTGAGGGCCGCCAGTTCGACCCGGCTCACCTGTCCCGTGGTGCGGATGGCGTCCAGGACGACGGCCTGGTTGTAGCCGCCGACCCGCGGCAGGTTCGTCCCGCTGAGCATCGTCACCTGTCGGTCACCTGGTCCCCTCATCCGCTGCCCCCGGCCCTCGCATGGCGAAAGTTTACATACTGGAAGCATTGACTTCATCCATCAAATGGATTTAGCTGACGCCCATCAAAATCCGGCCAATGGGGCCGATCAGCGCAGGGTGGCGCAGAGACAGGGGCGTCGTCCGGGCTGGCCTCCAGGCCGAGAACTCGCGGCTTCCCCTCAGGTTTCGCGTTCCGGAGGAACCACTGTGCGCTCGAGAATCGTCACCGCCGCGGCCTTCACCGCCGCCACCGCCCTGACAGTCGCAGGATGCGGTTCGGGCTCGTCAGGCAGCTCGGCCAAATCCATCAAGGTCGTCTACTGGCAGAACCTGGACAGCAGCAACAAGCTCCAGGCCACCTTCCTCGCCTCGATGGTGAAGGAGTTCACCAAGGCCAACCCGGGCACCAAGGTGACCCTCGTGCCGGTCGTCGCCTCCGAGAACGACTACTACACCAAGCTCCAGCTCATGATGCGCTCCCCCGCGACCGCACCCGACCTGGTCTACGAGGACACCGCGCTCATCAACTCCGACATCGCGGGCGGCTATCTCAAGCCGCTGGACGCCTACACCGCCAAGTGGGCCGACTGGTCGCAGTACGCCAAGGCCGCCAAGGGCGCGGTCACCGGGGCTTCCGACGGCAAGGTCTACGCCGTACCGGACGACACCGACACCCGCGGGATCTGGTACAACAAGCAGCTCCTCCAGAAGGCCGGGATCCCCGTCCCCTGGCAGCCCAAGACCTGGGCCGACGTGATCGCCGCCGCCAAGAAGATCAAGGCGAAGCTGCCCGACGTCACCCCGGTGAACCTCTACACCGGCCAGGCGGGCGGCGAGGCGTCCTCCATGCAGGGCTTCGAGATGCTCCTGTACGGGACCCCGGCCGGCGACAAGGCGCTCTACGACGCCTCGCAGAAGAAGTGGGTCGTCGGCAGCAAGGGCTTCAAGGACGCGCTCGACTTCGTCCACACCCTCTACAGCCAGGACCTCGGTCCGTCCAAGCAGGAGGCTCTGGGCGCCAACTTCGGGACCACCGTGGGCACCGAGCTCATCCCCGAGGGCAAGTTGGCGATCGACATCGACGGCTCCTGGATGCCCAACAACTGGAGTTCGGCGGCCGCCAAGCCGTGGAGCGAGTGGCAGTCGGTGATGGGCACCGCGGCGATGCCGACGCAGAACGGCCAGGCGCCGGGCCGTACGAGCATGTCGGGCGGCTGGGCCTGGTCGATCCCGGCGAAGGCCAAGAACCCCGACCTGGCCTGGAAGTTCCTGTCGACCACGCTCCAGACCAAGGCCAACGCCGCGAAGTGGAACGTGACGAACGCGAACATCGCGGTGCGCACGGACGTCGCCTCGGACCCGGCGTACCTGAACTCGGTGCCGACCAACAAGTTCTTCACGCAGCTCGTGGCCGACACCCACTACCGGCCCGGGCTGCCGGAGTACAACCAGGTCTCGACCGCGATCCAGAAGGCGATGGAGTCCGTGACGACCGGTCAGGCCTCGGTCGACAAGGCCGCCTCGACCTTCGATAACGATGTCAAGGCGGCGGTGGGCGGCGACAAGACCGTGGAGGGCACTTCGTGACCGCCCTCGCCCCGGCGCCTCACGGGACCGGCGGTCACCACCGCCGGTCCCGCGGGGCGCCCGCTCCCGTCGTCCGCTCGCTGCTGCGCGGTCTGCCGACGGTCCCGGCCGTGGTCCTGCTGGCGGTGTTCCTGGCCGGTCCGATCGTGTACTGCGTCTACTACGCCTTCACCGACATGCAGCTCACCGGGGCCGCGGGCACGAACTTCGTCGGCGTCGACAACTTCACCAGGGCGCTGAAGGACACCGACTTCCTCAACGCGATGTGGCTGACCCTGGTGTTCGTGGTCGGCTCCGCCGTGATCGGCCAGAACACCCTGGGACTCGCGCTCGCGGTTTTGATGCAGAAGGCCACCCAGCCGGTACGGGCACTGGTCAACGGAGTCGTCATCGCCGCCTGGGTGCTGCCCGAGGTGGTCGCCGGCTATCTGATGTACGCCTTCTTCTACGACCAGGGCTCGCTCAACTCCCTTCTGGACGCGGTGCATCTGCCGGACCAGAACTGGCTGTACACGATGCCGATCCTCGCCGTGTGCCTGGCCAACGTGTGGCGCGGCACCGCCTTCTCCCTGATGGTCTTCACCGCGGCCATCAACGACGTGCCCCGGGAGCTGGTGGAGGCCGCCGAGATGGACGGAGCCGGCCCCTGGCAGCGGCTGTGGCGGGTCGTCCTGCCGGTCATCAGGCCGTCGATCCTGACGAACCTGATGCTGATCACGCTCCAGACGCTCTCCGTCTTCGGCCTCGTCTACACCATGACCCGCGGCGGACCGGGCAACAAGAGCGAGACCCTGCCGATCTTCATGTACCAACAGGCCTTCCAGAACAGCCTGATCGGCTATGGCACCGCCATCGCCCTCGTCCTGCTGGTGGTCGGCGCCCTGTTCTCCGTCGTGTACATCCGGCTGCTGAAACTGGAGGACGACTGATGGCCGCCGTCGCCACGACTCCCCCCGACACCGTCACCAAGGCCCCTGCGGTGCCCGGTCGTCCGCGCGGGCGCCGGATCCGTCCGGCCCGCGTCACGGTCAACCTCGTCCTCATCGCCGTGTCGGTGCTGTACGTCCTGCCGCTGCTGTGGATGGTGCTCGCCTCGGTGAGCCGCACCAACTCCTTCCGCCTGAAGTGGCCTTCGGCGCTGACGCTCGACAACTTCGACGCGGTCCTCAACGTCGACACCACCTACCGTCCGATGCTCAACAGCCTGCTGCTGTGCGGCTTCGGCACGGCGGTGACCGTGGTGGCGTCGGTCCTCGCCGCCTACCCGCTGTCGCGCTACCGGTCCCGGGTGCGGCGGCCGTTCCTGTACACGATCCTGTTCTCCACCGGGCTGCCCATCACCGCCGTGATGATCCCCGTGTACAGCATGTTCGTGCAGGTCAACCTGATCGACTCGATGCCCGGCACGACCCTGTTCCTGGCCGCGTCCGCGCTGCCGTTCGGGATCTGGCTGATGAAGAACTTCATGGACGGCGTCCCGATCGTCCTGGAGGAGGCCGCCCGGATCGACGGCGCGAACACCATGCAGGTGCTGTGGCGGGTGGTGCTGCCCCTGATGCGGCCGGGTGTCGTCGTGGTCACCATCTTCACGTTCATCGGCATGTGGGGGAACTTCTTCGTCCCCTTCATCCTCCTGCTGTCCCCCGAGAAACTGCCCGCGTCCGTCAGCGTCTTCACCTTCCTCTCCGCCCACGACCAGACGCAGTACGGGCAGTTGTCGGCGTTCTCGCTCCTCTACTCGCTGCCCGTCGTGATGCTCTACCTGCTGCTGGCCCGCAAGCTCGGCGGCGGATTCGCGCTCGGCGGAGCCCTCAAGGGCTGACACCCTCCACTTGCACGGAGAAAGACACCTGATGCACAACGACCGTGAAGTCACCGAACAGCGACTCTCTCGCGTGCTGAACGAGCGGATTCGGCCCGCCGTCCACGCCCGCTCCGTCCCTCTGGCCGTGGAGGTCTGGAGCGTCGCCGGTGAGCCGGTGCCGGTCGGGCAGGGCCTCGCGGCCCCCTACCGGCCGACCGGAGTCGGCGAGTGGTGGGGCCCCGCCTGGTCGACGAGCTGGTTCAAGGTGAGCGGCACCGTCCCGGCGGACTGGGCCGGTGAGAGGGTCGAGGCCGTGCTGGATCTCGGGTTCGCCACCCACTCCGCGGGTTTCTCCGCCGAGGGACTGGTCTACCGGCCGGACGGGACCGCCGTGAAGGCACTCAACCCGCGCAACACCTGGCTGCCGGTGTCCGAACGGGCCGCGGGCGGCGAGGAGTTCGTCGCCTTCATCGAGGCCGCCGCCAACCCGGTCGTCATGCACACCGCTCCCGGCGAGCTCACCTTCGGGCCCACGTCGGTGGGCGGCCGCGCGCCATGGCTGGGCGACCCGGCCGCGGACCCCGGTGCGCCCCTCTACCGGCTACGGCGTCTGGACCTCGCCGTGTTCGACCGGGACGTCCACGAACTCGTCCAGGACCTGGAGGTGTTGGCGCAGCTGATGCCGGAGCTGTCCCCCGAGTCCCCGCGCCGCTGGCAGATCCTGCGGGCGGTCGAACTCGCCCTGGACGCGGTCGATCTGCAGGACGTCAGCGGCAGCGCGGCCGCCGCACGGGCCGCTCTCGCCCCCGCACTGGCGTCACCCGCGCACGCGAGCGCGCACCGCATCTCGGCGGTCGGGCACGCGCACATCGACACGGCCTGGCTGTGGCCGCTGCGCGAGACCGTGCGCAAGGTGGCCCGGACGGTCTCCAACGTCACGCAACTCATGGACGATCACCCGGAGTTCAGGTTCGTGATGTCCCAGGCGCAGCAGCTGGCCTGGCTGAAGGAGCACCGGCCCGAGGTGTACGCGCGGGCCCAGGAGAAGGCGAAGGCGGGGCAGTTCCTGCCGACCGGCAGCCTGTGGGTGGAGCCGGACACCAACATCAGCGGCGGCGAGGCCCTGGTCCGACAGTTCGTCCACGGAAAGCGGTTCTTCCTCGAAGAGTTCGGCGTCGAGACCGAGGAGATGTGGCTGCCGGACACCTTCGGCTACAACGCGGCCCTGCCGCAGCTGATGAAGCTGGCCGGGGTGAAGTGGTTCCTGACGCAGAAGATGTCCTGGAACACCACCAACAAGTTCCCGCACCACACCTTCTGGTGGGAGGGCATCGACGGCACCCGGATCTTCAGCCACTTCCCGCCGGTCGACAGCTACAACGGCGAGCTCTCCGGCGCCGAAGTCGCCCACAGCGTGCGGAACTTCCAGGACAAGGCGGGCGCCAACCACTCACTGATCCCCTTCGGCTACGGCGACGGCGGTGGCGGCCCCACCCGCGAGATGCTGGCGCGGGCCGACCGCCTCAGGGACCTGGAAGGTTCGGCGCGCGTCGAGATGGAAGGGCCCGCGGACTTCTTCCGGCGCGCGCACGACGAGTACGAGGCGAACGGCGGCGCGCCGGTGTGGGCCGGGGAGCTGTACCTGGAGTTCCACCGCGGCACGCTGACCAGTCAGCTCGCCACCAAGCAGGGCAACCGGCGCAGCGAACACCTGTTGCGCGAGGCGGAGTTGTGGGCGGCGACCGCTGCCGTACGCCACGGACACCCGTATCCGTACGACGCCCTGGACCGGCTGTGGAAGACGGTGCTGCTGCACCAGTTCCACGACATCCTGCCCGGGACGTCGATCGCCTGGGTGCACCGGGAGGCGGAGGAGACGTACGCGGCCGTGGGCCGGGAGTTGGAGGGGCTGATCGGCTCGGCTCAGGGGGCGTTGGCCGGGGAGCCCGGAGGCTCGGTCGTCTTCAACTCCGCGCCGCATGCCCGGGGAGGTGTCGTGGCGTTCGGCGCGGGCCCGCGCACCGGGGCCGCCGACGCCCCGGTCACACCCGCACCGGACGAGGAAGGGTTCGTCCTCGACAACGGTCTGGTCCGGGTCGTGGTGGACACCCGCGGCCTGATCACCTCCGCCTACGACCACACCGCGGGACGGGAGGCGCTGGCTCCCGGGGCGGTGGGCAACCTGCTCCAGTTGCACCAGGACTTTCCGAACCAGTGGGACGCCTGGGACGTCGACGTCTTCTACCGCAACACCGTGCGCGACCTCACCGACGCCGAGTCCGTCACCGCTACCGCCGACGGCGTCCGGGTGGTCCGGTTGTTCGGCGCGTCCAGGATCGAGCAGACCCTGACGCTGCCGGCCGGGTCGCGCGCGCTGGTGATCGACACCGTCGTCGACTGGCGCGAGCGGGAAAAGTTCCTCAAGGCGGCCTTCCCGCTGGACGTGCGGGCCGCCCACTCGACCGCCGAGATCCCCTTCGGACACGTCGAGCGGCCCACGCACACCAACACGAGCTGGGACGCGGCCAAGTTCGAGACGTGCGCCCACCGCTTCGTGCACGTCGGCGAGCCCGACTGGGGAGCCGCCCTGGTCAACGACTCCTCCTACGGCCACGACGTCACCCGGGACATCCGCCCCGACGGCGGTACGACCACCACGGTCCGCCTCTCCCTGCTGCGCGCCGCCCGCTTCCCCGATCCCGACCAGGACCAGGGCACCCATCGGCTCGGCTACGCGCTGGTGATCGGCGCCGATGTCTGCGACGCGCGGCGCGAGGGGTACCGCTTCAACCTGCCCGAGCGCGCGGTGCCGGGTACCGCCACGGTCGCCCCGCTGGTGTCGGTGGACCTCGAGGGCGTGATCGTGGAGGCGGTCAAGCTCGCCGACGACCGCAGCGGGGACGTCGTCGTACGGCTCTACGAGTCCCGGGGGACCCGCGCGGCGGCCACGCTCAGCGCGGGGTTCCCGCTGGCCTCCGCGGTGGCGACCGACCTGCTGGAGCGCCCCGTGGACGACTCGTCCAGCCACCGACAGCTGCAGGACGGTGTCCGGTTGACGCTACGGCCGTTCCAGATCCTCACGCTGCGGTTGCGGCCCGCGTCGGGCGGCTGACCTGACGACGGAAACCGACTCGCCCCTGACGCTCGTCCTCCTCACCGACCACATCACGCGGGGCCCGGCCCATGCCCCGCGCCAAGCAGTTCAGGGGGAACCGCTGTGCCGATCCGCGCTGCCAGAAACACCCGTCCCGGAACGCGGACGGCCGCCGTCGTCACCACCGCCGTGCTCGCCGCGGCCGCGCTCTGGTCCACCGCCGCTCCCGCCTCAGCCATCAAGGGCGGCGGCCCGGCCACCACTACCGCCCGGCCGTACGCCATGTTGATCGAGTTGAACGGCAAGCAATTCTGCGGGGGCACGCTCATCGCGCCCCGGAAGGTGCTCACCGCCGGACACTGCGTGGAGAACGCGGGGGATCTGTCCGCGCTGCGGGTGATCGGCGGCCGCACCCGGGTGGACGGCACCGGCGGCACCGAGCGGGGGGTCGCCTCGGCCCGGCTGGACTCGCGTTACGGCGGGCCCGGTTACGCCCATGACGCCGCGGTCCTCACCCTGGACCGGCCGATGCCGTACCGGACGATCCCGGTGGCCGGTCCCGGGGACGGCAAGCTGGTGGCCGACGGCCGGAAGGCCACCGTGCTCGGCTGGGGACGCACCGGGCCCGGCGTCACCGCCACCAGGCTGAAGCAGACCCGACTCGTCCTCTCCCCCGTGGCCGACTGCCGGCCGTACACCGACCCCGAGACCGACCCCGCCGCGATGCTGTGCGGTATGCCGCGTCCCGGGACCACCGACAGCATCTGTTCCGGCGACTCCGGTGGTCCGCTGATCAGCGGCGGCAAGGTCGTGGGCATCGTGTCGTGGGGCAACAAGTACTGCGACGAGCAGTTCCCGGTGTCCGTCTTCGTCCGCACTGACTCGGTCGCCGCGGATCTGGGCATCCCCACCGGCTGAGAGCCCTGAGGTCACAGGAGCTCCGGCCGCCTCCACTCCCGGCCGAGGACGTGGTGGTCGAGGAAGTTCAGGGTGGTCTCGTACAGGAGGCGCAGGTTGTTCGGGGCATCGACGCCGTGAGACTCGTCGGGGAAGTACAGGAACCGGGCGGGCACTTGCCCGGAAGGACGCGTGCATGTCGGTGCCGCCCTGGAAGGACTCCAGGTTCCACAGCCCGGCGTGGGAGACGAGCGCCCGGAATCGGTCGGTGCGTGTGGCTGTCCGGTTGGCGAGGTAGCCGCCGTAGGACCGGCCCGCGAGGGCCGTTCGCGTCGGGTCGAGGTCGGGGCGGGTCAGCGCGGCGTCGGTGAGCGCGATGACGTCGGGATAGGGCCGTCCGCCGAACTGACCGAGTCCCCGTTCCTGCATGTGTTGCCCGTATCCGGAGGACGGGCCGGGTCGGGGAGCAGTACCGCAGGGCGTACGGGCGGGCGTAATCCTGTGTACGTACACAATCGATCACCTTCCACAACACCCGCCCTTACCTCCTCGAAATGCTGGCGACACATGTATTTACAGCCCCAGTGGCACCTCTTACTGTGAACGTTCACGGAACCCATCCACATGGTCATGTCAGACAAGGAGGTCGGGATGACCGTCACAGGTCCGCGCCGCCTCGTGAAGGCCGCCATGCTCCTGGCGGCACTCGCCCTGCCCGCATCCCTGCTCACCACGCCCACCAGCGCCTCGGCCGCCGGCACGCTCACCATGCGCGGCGCCGACGTGTCGACCGCCCAGCGCGCGCTCGACCTCGGTGCCAAGTACTACGACGCGAGCGGCACCGCCAAGGACCCGCTGGACATCCTCAAGGGCCTCGGCGTCAACTACGTCCGCCTGCGGGTCTGGAACAACCCCGCCAGCGGTTACAACAACAAGGCCAAGGTGCTGTCGTACGCGAAGCAGGTGAAGGCCAAGGGGCTGAAGCTGCTGGTCGACTTCCACTACTCGGACACCTGGGCCGACCCGGGCAACCAGAACAAGCCCGCGGCATGGGCCGGCCACACCATCGGCCAGTTGCAGACCGATGTCTACAACTACACGTACGACGTCTGCAACAGCCTCAAGTCGCAGGGCACCACCCCGGACAGCGTGCAGGTCGGCAACGAGATCAACGTCGGCATGCTGTGGAACGAGGGCAAGGTCGTCAACAACGACTTCACCAACCTCAGCCTGCTGCTCAAGTCGGGCTACAACGCGACCAAAGCCTGCAACAGCGCCACCCAGGTGATCATCCACACCGCCGACGCCGACAGTGACGCCAACGCCCGCTGGTTCTACGACGGCATCAAGGCCAAGGGTGTCAACTGGGACATCACCGGGCTGTCGTACTACTGCCCGTGGCACGGCACGGTCGCCAACATGGGCAGTGTGGTGGCCGACATGAAGTCCCGCTACGGCAAGGACGTCGTCATCGCCGAGACGGCCTACCCGTTCACCTCGGCCAACGCGGACAGCACCGCCAACTCCATCACGAGCGGCTGCTCGGGTTACCCGCTCAGCTGGCAGGGCCAGGCCGACAACTTCACCGCCGTACAGAACGCGGCCCGCAGCAACGGCGCGATCGGGGTCTTCTACTGGGAGCCCACCTGGTACGCGGTCAAGGGCAATGGCTGGGACCCTGCCGACATCAGCAACAGCGGCAACGGCTGGGACAACATGGCCATCTTCAACTGGACCGGCAATGTGAACCCGAACATCAAGTGGACCCCGTAGAAGACGACTTCACACAGGAGCGGCACCGTCCTCCGGCGGTGCCGTTCGTCGTTCCCCCGGCTTCCCGGAGCCGAGGGTCGATAATCACCCCCCGCCATGGAGGCAGCGCGGGGGGTCACATTACCCTGGCGTAGCGCCTGAGCGAGGGAAGGAAGCCATGGGGGTCCAACTGGACAGCGGATCGGCAGCCGGTCACGAGTCGCTGGAGTCGATGAGCCTCGAACCGCTCATGACCCGCGACTACGAACGGGATCCGGCGATCGTGTACGAGCGTCTGCGCCGGGCGCACGGCCCGGTCGCGCCGGTCGACCTGCTGGGCGTGCCCGTCTGGCTCGTGCTGGGCTACGAGGAGGCGTACGAGGTCCTCCGCGACGACCACGCCTGGCCGAAGGGGCTCGAGAACTGGCGGGCGCGGCGGGAAGGGCGGCTGCCCGAGGACTGGCCGCTCGCGCCGTCGCTGGACGTCAACCACGTGCTGATCCAGGGCGGCGAGGGCTACCGCGGGCTGAGGGTCGCCTGGGACACCGCGCTACGGCCCTTCCAGGACCCCCGGCACCCGGTGGCCAAGCGGCTGAAGGCCCAGATCACCCGTGACGCCGACGAGCTGATCTCGCTGTTCACCCAGGGCGGCCGCACCGGATGGGCGGATCTGTCCGCGCAGTTCTCGCGGCCGCTGCCACTGATGGTCGCAAGTCACCTGCTCGGCTTCCCGGGCTCGCAGCACGACGACGCCCTGATGGACATGTGGCGGGTGCTGGACGCCGGTCCGGACGCGGGGCCCGCACTGGAGCGGCTGCTGGCCACCCTGTCGGAGCTCGGCGCGTGGAAGATGAAGCAGCCCGGCGACGACTTCCCCTCCTATCTGCTCGCCTCCCATCCCGGCCTGAGCGTCGAGGAGTTGTCGCGAGAGCTGATGATGCTGCTCGGGATGACCTCGGACCATGTCGGCATCCTGATCTCCAACACGGTCGTCGAGGTCATCACCGGGAACCTCCCCGCGAGCGCCAGCCTGTCGGCGGGGCTGATCAGGGAGACCATGAACCGGGTGGTGATGCAGAAGCCGCCGCTGATCAACTTCGTGCCGCGGTTCCCCCTGACCGACATGAAGCTGGGCGACTACACCATCGCGGCGGGCGATCCGGTGTGGGTGTCGGTCGGCGCCGCGCACGCGGATCCGGCCTTCGCGGGGAAGGTCTGCCCCGAGTCGACCATCAGCACGCGGGCCCATCTGTCCTGGGGCGCCGGGCCGCGCCAGTGCCCGGCGCGGGAACTGGCCGGGGGCGCGGCGGCGATCGGCGTGAGCAGGCTCTTCGAGCGGTTGTCCGGGCTGGAGTTGTCGCTGCCGGTCGACCAGTTGCCGTGGCGTTCCTCGCCGTTCATGCGCGGCCTGCGGTCGCTCCCGGTGCGTTACACGCTCTCGGGCACGCCCGCCCTGCCGGTGCCCCCTCTCCCGCCCCTGCCTGCCACGGCGGACTCCGCCCCGGCCGACGAGGCCGCCGTACGGCCGCGTTCGTCGCTGTGGCGTTATCTGGCCGGGCTGGTGCGCGGGCGCTGACGGCTCCCGGAACACCGGAGCGGGCCACGGACTCGGACGAGTTCGTGGCCCGCTCCTTTCGCGCGGCAAGGGGCGGTCAGCCCGCCGGGGGCGTGCGGATCGCGGCGATGTCGAACTGCAGGCGTACTTTCTCGCTGACCATGGCACCGCCCTCGGCGAGCCGGGTGCTGTAGGTCAGGCCCCACTCGGAGCGGTTGATGGTGGTGGTGCCGTCGAAGCCGGCCCGCTGGTAGCCGAACGGGTCGGTGACATGGCCTATGTAGGTGAGTTCCAGGACCACGGGGCGGGTGGTGGCCTTGATGGTGAGGTCGCCGGTCATCCGGTACACGTCGGGGCCGACGACTTCCACGCCGGTGCTGAGGAACCGCATGCGCGGATAGGTCGAGGCGTCCAGGAAGTCCCGCCCGACGAGGTGACCGTCGCGCTGTTCCACGCCGGTGTCGACGCTGCCGGTGGAGATGATGATCTCCGCCTTCGAACGGGAGGGGTCGCGGCCGTCGAAGTAGAGGCGGCTCTGGTACTCCAGGAACGCCCCGCGCACGGTGGTCACCATGGCGTGGCGTACGGAGAAGCCGATCCTGCTGTGCGCGGGATCGATGGCCCATTCCCCGGTCAGGGCCGCCAGTCCGGGGTCGGGAAGGACGGCTGTGGCGGTGGCCGACGACCCGGTGGGGGGCTGGGAAACGTCGGCGGATTCCGTGCGGTCCGTGCGACGGAACATGGTGCCACGGTTGAACAAGTTCATACATCACCTAATTACTGCACGGGGGTTGTTGCCGCAAGCCGTGATCCGCTGTCGACGAAATATCCACGTGTTCGCCACACGGTTAAGGGAAAAGTGGGGGGAAATCGGCTAGTCGGCTCCGACAAGGGTGCGGACTTCGAAGTCCTCGTATGCCTCTTCTGCTTCGGGACGGCTCAGTACCGAACCCAGCCAGCCGAGGAGGAAGCCGGCCGGGATGGAGACGATTCCGGGATTCTGCAAGGGAAACCAGGCGAAATCGGCGTCCGGGTAGAGCGAGGCGGGGGCCGAGGAGACGACCGGGGAGAAGACGACGAGGAGGACCGAGGTGAGCAGGCCGCCGCAGAGGCTGAGGAGCGCGCCCTGGGCGGTGAAGCGGCGCCAGAAGAGGGTGTAGACGAGGGTCGGGAGGATGGCGGACGCGGCGATGGCGAAGGCGAGGAAGGCGAGGGTCGCGGAGTTGGCGCCCCAGGAGACCAGGGCGAGCAGCATGCCGAGAACGCCGATGACGGCGGCCGCGAGCCGGGCCACGGCCAGTTCTTCCGTCTGGGTCGCCCTGCCCTTGCGGATCACCTCGCCGTAGAGGTCGTGGGCGAGCGAGGAGGCGGCGGCCAGGGTGAGGCCCGCGGCGACCGCGAGGAGGGTGACGAAGGCGAGGCAGGACAGCAGGGCGGTCAAGATGGCGCCGCCCAGTTCGTGCGCCAGCAGCAGGACGGCCGCGTTGCCCGTGCGGTCGTTCTCCGCGATGGTGTCGCTGCCCAGGACGGCGGTGGCGCCGAGGCCGAGGATGCCGGCCGCCAGGCAGACGAGGCTGACCAGGCCCATGGCCCACACCACCGAGGTGCGCAGGACGTCGACCGATTTCGGGGCGAGCAGGCGCATCATCACGTGCGGGAGGGCGGCGAGGCCGAGCACGATGGCCAACTGGAGGCTCAGGAAGTCGAGTTTGCTGGTGACGCTGGCTCCGTAGCGCAGTCCGGGCTCCAGGAACCGCGCGCCCTGCCCGCTGTTGTCGGCGGCCGCGGCGAGCAGGTTCTCGAAGTTCCAGTCGAAGCGGTGCAGCACCATCACGCCGGCCACGGTGACGCCGCAGATGAGCATGACCGCCTTGACGACCTGGATGAAGGTGGCGCCCGGCATGCCTCCGATGGCGGCGTAGACGATGACGATGGTGCCGATGACGATGACGCACAGGGTGCGGGTGGCCGTGCTGGGTTCGCCGGTGAACTGGGTCAGCAGGGCGACACTGCCGACGAGTTGGGCGACCAGGTAGAGGGTGGTGATGGCCAGCGTGCACAGCGCCAGGGCGAGGCGGACCGGCCGCTGCATGCGCGTCAGGCGTATCGCCAGGGTGTCGCCGAGGGTGAACTTGCCGGTGTTGCGCAGCGGTTCGGCGATCAGCAGCAGGACCATCATCCAGGCGACCGCGGTGCCGCACAGGTAGAGCAGTCCGTCGTAGCCGGTCAGTGCGACCAGTCCGGTGCTGCCCAGGAGGGTCGCGGCCGACAGGTAGTCGCCGCACATCGCCAGCCCGTTGCGCAGCGGGGACATGGCGCGGTTGCCCAGGTAGAACTCGCCGATCTCGTCGCGCTGAGGTGCGGTCAGCAGGGCGGTGAAGAGGGTCACGACGACCACGGACAGGAAGAGCACGAGCGTCAGCTGGAGGCTGAGACGGTCCACGACGGAGACTCCGAGCGTCACCATGGGCGCAGCTCCTCGTCGCGGGGGGCCGTGCGCGCCTCGAAGGCCGCGCGTTCGCGTTCCGCGCTCTCATGGTGGCGGACCAGGCCGCGCAGACCGCGGACCACCGGGGTGACCTGGGTGCGCATGTGCACGAGGTAGCGCCACACGATCACGCCCATCAGCACGAACTGCCCGAGGCCCAGGGCCAGCCCGACCGTGAGATGGCCGCTCACGGAGGTGTTCATCAGGCCGGGCGCGAAGCTGGACAGCAGGACGTACAGCAGGAACCCGCCGACGGCGACAGCCGCTGCCCGGACACCGAAGCGCCGGTGGCCGCGGCGCAGCGACTGGTACGCGGGCTGGCGGGACACCGAGTGCGGGTCCGCCGGCTCAGGGCCCGCTTCGTAGGGGGTCGGCGGCCCGCCGAGCCCCATGGAGTGCCGTGACACATGCACCTTCTTTGCTGCCGCGCCGGTCGTCGCCTCAAAGGCACGCCGGAGTCATGCTCAGTGCGGATTTGTGGGGGATTCGTGAATGCGGAATTCACGTGATGCGAATTGCGCGCTTGACAACAAGCCTGTAGGGCGGTCGGCCTGGGGATCGGGGGAGGCGGCGACGAGGCCAGGACCGGGATTGTCGCAGCGCCCCCGTTGAACTATCAACCGGTCGGTCGAACCGAATCGAAGAACTGACTCATTCACGTGCTTCGATTCATCCACCCGGCATCCGACAGCCTGCGAAAAGGCCGACCTCCGGAATAGGTCTGCACCTTCGGCGAGGCCAGGTTGTCTCAAATGCAGCGCTCAGGGGGCTCCCCCTCCTCGGCAGGGGCCCTTGTCACTGACGGACTAAGGCCGGCCTCCCGGGACTCACCTTGCGCAAACAGAACGGCGTAGGGCTCGGCCGGCGCCGGAGGCGCTGCCATATTCGAAGGCCACTTCGGAGGTGGCTGTGACACTAGAGGTGACGACGACACGTCTGCCCGACCGCACCGCCGACCGCGTCCTCGCGCTCGAAGCCCGCCGAGCGCAGGCCGTGGCCGGGAACAGGCCGAGAAGACGCGGCAAGTTCGGTGCCCGGGAGCGGATCGACCTGCTGCTGGACTCCGGCTCGTTCACCGAGACCGGTCTGTTCGTACGGGCCCGGCCGACCGGGGACAACGCCCACCGCCCTTACGGGGACGGTGTGATCACCGGATACGGCACGGTCGACGGGCGTCCGGTCTGCGTCTTCTCCCAGGACTCCACGGTCTTCGGCGGCAGCATGGGCGAGGCCTTCGGCGAGAAGACCGTGGCCCTCATGGACCTCGCCCTCAGAACCGGGTGCCCGGTCATCGGGCTCAACGACGGTGGCGGCGCCCGCATCCAGGAGGGCGTCGTCTCGCTCGCCCTCTACGCCGAGCTGGTGCGCCGCAACGTCCAGGCGTCCGGGGTGATCCCGCAGATCTCCGTCGTCCTCGGCCCCTGCGCCGGCGGGGCCGCCTACTCCCCCGCCATCACCGACTTCACCGTGATGGTGGACGGCGCCTCCCACATGTTCGTCACCGGGCCCGACGTCATCGAGACGGTCACCGGGGAGCGCACCAGCGCCGAGGAGCTGGGCGGCGCCCGCACCAGCAACTCCCTCAACGGCAACGCCCACTTCCTGGCCGCCGACGAGACGGAGGCCCTGGACACTGTACGGGAGCTGCTGTCCTACCTGCCCGTCAACAACCTGGAGCGGCCGCCGAGTTACGCTCCCCTGCCGCCGCCCGCCGACGTGGGGCTCGACGAGATCGTGCCGGACCGGCTCGGGCAGGCCTACGACATGCGGGACATCCTGCGGGCGGTGGTCGACGACGGTGAACTCCTGGAGGTCCAGGAGCTGTTCGCGCCGAACATCATCTGCGCGCTGGCCCTGGTCGAGGGCACGTCCGTCGGGGTCGTCGCCAACCAGCCGCTGCACGCGGCCGGGGTGCTGGACATCGACGCCTCCGAGAAGGCCGCGCGGTTCGTACGGTTCTGCGACGCGTTCGGCATTCCGCTGCTGACCTTCGCCGACGTGCCGGGCTATCTCTCCGGGGTCCGCCAGGAGCAGGCCGGGATCATCCGGCGCGGCGCCAAGCTGCTGTACGCGTACGCCGAGGCGACCGTGCCGAAGGTGACGGTGGTGGTGCGCAAGGCGTACGGCGGCGGGTACGCGGTGATGGGCTCCAAGCACCTGGGCGCCGACATCAACCTCGCCTGGCCCACCGCGCGGATCGCGGTGATGGGCGCCGAGGGCGCGGTGGGCGTCCTGCACCGGCGTGAACTCGCCGCCTCCGACGACCCCGAGGCATTGCGGGCCCGTCTCGTGGACGCGTACGAGAGCACCCACGGGACGCCCTATCTCGCCGCCGAGCGCGGATACGTCGACGCCGTCATCGCCCCCCGCGACACCCGTGCCCACATCTGCCGTGCCCTGCGTGCGCTACGCGGCAAGCGTGCCCCGATGCCGGAGCGCCGGCACGGCAACATCCCGCTCTGACCTGCCTCGCGAGGAGACCCGCCCGATGGACATCCGCCGTCCCCCGCTCGCCCCCGCGTTCCGGAGTCTGCCGGAGTACGTACGCCACTGGGCCGGGGCCACCCCGGACCGCCGGGCGTTCACCTTCGTCGACCACCCCGCCCCGCACTCGCGCGGGGTCCACCGCACCCTGACCTGGCGCCGACTGGACGTGCGGGTACGGGCGGTGGCCGCCCGGCTCGCCGAGGAGGCCGAGCCGGGGGCACGGGTCGCGGTGCTGTGCCCCCAGGGGCTGGAGTACGTCACCGGGTTCCTCGGAGCCCTCGCGGCCGGAATGGTCGCCGTACCGATGTATCCGCCCGGTCTGCCGGGGCACGGCGATCGGCTGGCGGCCGTCCTGGCCGACGCGCGACCGGCGGTGGTCGTGACAACCAGTCAGGTGATCGACGAAGTCCGGGACTTGTGCGACCGCACACCCGCACGAGTCGTCGCGGTGGACCAGGTGCCCGACGCGGCCGCGAAGGAACTGCCGCCGCCCGACACCGAGATCGCCTACCTGCAGTACACCTCGGGCTCGACGCGCACCCCGGCGGGTGTGGAGATCGGGCACGCCAACGTCGTCGCCAACGCCCGCCAGGCGCTGGGCGCCTACGGTGCCGACGTCCATCCGGTGACCTGCGTGGGCTGGCTGCCGCTCTACCACGACATGGGGCTCGTCCTCAGCGTCGCCGCCCCGGTCGTGCGCGGGGTGCTGTCGGTACTCATGGACCCGGTCGCCTTCCTGCACGAACCCGCGCGCTGGCTACGGCTGTTGGCCGCGCATCCGCGGGCGCTGAGCGCGGCGCCCAACTTCGCCTACGACTACTGCGCCGCCACGGTGACCGAGGCCCAGAAGGCGGAGCTGCGGCTGGACCGGATCGTCGCGCTGATCAACGGCAGCGAGCCGGTCCGGCCCACCACGGCCGACCGGTTCCAGGCCGCCTTCGCCGGTCAGGGGCTCGTCGCGGAGACCCACTGCCCGTCGTACGGGCTCGCCGAGGCGACCGTCTTCGTCAGCGCCGCCCGGCCCGGGGAGCCGGTGCGCCGGTTCGCCCTGGACCGGGACGCGCTCGCCGAGGGCAAGGCGCTGCCCGCGCGGCCCGACGATCCCAGAGCCGTGCTGCTGGCCGGCTGCGGTACTCCGGTGGGCCAGGAGGTCCGCATCGTCGATCCGGTCTCCGGCGCCCACCTGTCCGAGGGCGAGGTCGGCGAGATCCAGGTGCGGGGCCCCAACGTGGGCCGCGGCTACTGGAACCGGGACGAGCAGACCCGCCGCGTCTTCGGCACGAACGGCCGGCTGCGCACCGGTGACCTGGGGACGGTCCTCGAGGGGCAGTTGATCGTCACCGGCCGCCTCAAGGACCTCATCGTCATCGATGGACGCAACCACTATCCGCAGGACCTGGAGGCCACCGTCCAGGACGCCCATCCGGCGGTGCGGCGCGACCGGCTCGCCGCGTTCGGGGTGGCGGGCGGCTCCGGTGAGCGGGTGGTCGTGGTGGCCGAGCACGCGCGGACCACGAGCCTCGCCGAGATCGACGTACCGGCGCTGGTCCGGGCCGTGCGCGCGGCGGTGTCCGGGCGGCACGGGGTGCGGCTCGCCGATGTGCTGCTCGTCCCGCCGGGCACGGTGCCGCGGACGTCGAGCGGCAAGGTGTCGCGGGCGCTGACGCGTGAGCGCTATCTGGCGGGTGCGTACGCGGCGGGCGGCGCCGCGTGAGGGCCGTGGACGCGGGAGCGGTGCGCCGGCTGGTCGCGGAGCGCGTCGCCGCGTGGACCGGCACGGCTGTCGCGGACGTGCCGATGGACCGGCCGCTGGCGGACCTCGGGATGTCCTCGCGGGACGCGGTCGTGCTGGCCGGGGACCTCTCCCGGCTGACGGGACGGGAGCTGCCGCCGACGTTGCTGTGGGAGGCGCCCACCGGGGAGGCTCTGGTGGCCCACCTGTGCCGTACGCCGTCGCGGACCACAGCGCCCGCGCCCGCCACGGTGGCTTCCCCTTCGGAGCCCATCGCCGTCATAGGCCTCGGCTGCCGTCTCCCCGGCGGGGTGCACGGACCGGCGGACTACTGGCGGCTGCTGACCGACGGCGTCGACGCGATCGGACGGGTTCCCGAGGACCGTTGGCGCGACTTCACCCCCTTCCCGCCCGAGGACGCACCCCGGTACGGCGGCTATCTCGACGACATCGCCGGGTTCGACGCGGACTTCTTCCGGATCACCCCGCGTGAGGCCGCCGTGATGGACCCGCAGCAGCGGATCCTGCTGGAGGTGGTCCACGAGGCCCTCACCCACGCCGCCGTCCCGGCCGCCTCCCTCGCGGGCACCGCCACCGGCGTCTTCGTCGGGGTCTCCGCGCCGGAGTACGGCTCGCTCACCGGCGCCGACCCGGCGGCCGTCGATCCCTGGGCACCGGCGGGCGGTGCGCTGAGCGTGACCGCGGGCCGGCTGGCGTACGTGCTGGACACCCACGGGCCGAGCATGGCCGTGGACACCGCCTGCTCGTCCTCGCTGGTCGCGGTGCACCACGCCTGTGTGAGTCTGCGCACGGGCGAGAGCGACACGGCGATCGCCGCGGGCGTCAACCTGCTGCTCTCCCCCACCGTCACCATGGCCTTCCGGCGGGCGGGCGCCCTCGCCCCGGACGGGCGGTGCAAGCCGTTCTCGCCGGCCGCCGACGGCATCGGTCGCGGTGAGGGCTGTGCGGCCGTGCTCCTGAAGCGGCTGTCCGACGCCGAGCGCGACGGCGACCGCGTGCTCGCGGTCATCCGCGCCACGGCCGTCAACTCCGACGGCCGCTCCAACGGCCTCCTCGCCCCCAACCCGGCCGCCCAGCAAGCCCTGTTGTCCACCGCGTACGCACGGGCAGGGCTCACCCCCGCCCACGTCGACTACGTCGAGGCGCACGGCACCGGCACCCCGCTCGGCGACCCGATCGAGGCGGGCGCGCTCGGCGCGGTGCTCGGCGCGGGCCGCGACCCCGACCAGCCGCTGCTCCTCGGCTCCGTGAAGTCGAACCTCGGGCACCTGGAGTCCGCCGCGGGCATCGCCGGGCTGGTGAAGACCGTGCTCGCCCTGCACCACGACGTCATCCCTCCGTCCCTGCACTGCGCCGAGGGCAGCGCCCTGGACGACGTACGCCTGCGCGTGGTCACCGAGGGCGAGCCGTGGCCGCGTTACGGCGGTACGGCGGTCGCCGGGGTCTCCGGTTTCGGGTTCGGCGGCACCAACGCCCATGCCGTACTGGAGGAATGGCGGCCCGGCGTCCTGCCCTCGTACCCGGCCGAGGAACCCGGCGCCCGGCTCCATCTGCTGTCCGACGTGGACGAGGAGCGGCTGCGGGACACCGCGGCCCGGCTCGCCGACCGGCTCCGGACGGCGGCCCCGCACCCCGCCGACGTGGCCCGCACACTGGCCGGACGGACCGGCCGCGGGAGACTGCGCGCGGCGGTGGTCGCACGGGACCGTGCCGAACTCGCGGACGGACTGGACGCGTTGGCACAGGGGCACCACCACGGCCACGTCGTGATCGGCGAGCGTGACCTCGTGGGGCCCGGACCGGTGTGGGTCTTCTCCGGGTACGGCAGCCAGTGGGCCGGGATGGGACGCCGGTTGCTGGCCGAGGAGCCCGCCTTCGCCGCCGCCGTGGAGAAGCTCGACGCGGAGTGCGGACTGTCCCTGTACGACCGTCTCGCGTCCGGGAGCGAGCTCGACCGGCTGGAGGTGGCCCAGCCCGTCCTGTTCGGACTCCAGGTGGCGCTCGCCGAGTTGTGGCGTTCCTACGGCGTCGAACCCGCCGCCGTCATCGGCCACTCCCTGGGCGAGGTGGCCGCCGCGGTGTGCGCGGGCGCCCTGGACGCGGCGGAAGGCGCCAGGATCGTCACCGTACGGGCCCGCCTGCTCAGCAGGCTGCGGGGCGGGGCCATGGCGGTCGTCGACCTCGACGACGCCGAACTCGACGCCCTGACACGGGACTTCCCCGGTGTGCATGTCGCCGTCCACTCCTCGCCCGGGCAGAAGGTCGTCACCGGCGAGGAACCGGCGGTGGCGCGACTGGTGCGGTGGCTGGAGGAGCAGGGGCGGACCGCCCGGTCCATGCGGGTCGTCGGCGCCGGGCACTCGCCACAAGTAGACCCGCTGCTGGCCGAGTTGACCGAGTCCCTGGCAGACGTCGGAGGCAGAGCGCCTCGCGTGCCCGTCTACTCCACCGTCCTGGACGACCCGCGCGGCGACAGTGTCTTCGACGCCAATCACTGGGCCGCCAACCTTCGGCGGCCCGTACGGCTGGACCGGGCCGTCGCCGCGGCCGCTGCCGACGGCCACACCGCGTTCGTCGAGATCTCGCCCCACCCGGTCCTGATCCGGGCCGTCACCGAGAACGCTCCCGGTGCCCTCGCGATCGGCACGCTCCGGCGGGGCGCCGACCAATGCGCCGACTTCCTCACCCAGGTGGGGGCGCTGTACTGCGCGGGCCAGCGGCTGCCGCTGCCACCGGGCCGGGTCGTGGACCTGCCCGCGCCCCGCTGGAAGCACGTACGGCACTGGTGGACCGACGGACGGGGGGCGGCGGGGACCGAGGGGCCCGCGGACGTGCGGCCGGCCGCCTCCACGCAGGAGCGGCCCGAGGAGGTGCACGCCGAGCAGGACACCTCCGTCGCCGCCCGCCTGTGCCATCACATCGCCACCGTCACCGGCCATCCCACCGGCCGTGTCACCCCCGCGACCGCGCTGGCCGACCTCGGGCTGGACTCGCTGATGGCGGTCCGGATCCGCACCGCCCTGGAGCGCGAGTTCGCCGTCGAGCTGCCGCTGCGCGACCTGCTCGGCGCCACCACGGTCCAGGAGGTCGCCGACCGGGTCCGGACCGGCCCGGTACGCCCGCTGCGCGTCACCGGCAGCCGTCCCCCGCTCTTCCTCGTGCACGCCGCCGGCGGAACCACCGACGTCTACCGGGCACTTGCCGACCGACTGGGCGACGAGCGGCCCGTGTACGGTCTCGAACGCCTCGAAGACGCCCGCACGGTGACCGAGAAGGCGCGCCGCTACGCCGAGGCCGTCACCGCCGTACACCCCGACGGACCCTGTCTGCTGGGTGGTTGGTCCTTCGGCGGCTTCGTCGCCCAGGAGACAGCGCGGCAACTCACCGCAGCGGGACGGGACGTGGAGCTCGTGGTGCTCATCGACTCCGTACGGCCGCTGCCCCGGCCGGACCGCACACCGGCCGACCGGCTGCGCGCCCACTTCGAGGGGTTCGCGCGCCACGTCCGCGACACCTACGGGGTCGCGCTGGAGCTGCCGTACGACGACCTCGTCGCGATGGACGACGACGGAGAGCGCATCGACACCGTGCTGGAGATCCTGCGCGCGTCCGCCGACGTACCGGCCGCCGCCCTGGAGCACCAGCGCTCCTCCTACCTGGACCTGAGGATCGGCGAGGCCCACGGGCCGGGCCGCTACGACGGGCGGGTGGTCCTGTACCGGGCCACCGAGCCCGCTCCGCACACCGTGCGTGACCCCGCCTACGAACGCGACGACCAGCCGCTGGGCTGGGACGAGGTGTGCCCGCGCCTGACCGTCGTACCGGTCGCGGGACACCACCTGTCGCTGCTCGACCCGCCGCACGTCGACGAGATCGCCGCCCACCTGGGGCGCGAGCTCGCCGCAGGGACCCGCTGAACGTGATCCGAGGAGAGCCGCCATGCACCGTCGCACCACCGGAGTGTCCCGACGCACCGTCACCAAGGCCGCGGCCGGTGCCGGTCTGGCCGTCCTGTTCGGCGCCCGGACCGCCTCCGCGCTCGGGTCACGCACCAGGGACGTGTCCGTGTCCTCCGCCGCGCTGGGCCGCAGCGCCCCCGTGCGGCTGATCCTGCCGTCGGGGTTCGACGCGGAGCCCACCCGTACCTACCCCGTGCTGTATCTGCTGCACGGCGCCCACGACGACTACACGTCCTGGACGCGGGAGACGGACATCGAGGCCTTCACCGAGGGCCGGAACCTGATCGTGGCGATGCCCGACGCGGGGCCCACGGGCATTCCCACCGCCTGGCGCGGCGGGCCCGACTACGAGACCTTCCAGCTGCAGGAGGTCCAGGCACTGCTCGCCCGCGACTACCGGGCCTCCGGTGTACGGGTCGTCGCGGGGGTGTCCACCGGCGGCTACGGCGCCATGGCGCACGCGGCCCGGCATCCGGGGATGTTCACCGCCGCGGCCTCCTACAGCGGGATCCTCGACACCATGGCGCCCGGGGTGCCAGGCCTGGTGGACGCCATCGTGGCCCGCGAGAACCTGGTGCCGACCTCCCTGTGGGGCAATCCGTTCCTGAACCTGCTCACCTGGCGCGACTTCAACCCGCGGGACCGCGCCGCGGGGCTGCGCGGCACCGCCCTGTACGTCTCCAGCGGCAGCGGACTGGCGGGTGGCACGGGCGACTGGCTGCCCGAGGCGCTGGAGAGCGCCCTGTGGCCCTCCGCGCACAGCTTCACCGACACGCTCGCGCTGCTGCGCGTCCCGGTCACCACCCACTTCTACGCCGGAGGAGGGCACAGCTGGGCCTACTGGAAGCAGGAGTTCACCGCGTCGTGGCCGATGCTCGCCCGAGGGCTGGGGGTGCCGCAGTGATGTCGGTACCGTCGGGGCACGGAACGCAACGCAGGGGTCGTCCGTCCAACACAGGACTCACCCCTCGTCCCACGGGCAACGGCCCGCGGGTGAGCCGCTTCCGGGTGAAAGGAGTGCCCCCCTTGGCCACCCCCGTCCCGCACGGTGGCACGGAGAACCTCGGCGCCGCCCCGGTACCGCCCGACCTCGCCGAACTGCTGCGCGCCCAGCTCGAGGAGGTCGCCGACGAGGTCGAGGAGGAGGTCCGCCGGCAGGTGCCCGAGTACGCGCGCCCTGCCGACGGGACCTACCGCGAACACCTCAGAGCCGGTGTGGTGCAGGCGCTGACCCTGTTCGTCGACCACATCGCCGACCCGCGCGGGCGCGGGGACGCGATCGCGGCGACCTACTACGAACTCGGGCGCGGCGAGGCCCTGGAGGGGCGCAGTCTGGACGCGTTGCAGTCCGCGCTGCGGGTCGGGGGGCTGCACGCCTGGCGGCTGATGGGCCGTACGGCGGAGGAGCTCGGCCTCGACTCCGCGGCAGTCACGGCGCTGGGCGAGCTCGCCTTCCGCACGGTGCACGAGGTGGCGGAGGCGGCGGCGGCCGGGTACTCCGAGGCCCGCTCGCACAACACGGACGAGCTGGAACGGCGCCGCAGACGCCTGCTGGACCTGCTGCTCGGTGAAGGCCCGGTCGCACAGGCGGCGGTGCAGGACCTGGCGCACGGTGCCCGGTGGTCGGTGCCGAGGCAGGTCGCGGTCGTCGCGCTCGCGGCCACCTCGGACCAGCGGGAGGAGGACTGGCCGCTGGCCGCCGCGGGGGCACTGGTCGACATGGAGTCGCGGCCGCCGCGGATGCTGATCCCGGACCCGGACGGCTCCGGGCGTTTCGGCGGGCGGGCGTTCAGCCTCGCGCTGCGCGGGCGGCCGGCCGCGATCGGGCCGACGGTGCCGCTTGCCCAGGCCGCCCGGTCGCTGCGCTGGGCCACCCGGGCGCTGGGGCTGATGGGGCGCGGGCTCCTCCCGCGGCAGGGGGTGGTGCGCTGCGCGGACCACCTGTCGACGCTGCTGCTGCACAGCGACGAGCCGATGCTCGACCAGCTGCGGGCGCGGGCCCTCGCGCCGCTCGACACGGTGTCGGAGGGGCAGCGGGAGCGGCTCGCCGAGACGCTGCTGGCGTGGCTGCTCAGCGGCAGCAATGTGCCCGACGTCGCCGCACGTCTCCATGTCCATCCGCAGACCGTGCGTTATCGGCTGCGTCAGCTGGAGAAAGTCTTCGGTGACGCACTGCACGATCCCGGTTCCCGCCTTGATCTCATTCTGGCACTCACCACCGCACAAAAGAACGAGGAATTATTGAATTCCCATCCATAACACCGGCCGCGGCCAAGCGAATACGTTCGGGACATCCTTTCCACAGGCGTTTCACACGCCCCACCCTCAAAGGATCCCCCCATGCGTATTCGCTTGTGCCTCGCCGCGCTCTCGCTGATCGGCGGGGCTTCGGTGGCCACCGTGGCGGCACCTACGGCATCCGCCGCGGCCTGCTCGGACATCGACGTCGTCGCTGCTCGCGGCACGTTCGAGCCGGGCAATCTCGGCCTGATCGTCGGCGACCCGGTCTACTCCGCCCTGCAGAAAAAACTCACGGGCCGGAGTCTGACCAGCTACAAGGTGAACTACCCCGCGGACCTTTCCCTCACTTCGGCCGCGCAGGGCAACGCCGATCTGGTGAACCACGTGAACAGCCAGGCGGCCGCGTGTCCGAACCAGCGTTTCGTGCTGGTCGGCTATTCGCAGGGCGCGAACGTCGTCGACAACTCCATCGGTATCAGCAGCGCCGGTGCGGTGGTCGGCAGTCCCATCGTGGCCACCATTCCCGCCGCACTGGAGTCGCGGGTGGCCGCGGTGCTGCTGTTCGGCAACCCGATCCGGGCGATCGGCAAGAGCGTCACCGGCACCTACCAGAGCCGCACCATCGACTTCTGCGCCAAGGGCGACCCCGTCTGCGAGGCAGGCGGCGGCGACACGCTGGCGCACCTCGGCTACACGGCGAACGCCGACGCGGCGGCGACCTTCGCCGCGGGCAGGGTCTGAGCGGAGCGACGGCATACGGAAGGGCCCGGGAGGAACTCCTCCCGGGCCCTTCCCCATGCCGTAGGGGCTATTGGGGTGTGCGGGCGAACTCCGTGAGGGCGGTGGACACCGGCTCGGGCCGGCCGTTGTTCTGTACCGGCGCCGCCGTCAGCACGTCGAGGTGCTGGTAGCCGTCCGCGACCACGGGGTGCAGGTCGGCGGGGACACGGCCGGCGAGCAGTCCGTCGCCCGCGAGGACCGTGAGCGTCGGGTTGGCGGTGAGCCCGTCCGGGTGCACGACGAGCCGCTTCACCTGCGGGGAGGTGGTCAGTTCGAGGTCGGTGACGAGTTTGGTCGGGAAGTACTGCTCGGTGAAGTCCAGCGGCTGCGCGGCCATGCTGCGCGCCAGCTCCTGGATGTCGGCGACCTCCTTGCCCGCGGCGGTGAACGGCGTCCCGTCCGACGACCGGTACCCGGGGTCGTCCGGATCGCCGACACGGTCGTAGTTGCGCCAGGTGTACAGCGGCCCGTGCGGCACGGCCGGGATGGCCTTGTACTCGGTGCCGAAGAGGCCCGGCTGCGCCGAACTCCCGTTGGCGGCGGGGAAGTTCTTGTCGGTGATCGGCCCACCGTCGAAGAAGCCCACGCTGCTCTGCAGGAAGGCGAGCGGTACGGACTGGTCGTCCATCAGCGAGCCGAGCACCGCCTGGTTGGTGAGCCGGAAGTCCTTCACCGCGGGTGAGCCGGTGAGGAAGGTGGCGGTGTCCTTGGAGAACAGGAAGCGGTTGGTGGCCTCGATGTTGGTGTTGGCGGGCAGATAGCCCGGCAGGTCGGCCTCGCCGTCCGGGTCCTGCAGGGCACCGACGCCCGCGATCGCGAGCAGGGTCATGGTCTCGGGGTTGAGCAGGACGGGCGCGGACAGCGAGCGCGGGAGCAGTCCGCTGTCGAGTCCGGCCTGCACGACGCCGTATCCGAGGCCCACGTCCGGCAGGTTGGTGTCGTCCGGGATGCTGCCGCTCAGGTCGCCGAGGGAGGTGGAGACGGTGGTGTCCAGGGCGAAGTAGCCGGCGCACTGGTTCTGGCCGGCGTCGGCTGTGGTGGCGGGGTCGCCGTCGAAGTCGGCGGTGGCGAAGTAGCCCGTGATGACACCGCCGAGCGAATGGCCGCCGCACAGCACCTTGTTCTTGCGGACGCTCTGGTCGGGCAGCTCGGCGGTGAGCAGGTCGTACTCGTCGCGCACGGTCTGCTCGATGCCGAGCTTCGCCATCCACCCGAGCTTGTCGTTGCCGACGAACCCGGCGAAGGTGCGCCCCTGGACCTGTTTGCCGCGGTAGTAGTAGTCGACGGCGGTGTGCTGGTCACCGGAGGCGATTCCGGTGCGGTCCTCCAGGCAGTTGGAGCGCCGGTCCAGGGCCCAGAACTCGATGTGCCGGCCCTGCTCGGCGGCGCGGGTCACGGTGTTGCGGGCCACGCTGTCGAAGGCTCCGGCGCCCTCCAGGATGCCCGGCTGGGCGATCAGGACCCGGTCGGCGTCGGCCGGTGAGGCGGGCCCCGACGAGGACCGGTAGCGCAGGTACGACAGCCAGTCGCATGCCGCGGGCCGGGCACCGAAGGACGCCGGCAGGGGCACTTTCACGCGCACCACGGTCTCGGTGACGCCGGCGCTCGTGGCGACGGCCGTCTCGGTTCTCGCGCTGTCTCCCTGGGCGACCGGGGACGACACGGTGAACGCCCCGGCGGTCAGCAGCACCGCCAGCGCTGCGGTGCGCCACCTGTTTCCTCTGCTGCGACTCGTGTTCATGCTGGGACCGTAGGGCGGCGCGGGCCACGCCCCCGGCGGTTGCTCACAAGAACGCAGGGCCCGGTGGACCCTTTGTCACCAGCCGCAGAGAGGTCTCAGTCGTCGCGCAGGGTACGGCGGGGTGAGCGCTCGTAGGTCTGCCGGTACAGGGTGGCGAAGCGGCCGGGGTGGTAGAAGCCCCAGCGGGCGGCGATGTCGGTGACCGTGCTTCCGTCCTCGGGGCCGGCCGCCGTCAGCTCGTCGTGGGCGTGGGACAGGCGGACCTGGCGGACGTACGCGAGCGGAGTGCTGTCCAGGTGCCGGCGGAAGGCGTACTGGAGAGCGCGGACGCTGACATGGGCCGCCTGCGCGATCTGGGCGACGGTGAGAGGCCGGTCGGCGTTGTCCTCTATGTGTGCGAGGGCGCGGCGCAGGGCCGCCGGATGGGCGTCCTGGCGGTCGGAGCCGGTGGGGTCCGTGGACGCCGTGTTGGGAAAGGTGGCCAGGACGACCGCGGCCAGGTGCTGGGCGGCAGTGGAGGCGACGAGCGGCTGGTCGGCGACCGCGGGATCCGACAGGACGTGTTCCTGCACATGGCGGATGGTCGCCCGCAGCCGGTCGGCCGCGGCGGGCGTGTGCGGCCGGTGTCCGGTCAGCCGGACCGGCTCCGTGCGTCGCGGGTCGGCGGTGGCCGCGATCTGGCTGAGCAGCTCCGGGTCCAGCATGGTGATGTTGTAGCGGGCCGCGTGGACACGGCCCGCGTAGGACAGCTCGGGCGGGGCGAAGGACACCACGTCGCCGGGGCCGAAGGAGTCCGAGACACCTTGGTAGACGTGGTCCTCGATGGTGCCCTCGTGGACCACGCACAGGCAGATCCGGCCCAGCGGGGTGACGGCGTAGCTCATGTCGAAGTCCAGGTCGAGTTCGTCGACGCTGACCGGGTCGATGGCGCTGCGGTGGATCCGCGCACGGCTGCTGTCCGGTGTGCCGTTGCCGATCCGCATCTTCGCGTAGGCCTGACTGAGGAACTCCTCGGTACGGTCCAGGTCGTCGCTGTCGAAGGTCAGCGTCTCCATCGCAGGTGATTTCTCCCTCTCTCGGCTCGGCTCCTCATTCGCACATACCCTCGAATCTCGCGATGCTGCGGACCACGTTGCGTTTTCTGTCCTGCCAGGTCACAAGGTGTGCGTCCAGTGACTCGTCAGTGGAGGCCGGGGGCGGGCAGGCTGGACGGGCGGCGACCGTTGGAGTCGCCAGGCGACAGGGGGAGAGGGCGACAGGGCTGTGCATGACGGACCGCGAAGAGCTGGTTGAGAAGATCGAAGAACTCCAGGAGGAGGTCGCCCAGCTCCGGCAGGCCCTTGTCTCACACGCCGTCGTCGACCAGGCGATCGGTGTCGTCCTCGCGCTGAGCGGTCTGCGCCCCGAGCAGGGGTGGGAGGTCCTCAAGACCGTGTCCCAGCGCACCAACACCAAGCTGCGGGATGTCGCTCGGCACGTCGTGCGCTGGCCCGAGGTCGGCAGTCTGCCGCCGGAGATCCGCCCGGCACTGCGCATCGCGCTGACCGAGGCGCGCGCGGTGCATGGCGGCCGGTCGCTGATACGGCAGGAACAGCGGTGCAAGGGCTACGGCGGCGCCCTCTCCGGGAAATCCGAGTGACGAGCCGGGACGCCTGTGCGTACCGTTGACCGTATGGAGATCAGCCGTACCCACACCGCAGCCGCGCGAGCGACCAGCTCACCGGCTGCCGACGCCTGACCTCCCCCACTCCCCCGGCGGCCGGAAACGGATCGCCGGTGCAGGACCTCTGGTCGCCGTCTGTTCCCGCGGTCGTTTCCGGTCCCACGAGACCGAAGGACCACCGCCATGGACACGGACCGGACCGTGCGCGTCTTCACCGACTTCTACCGCGAACGCGGCCACCACCTGATCACGGGCAGCACCCTGCTGCCACCGCCCGGGGACCCGGTGCTGTTCACCACCTCGGGCATGCATCCGCTCACTCCCTATCTGGAGGGCCGCCCCCATCCGCGGGGCCGTCGCCTCGTCAATGTGCAGCGCTGTCTGCGGACGACCGATCTCGACGAGGTCGGTGACTCCACGCACCTGACGGTGTTCGAGATGCTCGGCTCGTGGTCGCTCGGCGACTACGGCCACTCGCAGAGCCTGCGCTGGGGCCACGAGCTGCTCCGCGACGGTTTCGGCGTTCCCCACGACAGACTCCACGTCACGGTCTTCGGCGGTGACGAGCAGGTGGGCCCCGACCTCGAGTCACTGCGCACCTGGGAGGAGCTGGGAGTCCCCGTGGAACTCACGCGGGAGGACAACTGGTGGTCCAACGGCCCGGTCGGTCCGTGTGGCCCCGACTCGGAGATCTTCGTGTGGACCGGCGGCACCCCGCCGCAGGGCACACCCACCACGGACCCCCGATGGGTGGAGATCTGGAACCACGTCGTCATGCGCTACCGGCGCCTGGAGGACGGCTCGCTCCGGCTCCTCGAGCGTCCGGGCATCGACACCGGCATGGGTCTGGAGCGCCTGGTCACGTTCCTCCAGGGCCGCGACTCGGTCTACGGCACCGACCTGTTCGAACCCTGGATGCGACTGCTGCCGCCCCTGTGGGAGCTCGACGGGCCGTCGCTGCGCCTGGTCTGCGACCATCTGCGCTCCGGTGTCGTCGTGATCGGCGACGGGGTACGGCCGTCCAACACCGGACGCGGTTACGTCCTGCGCCGCGTGATCCGCCGGCTGCTCACCACCCTGCGGCGCGACGACCCCTCCCGCACGCTCTCCGACCTGCCGGTGGAGCTCCTCCAGCACACGCTGGACCATTTCCGCCAGACGTGCGGGACAGACCTCGTCCGTGACGTGCTGCTGGAGGAGGAGCGCCGGTTCGACCTGTTGCTGGAGCGCGGCCGACGGCTGCTGACCGGGCCGCGGTACCGGGGGCCGCTGAGCGAGGAGGACTACGACTACCTCCACGACACCCACGGCCTGCCCCGCGACCTGGTTCTCAGCCTGCGCCGGGAGGAGTGACGGCTACTCCGTGCGCAGAGCCGTCGCCGTACGGGCCCTGGCCGCCCAGCCCGCCGGGAGCATCGCGCCCAGCAGGGCGATGACGAGACCGGCCGGCCCCAGCAGGAGCAGTTGTGGAGTGTCGTACACGTCGAGGACCGACCTGGGCAGTTCGGTGCCCGCCGCGTGTCCCATCACCGGGAGCACGAAACCGTGCAGCGCGTACCCGGCGGGCACGCCGACGAGACCGCCGAGCACGCCGATGCCGGCCACCGAGGCGAGGACGAGGCTCACGGTCTGCCGGGGCGACATGCCGAGCGCCTTGCACACCCCCAGGTCGTGTACGCGCTCCCGGGTGTCCAGGACGACGGAGTTCAGGACACCGAGGCCTGCCACGGAGACGAGCATCAGGGTGAGGAGCGCTGCCATCGCGTTCAGGATGAGCACCAAGCCGTCCTGCTGGGAAGGGGAGTTGGCCCGTGCCTCGGCGCCGAGGGGCTCGATCCGCGCGCCGAGCTTCTCGGCGTACGAGACCGCGGAAACGCCCGCTTTGATGTTGACCAGGAACTCCTGAGGCCTGGCTGCGGGGAAGTCCGCCAGGTTCGCCTGTATTTCCAGTTCGCCGCCCGAGCTCTCGAAAGCCACACCGACGATCCGCAGCCTGGGCGATTCCTTCCCGACGGTCACGCGCACGGTGTCGCCGATCTCGGTGCCGGTGGTCTCCAGGAACCGGCCGGGCACGACGACTTGGCCCGCGCCGGTGAGCCAGTGCCCGGAGATCATGGCGTAGCCGGCGCGAGTGGAGTCGCCCTCGTAGAGGGTCGCCCGGACAGTTCCGGAGACCCCGGCGACCGTCGCGTTCTGTCCGCTGGCGCCGTAGTACGAGGCGGTGCCCGACTCGGCCTTGATGGCGGCGCTCACCTGCGCGGGGTCGGCCGGCTCGGGCTCCGGGGCGCCCGGTGCGGGCACATGATCGCCGCCCGCCAGACTCGGGCCGCCGGCGAAGACGGTGACCGCGGCACGGTTGGGATCCTGTATCGCCGTGACCGCGTTCAATGAAGAGGTGAGCCCGACGGCGAAGGTTGTCGCGATCGTGCCGAAGGCCACCGCGAGCAGCATCGCGAGGGTACGGACCGGATGCGCGAAGGGGCTGGCGAGGCCGTAGGTCACCGCCCGGGGCAGCGGCAGCCGCCCTGCCGCGCGGTGTGCCCACTGGCCCCGGCCGGTGCGTGGGGCCCTGCCGACGGCGATGGCCTCGACCGTGCGCAGCCGCCCGGCCCGCAGCGCGGGGACGAAGGCCGCCGTCCCGACGACCAGCAGCGCGCCGGCGGGGACCACGACGTCCACCCACCAGGCGACCGACAGGGTGGCGGTGCCGTACGCCTGCTCGGTGTCGTCGAGGAGGGGCACGGCCAGCAGGTTGCCGAGGACGACACCGAGCGCGATGCCCGCGGTCGCCGGGATCAGCACCTGGGCCACGTAGGCCCGGACCACTTCGCGCGGGGTGAAGCCGATGGCCTTGAGGATGCCGATCCTGCGCAGGCTGGTGCCGACCGCGCCACTGATGACGCTGCCGACGATGATCACCGACATGACGATGCCGAGGACCCCGAAGGCGACCAGGAACGGGATCGTCGGTGCGGCGCCCGCGTCGGCTGCGCGCTTGGTGTCGAGGTAGGACCGGGTGCCGAGGAGTGCACCGGACGGGACGGCGGCGAGGAGCTTCTTGCGGTCGGCGGCGATGTCGCCCTTCGAGCCCGCCGACTCGAAGCGGTAGAGCATCTGGCTTCTGACGGGCTGTTCTTTGGAGGTAAGGGCCCTGACCTGCGAGGGAGTTGCCCACATGTCGGCTGTCTCGCTGGCCGAGGTGGCGAAACCGACGATCGTGAGAGTCGTGTCGGAGGCCGTCAGGGTGTCGCTCAACTTGAAGCCGGGACCTTGGTAGGCGGAGCTCAGCACGATCTCGCCCGTTTTCCTCGCCCACCGGCCGGCCGTGAGGTCCAGGTCGTCCACGTCCGCGTGCGGGCCGGTGCGTCCGACCAGGGTCATGGCCGGGGGCCGGTGGCCGGACGAGTCGGTCGCCTGGAGGATCGTAGTGGGATACGGCCCCGCGCTCGCGGTGACTCCGTCCGACTTCCCCGTGGCCCCGAGCTGTTCGGCGGTCACCTTGGCCGGGTCGAACTCGGTGATGAGGTGGGCGCCCCGCTGCGCGGCGAAGGCGTGGTCGAAGGGCGCGTTCGAGACGACCATGAGGGAACCGGCGACCACGGCCGCCGCCACGGCCATCATCGTGGCGATGGCGATGACGACGGTCTGCACCCGGCGCCGGCCCACCCCGGAGCGTACGACCTGGACGAGCGGGCCGGTCATCGCACGGCCTCGGCGCGGGAGTCGAGGGCGACATGGCCGTCGACGAGGTGGATGGTGCGGCTCGCGCAGGCCTCGGCCAGGGCCGGATCGTGGGTGACGAGCACGACGGTCTGTCCGCCGCGGTGCAGGTCCACGAGGAGTTCCCGGACGTCCTGGCCCGAGGCGCTGTCGAGGGCTCCGGTCGGTTCGTCGGCCAGCAGCAGGGCGGGCCGGTTCACCAACGCCCGGGCGACGGCCACGCGTTGGCGTTCGCCACCGGAGAGGCGGCCGGGGTAGGCGCCAGCGTGCTTCTCGATGCCCAGGACCGCCATGAGTTCTTGTGCCCGCGCCTGCGTCCTGCGCCGGGAGGTTCCGGTGAGCTGGGCGGGCAGCTGGATGTTGTCGAGGACGGTGAGGTCGTCGAGGAGGTTGAAGAACTGGAAGACCATGCCGATGCGTTCACGGCGGAACCGGGCCAGGGCATGCTCGCCGAGCCGGTCGACCTGCTGGCCTGCGACGGTCACGGTGCCCTCGGTCGGCTTGTCGAGGCCCGCGACGAGGTTCAGAAGCGTGGACTTGCCGCTGCCCGAAGGTCCGGTCACGGCGAGGGCCTCGCCCTGGGCGACGGAGAGGTCGAGCGGTCCGAGCGCGGGTGCGCCGGCGTCGTCGTAGCGCTTGGCCACGCCCTTCAGTTCGATCACTGCGGTCATGGGAGGTGCCCGTCCTGTCGGTCATCGGGTCGTGTCCTTGTCGGCTTGGCGAAGGTAGGGAAGAACGGGTCGCGGGCGCGTCGGCCGGAGCACCGAGATCCGGCCCTCCGCGCGGAGGACCGGCGGACGGGGTCATCCCTGCGAAGTACGCCCGACGGAGAGCGCGTTGGTCGAGAGGGCGGACGCGCCGCGGGGCCGGGACCGGGACAATGACCGTATGGAGACGGAGTACCTGCGGGGATGGCGTCGGCAGGTGCGTGCGGCGCTGCGGCCGGAGGCCAGGGGCGGTCCGCTGTCACGGCGGTCGGTGTGGTTCGACGTGCTGCTCGCCGTGCTGCTGACGGTGGTCGCGCTGGTGGTGGCGTCGCGCTATCCCGGCGACGGGCCGGTACAGGTGTCGAGGATCGAGTACGGCGTGCCGGCTCCGCCCCGGCCTCCCGTTCTCCCGGGCGGGCGGATCGAGGAGCCGGTGTCGTCGGCGTCCTGGGTCCTGGTCGTGCTGTCGGCGCTGCCGCTGGCCGCGCGGCGGCGGTTCCCGCTGACCGTGTTCGCCGTGGTGCTCTGCGCGGGGCTGGCGATCGGCGACGACGCGTCCTGGATCAACGTCCTGACCTGCGTCATCGGCACCTACAGCGCGGTGATGCACAGCCGCCACCGGGCGGGGGCGATGGCGGGCCTCCTCGTCGCCGCCGTCCTTGCCGGTGTGGCCTTCCGGTCGACGCAGCCGGTGCTGCCCGGCTGGTCGAGTCCGGGGGTGGTGCTGCTGGTGGCCGGGGTGCTGGCCGGCGTGGTCCGGCTCGGGCGGCAGCGGCTGGCGGCCGGCCGGGACCGGTTCGCGGCGCTGGAGCGGACCCACGAGGAGGCGACGCGCAGGGCCGTGGCCGAGGAACGGGCCCGGATCGCCGCCGAGTTGCACGACGTGGTGACCCACAATGTGAGCGTGATGGTCATCCAGGCGGGCGCCGCGCGCAAGGTCATGGACGCGGCCCCCGAGCGGTCGAAGGAGGCGCTGCTCGCGGTCGAGGCCGGGGGCCGGGCCGCCATGGCCGAACTCCGCAACGTGATGGGTCTGTTGGCCGCGTCCGACACCGGCCGTCCGGACTCCCCCGCCGACGGTCTCGAACCGCAGCCGGGCCTTGGGCAGTTGGACGCGCTGATCGACCGGGTGCGGGCAGCCGGGACGCCGGTCGGCGTCGCGGTCTCGCTGCCCCCGGAACCGCTGCCGCCCGGTGTGGACCTCACGGCGTACCGGGTGGTCCAGGAGGCGCTGACCAACACCCTCAAGCACGCGCCCGGCGCCGAGGCCGTCGTCACCGTCGGCTGGTCCGGCGACCGGCTGGAGGTCGAGGTCATGGACAGCGGCGGAGTCCGCGACGGGGTGCCCGCGGAAGGGAACGGCCGCGGACTGATCGGTCTGCGCGAGCGCCTCGCGGTCTACGGCGGCGAGCTGACGGCGGGCCCGACACTCACCGGCGGCTTCCGCATCCGGGCCACGATGCCGTGGCGGACGGTGTGAGCGGCCACGGCCGGGCGGGAAGTGGCCGGGGTGACTGACGGGGGGAACGGCATGACCGACACGAACGGCGATCGGCTGCGGGCCGTCATCGCGGACGACCAGGCCCTGGTACGGACCGGGTTCGGGATGATCCTTACGGCGGACGGCATCGAGGTGACCGCGGAGGCGGCGGACGGGGCGGAGGCGGTCGCCGCGGTCCGGCGGACCCGCCCCGACGTGGTCCTCATGGACATCCGGATGCCGGGCATGGACGGCATCGAGGCCACCCGGCGGATCCTCGCCGAGGACACGGCGGGTGAGATCCGCGTGATCATCCTGACCACGTACGACCTCGACCACTACGTCTACGCCGCGCTCACCGCCGGTGCCAGCGGCTTCCTCCTCAAGGACGTCACGCCCGAACACCTGGTGGCCGCCGTACGGCTGGTGCGGTCCGGGGACGCCCTGCTGGCGCCCACGATCACCCGCCGCCTGATCGAGCGCTTCGCCCAGCGGGAGGAAACGCTGCCCTCGGCCCACCCGCACCGGGACCTGTCCGGCCTGACACCACGGGAGCTGGAGGTGCTGCGGCTGCTGGCGACGGGGCTCAGCAACGCCGAGCTGGCGGAGCGGCTGTTCCTCAGTCCGACGACGGTGAAGACGCACATCGGCCGGATCCTGTCCAAGCTGGACCTGCGCGACCGCGTCCAAGCGGTCGTCCTCGCCTACGAGAGCGGGCTGATCACACCGGGCGGTACCGCGGAGGACGCCGTCCGGGACGCCTAGGACATCAGCCCGGCCGCGACCGTCGCCCCCAGCTCCCAGCACGCCTCGATGTCGGCCTTGCCCGGTTCGCCGGTGACGGTCACCGGTTCGGCGGCACGCCGCCAGCCGAGACCTGTCGTGATCGACCCGATGCCGCGCAGGGCGCCGGTCACGTCGTTGCCGCCGTGGACGTAGAACCCGAAGGGCCGGCCTCGCGTCTCGTCGAGGCACGGGTAGTAGATCTGGTCGAAGAAATGCTTGAGGGCGCCGGACATGTAGCCGAGGTTGGCGGGGGTGCCGAGCAGGTAGCCGTCCGCCTCCAGCACGTCCGAGGCGGTGGCGGCCAGGGCCGCGCGCCGTACGACACGGACGTCCTCGATCTCCGGTGCGGTCGCCCCGGAGACCACCGCCTCGAACATCGCCTGGCAGTTGGGCGAGGGCGTGTGATGCACGATCAGCAAGGTGGCCACGGTCGAACCCTGCCCTGCCGCCGCTTTCGTCCGCAAGCCGGGCCGCGGTCGAGTACGGCCGGGCTACGATGCCGGAAACCGCGAGGGGGGAGCCAAGTGGCCGACAGGGGACAGCGGGCAGCGACGGTCTTCGACGCGCTGGGGGCGACGTACGAGAAGGCGTTCGCCCACTCCGAGACACATCTGGCGTCACTGGAATGGCTGCTCGGGCGGCTCGCGCCCGGCAGCCGGATCCTGGACGTCGGCAGCGGGACAGGCCGCCCCACGGCGTCGACGCTGACCGCCGCGGGCCACGAGGTGCTGGGGGTGGACGTCTCCGCCGTCATGGTCGACCTGGCCACGCGACAGGTGCCGCAGGCCGAGTTCCGTCACGCCGACATCCGTGAACTGCCGCTGGAGGAAGCTTCGTTCGACGCGGTCTGCGTGTACTTCTCGCTGCTCCAGATGACCCGCGCCGAGCAGTCCGAGGTGCTGGGGCGGCTGGCACGGGCCCTGCGGCCGGGCGGGCCTCTGGTGCTCGCCACCGTGCCGGCCGACGTGGAGGATCTGGCGGTCGAGTTCATGGGTCAGCCCGTCCGGGCCACCAGCTTCGCCGCCGAGGACGTCGTGGCCGTGGTGCGCGACGCCGGTCTGACGGTGGAGTCCGAGCACGCCGTGGAGTTCACCCCGGACCACCCCGAGGGCGCCGTCGAGCCGCATCTGTTCCTGTACTGCCGACGGGCGTCCTGACGGAGTCCGACCGCTGACCTCGGCCCGTGCGTGCGGGCGCACCCGGCGAACCCCGGTACGCCCGCCCCGCCTTCAGCGAACCGGCACCCCCACGTACGGCACCACCCGCACCGGCCCCACCAGACCGTGATCCTGACGGGCGACTCCGCCGAACACCGTGGGCTGTACGACCCGGAGCCGGTTGATGAGCGGGGTCGCCACCTCGATCTCCAAAGTGTTCGCGCCGCGTCTCAGCCAGGGCCCGAGGCCGACGACGGGGTGGAGCCGGTCGGCCGCGGGCAGCCACCGGCCGTTGACACTCACCCGGAACGTGTCGCTGACCTGCCCCAGCTCCAGCTCGGCGCCGTGGGACGGCGTCCAGTCGGCCGGCAGGGTGATCGTGGTGCGGTACCGGCCGACGCCCGCGGAGTCGGCCAGCTCGGGGATCTGCGACCACGGCTTCAGCGTGTCGAGCGTGAGGCTGCGCCGGACGCGTTCGGTACGGGTGGCGTCCGGGCCCGGGTACCAGTCCTCGACGTCCAGCTCCCAGCGGACCGGAGTGATCGGTGCGGGCACCGCGGGAGTCCTGGTGGTGACGGTGCGGCCCTGGGACAGGCGTGTGGTCCAGGTACCGGCCGTACGGGCACGCACGGTCAGCCCGCGCTCGGTGAACAGCACGGAGTCGGCGTCGGTGGTCTCGGCGTGGGGGCCGGCGCCCTGACGGTCCCCGAACAGACCCGGCCGCCCCAGCGCGACGATCATGGTCTGTCCCGGCTGGAGCGTGACGCGCAGGGTGATGTCGTCCCCGTCCTCGGTGTACCGGGCGAGCCGGGTCGCCTCGCCCGTCCAGGGATCGAGCAGATACGGCACGGTCCTGCCGCCGTGGGTGCGGCGCAGCGTGACGTCGTGATCGATCGCGGCCACGGGCGGCTTGACCGTCTCGGCGTGCTTGCCGTTGCAGAGGTAGTAGAAGTCGGCGTCGGCGGTGACCCGGTGGGCGTTGAGGAGCGTGGACGCGCTCGCGTGCCGTACGTCGGCGCGCACGCCGAGGGCGGCGAGGGCGTCACCGACCGCGGCCTTGTCGGTGACCCGGACGACACGGGGCAGGGCGAGCAGTCGGGTGAGCAGGGCACGCAGCCGGTCGGTCTCGCCCTGGTCCGGGACGCCGGGGGTCAGCGCCTGGTCGAAGGCGCCGAACAGGACCACGGGGAGCCCCGCCTCGGCCAGGGCGAGGATCTTGCGGGCGTCCTCGACGGCGAGCGTGGGGGTCGAGCCGTAGAAGAAGTCGCCCTCGACGAACAGCGCCTTGTAGGCGGGTCCGTCGGGGGCGAGCCGGCCGCCGGAGACGGTGGCGGAGGGCAGGTCGAGGAGGGGACCGCTGAGGAACTGGTGGGTCCAGCCGAGCGGAACACCGGTCGCCGTGAACCAGGAGGCGCCGATACCGGTGGCGGTGTAGCCGGTCTGCCGGAACACCGCGACGTCCGCTCTCGCGGTCCCGCTCTGCAGCACCTGGTGGACCCGGCCCAGGTATCCGGAGATGTCCTCGACGTGCCGCCAGGTGGGCTGGCGCGGGCCCCGTGACTCGCCGTAGCCGGCGCTGCCGTTGTACGGGCTGAAGGCCGCGAACCCCGGCCAGCTCACCCCGGGGGCGGTGGCGTAGGAGAAGCCGTGCAGGACGGTCTGGTTGACGCCAGCGGCGTAGGCGCCGCCCATGGTGCGAAGGAAGCGGTCCCAGGTCGTGCTGTACGCGGAGCCGTTGTAGGCGCCCGCCTCGCAGGACAGGACGGTCCGTCCGGCCATGTCCCGGCCACCGGCCAGGCAGCGGTAGTCGTCCAGGTTCTTGAAGCCGAGGGACTCCCCCTCGGGGATGTCGAGGATCGCGGCCGAGGCGATGGCGTCCGTCTGGAGGCCGTAGGGCTGCGAGCGCAGGGTCATGCCGAGGGTGTGCGCCCAGTCCCGCAGGGCTGTCAGGTGGTTGCGGTTGAAGAGGCCGGAGACCGTCTCCCAGAAGTCGTGCCGGATCTGGCGGGTCAACTGGGCTTCGTAGGCGAAGACTTGGTTGCTCTTGTCCAGGACGAGGGCGGGCAGGTACGGCAGCAGGGGCCGTCCGGTGTGCTTCTCGAAGGCCTCGGGCAGGAGGGATGTCCAGGTCAGGCCGTCGGTCTCCAGCTCCACGGAGTCCTCGAAGAAGGAACCGCCCGCGGCCTTCAACAGGCGCCGCAGGGACGGGGTCAGCAGGTGGTCCTGCCAGTACGAGGTGACCGCGCCGGTACCCGCGGGGCTGAAGTGGTCGACGGCGTAGGCGGCCGGGGCGGAGTGGGGGCCCGACTCGGGCTGCTGGCCCGAGCCGCGCACCCAGTAGGAGATGAGCACCCAGTCGCCGCCTTCGGGGGCCGTCCAGGTCAGCGTGGAGTCGGTGACGGTCGCGGTGAGGTCCTGGACGCTCGCGGGGTCGAGGCCGGTCTCCTTGCGGGTCGAGTGGGCGGGCTCGACCCGGGCGGCCTGTACGGCGAGGAGCTGTTGGCGGGTGACGCCCGCGGCCGGGGCGTGCACGGGCGGTGGGACCGGGCCCTGATAGGTGCTCCCGCCGGTCAACGCGGCCCTGCCGTGGACGAGTTCCTTGGCGGCTGCCTCGTCGTCGGGGGTGAGGCCGGGGACGGCGACGGGCCAGCTGGGGCCGAGGGTGATGTCCAGGGTGAGGCCCCGTCTCGCCGCGCGGCGCAGCGCGGACTCGACGCCGTCCCGCCAGGGTCTGCTCCCCCAGCCGTGGTGTGCGGCGTCCAGGACCGACTTGTCCTTGATGCTGTGGTGGACGGCGGCGATCTCCACCCCGCCGAAGCCCGCGTCCGCGATCTGGTCGATCTCGCGGGCGATCTCCTCCGGGTCCACGAGTCCGTCCGGCCACCACCAGCGGAACCGGGGCCGTACGGACCTCACGGGGGCCGCGAACCAGTCGGCGGTCGCCCCGGAGGCCCCAGCCCCCGTGGTCCCGGCCGCGGCCTGGCCCCCCACCCCGAGCGCCGCGACGGCGCCCGCGGTCAGTCCGGCGGCCAGGAGCGCGCGTCGGGACATTCCGCCGCGCTGCGGGATGGCTTCATGCATGAGGGCGCCCCAAAGTCACTGTTGAATCGTTTCAATCACGGTGAACGCCCGAACGCTAAGCCTGCGGCCCGACCAAGGTCAAGATGCGTGCACGGTGAACGCGGCGGCCAGCGCGTCCAGATGGTCCGCGACCGGACCCGCGGTGAGCAAACCGCTCGCGGCGCCCGCGAGTTCGCCCCTTGCGGGGGCGAGTGCTTCCTGGGCGCGCCGCATCTGGGGACGGTCGCCCACCTGGATCGCCGCGCGGGCGAGCAGGCTCCACAGCGCCTCGTACAGCAGGTCCCCGGGCGGGGAAGGGACGTCGGCCAACAGGCGTGCGGCGTCCTGGTCGCGTCCTTCGGTGAGCAGCAACAGGGGGCGCACCCACGGTTCGTAGGGGCCCCAGTCGGTGTGCGGGTCGGCGGTGACGGGGAGGCCGTGGTGCAGCCGGAGGCACAGCAGGGCGAGGGGGAGCAGTCCGTGTTCCAGGCCGGGCATGCCCGCGCCCGCAAGGGACTTGGCGGCCTCCCGGTACGCGGCCTCCCCGAGGTGCGGGGGCTGTGTCGCCGCGGTGCGCAGTGCGCGGTACCACGTGGTGAAGACGGCGACGAGGGGGAGATCGTGGCGCTCGGCGAGCGCGTCGGCGGCCGCCGCGTGACGGTCGGCTGCCGTGAAGTCGGCTGTGGCGCAGCGGGCTTGCAGCCGGATCAGGTAACCGAGGACCTCGTGGGTGAACAGGCCGTGCTGTGCGGCCACTTCGGTGATCTCCGCGCCGGTCCGGTCCCGTCGGCCGGCGAGTCCGGCTCGTTCGAAGGTCTGCATGAACAGGCCGTTGAGGGCGAAGACGAGCAGGTTGGCGTCGTTGAGTCGCCGTGCGCTCGCCACGGCCTGGTGGGCCGCCTGGCGGGCGCGTGTCCCGCCGGGCAGGGTGCCGCGCGACTCCACGGCCACGGTGGCCAGGAGCCGTGCCCTCGCCGACTCGTGCGCGCCCGGCGGCAGAAGGCGCAGGGTGCGTTCCGCGGCGCCCACCAGCCGGTCGGCCTGGTCCGGGTCGTCGGAGCGGGTCCAGACGGCGGGGACGTCGTAGACGCCGATGACGCGGGCCGTCAGCTCCGGATCGCCCAGCTGCTCGGCCGCCGCGACGGCCGCGGCGCGGTGCCGTCGTGCCGCCTCCAGGCCGCCGCCTCCGGTGACGGCGAGGTCGCGCATGAGAACCGCGGTCGATTCCAGACGGGTACGTGCGCCCAGAGGGACCATGCTCTCGTACGACGCGGAGGCCTCGGCCCAGACCTGCGCGGCCGTGTCCGAGGGGCCCGGGTCCAGGTGGCCGGCGTGTCGCAGGATGTCCTGTTCGGTGCGGTTCAGCCGCGGGCCCGGCTCCACACCGAGCTGCTCGCGCAGCAGCCGGCGGGCGCGCCGCAGGACGGACAGGGCGTCGGCCTGGCGTCCAGAGCGGTACAGGGCGAGCGCGAGCAGCCGCCACGCGTCCTCCCGCCAGGGATGCTCGGCCACGTGGGCGTCCAGGTCCACGACCGCGTCGGCGGCGGCGCCGAGGGCGAGCTGGGCCTCGGCCCGGCGTTCGACGGTGGTCAGCCGGAGTTCGGCGAGCCGGGAGCGTTCCGCACGGGCCCAGGGCTCCTCGGCGAAGTCGGCGTAGGCGGGGCCGCGCCACAGTTCAAGAGCTTCGGTCAGGCGGGGCGCCGCCTGCGCGGGCGGCAGATCCGCCGAGGCGGCGACGCTGTGCTCGAACCGCCAGGCGTCGACGTGGGCGGGTTCGGTGCGCAGGGCGTAGCCGGGGCCCTCGGTGACGAGGAGCCGGGACGGGGCCCGGCGGGGCCGCTCGGGTTCCAGCGCGCGCCGCAGTCCGGCGACGAAGGTCCGGACGGTGCCCACCGCGTCCGCCGGCGGGTCCCCGCCCCACAGGTCCTCCACCAGGCGGGGAACGGGCACGACCCTGCGGCGGGCGACGAGGAGCCGAGCCAGCACGGCGCGATGCCTGGGGCCCTTGAGGGCGATCGGTTCGCCGGTCCCGCTCCAGGCGGCCACGGCCCCCAGGACTCCGAACTCGACCACGCGCACGTCCTCAACGTACACGCGTTCATCCGTTGCTCATTCACTCCCCTGACGCTGGGTTCATCGGCGCCACGGACCCGGACGCCGATGCCTTCCCTCGCCGTACGACCGAAGAGAGCCCCGCCGTGAAGCCCACCATCGCCGGATTCGAGTACCAGCGCGTGTCCGTCGCCGAGGACGTCTCCCTGCGGGTGGCCGTAGGAGGGACCGGCACACCCCTGGTCCTGCTGCACGGCTTCCCGCAGACCCATCTGATGTGGCGCCATGTCGCGACGGACCTCGCGGCCGACCACACCGTGATCTGCCCCGACCTGCGCGGCTACGGCGACAGCGACAAACCGCGCGAGGACGGCCCCCACACCTATTCCAAGCGGACCATGGCCGACGACGTCGTCACCCTCGCGCATCGGCTGGGGCACTCCCGGTTCGCGCTGGCCGGGCACGACCGGGGCGCGCTGGTGGCCTTCCGCGCGGGCCTCGACCATCCGGACGCGGTCTCCCATCTGGCCTGTCTGGACATCCTGCCGACGTTCGACATGTGGGACGCCCTGCACGGCACGTCGGCGGCGGTCGCCTTCCACCTCTACCTCATGGCCCAGCCGCCCGGTCTCGCCGAGCGGATGATCTCCGCGAGTGCGGACGCGTTCTTCGGCCACTTCCTCGACGTGTGGGCGAACCGCCCCGACGCGATCCCTGCGGAGGTCCGTGCCGAGTACCTTCGGGCCTGCCGCGAGGCGGTGCCGTCGATCGTCGCCGACTACCGCGCCTCCGCGGGCGTCGACGTCGAGCACGACGAGGCCGACCGGGCCGCGAAGAACCGGCTGGGCATGCCGGTGACCGTGCTCCAGCAGGACTGGGGCGCCGCGCTCGGCTACGAGGCCACGACCCTGTGGCAGGCCTGGGCCGACGACCTGCGTCATACGACCGTCTCCTGCGGCCACTTCATGGCGGAGGAGGCGCCGGCGGACGTTGCCGAGGCCCTGCGGGAACTCACTCTCCGGGGAGCGTGACCCCTCGCTCCCCCTGTACGGCTCTGCACGCTCGTCGCCTGACGGTGGGCGGTGCCGGGGACGTGCCCGGCACCGGAGCTACGAGGTGCCCCGCAGTTGCCGTATGGTCCCGCCGAGCTTGTTCCTGGCCTGTTCCAGGTGCTCCGCCTTGGTGCTGACCACCCAGCGCGGGCCCACGAGGTACGTGCCGCCGTAGACACTGGCCGCGTCGAGCCACGCCTCCTTGTACTTCTCCGCGGGGAAGGTGGTGATGCGGTAGTCGGCCTGCTGCGAGTGGCACAGTCCCTCGCGCAGTTCGTCCGCCTCGATCCGGATCTCGGCCTCGCAGCCGGCCAGCCCCGCGATCACCTCGATCCTGGGCGGGGCCACGATGCCGGCGGTGGGCACGGCGGAACTCTTCGACGGCCGCGGCGTCCTGGCCCTGTCGTCCTCGCCTCCGCCGCAGGCCGTGACCAGTGCGAGGCCCCCGACGAGGGTGCCGAGTCGCACCGCGGCGTTCCGATCGTGGTGTCCTCGTCGCGGCACGAGCCTCTCCGTATCCGTTCGGCGTACGACTACGCCCTGGGGTACGGAAGTTGGCTCACGGCTGTTCAGTCGCTGCGCGTCCCGAGGAGCGCGGCGCCGCAGCACGTTTCCGTGCATGACGGAAGGGCCGGACACCCGTCTGTCCGGCCCTTCCGCACCTACCGGGTCAGCCGCCGTTCAGGCGGGCGCGCAGGAGCTCCTTGCCGATCTCGGCGCCCTTGCGGCTGTCCGCCTGGGCCTTGCGGAACAGGTCGGCGACCTCGGTGTCCTTGCCGCCTTCCGCGTCCTGGATGTAGCTCTCCAGTCGCAGCGCGTTGCTCAGGCACGCCTCGACGTACCAGATCAGGTTGTAGTCCTTGTCCGGCGTGCCGGTCGCGCCGCCGGTCTCCGTGCTGCTGGTCATTCCGGCCTCCTCCAGCGGCGGTCGTTCCGGAGCCGGACGAGTACCCGTCGTACGCGGGTCAGTCACACCGGGCGGGAAATCCGGAGGCGGCCCGCGCGGAGAAACGTCGCAGGGGGCGCGACCGGTCCCCCGTTCCGGTCGTTCCCCCTGCGGTGCGTCGAACCTACGTGACCTGCGCACCCTTGTGAATCGCGTCGATGCCCGCTGTGCGCGGCACAGGGCTCACCTGTGCACAGGTGCGTCCGGATGGCCCGGATCGTCCCGGAGCAGGACGGGGTGTGCGAGTTCGCCGGTCGCCAGATGGGCCAGGACGACCTCGTAGAGGTCGCTGCCGGAGGCGATCAGCCTGCGTTCGAGAGCCGGTTCCGCGCTGCGGACGTGTTCGCGGACGGTCTGCGCGTGGACGGCCAGGGCCTGCGCGGCCCGTTCCGCGTTGCCGCCGGCGGCGATCCAGCTGCGCAGGGTGCGACGCAGGTCGCGGGCGTCGCCGTCCAGGCGTCCCAGCAGCTCCCGTGCCCAGGTCACCAGCGCGGGTCCGGTCAGCAGGTCGCCCAGCCGGACGTGGTTCCGCCGGGCGCCGCCGTGATCACCCTGTCCGTCCGCGAGGCTCACCTGGGTGCTCAGGGCCAGGTGGACGGTCGCGCGGACGGTCAGGTCGGTGAAGTCGGTACGCAGCAGGGACTCGACGCGTTCCATGCGGGCGCGGACGGTGTTGCGGCTGACGCCGAGGACCTTGGCGGCGCTCACGGCGGTGAACTCCAGGCCGAGGCGGGTGGTGACGAGCAGTTCGGCGCGCGTGTGGTGCGGCAGGGTGTCGAGCGGGCGCAGCAGCCGGGCGGTCCACTCACGCAGCGCGGCCGGGTCCATCAGGCGTTCGGGGCGGTTGCGTTCGGCGTACAGCGCGGCCTTGTCCGGTCGTACGCGCGCCACGGCGAGGGCACTGACCGCCTGCCCGTAGGCAGTGGCGGTCCGGGCGAGACTCTGCCGGGAGCTGCCGCCGAGCAGGGTGCCGGGGGTGCGGTCGACGAGCGAGCGCAGGGCCTCGCCCGCCGCGTCCCCCGTGGTCACGATGATCACGTGTTCGTCCATGGCCGGGCAGCGCACCACCAGGGCCCGGTCGCCGGTCACGCCGAGGCACTCCTCGACGAGCCGGTCGCGTTCCGCGGGGTCGCCTTCGAGGACGTAGACGCAGGCCGTGTCGGTGTCGAGCAGGCCGGGCCACAGTCCTGCGGCGACGCGGCGCGCCGAGACGGTGTCCTCCACCATGAGCAACTGGAGTATGGCCAGGCGCAGATCGGACGTGGCCCGCTTCAGGCGCCGTCCGGCCTCGGTCGTCTCACGGGCGCGCAGCAGGAGTTCGAGGACCTGGACGGTGTGCGTGAGGATGTCGGAGGTGCCCCGGTCGAAGGGTTCCGGGCGGGCCACCGCGAGCACTCCGGCTCCGGCGGACGCCGGATTCTGCTGCTCGACCCTGACCAGGCGCAGGTGGCCGTCCTCGTCCGCCGTGGCCGCGGAGGCGATGCGTCCGGCGAGGATGTCGGCGACGAGGTTCTCGTCCAGTTGCATGGGTGTTCCGGCGACGAGGGCTCCGCTGGGGTCCTGGAGCGCGGCCGTGCCGTTCACGGTCTCCGCGAGCCAGGCGACGACCCGGCGGACGTCACGTCCCGTCGGCCGCAGATGGTCGAGGAGTTCCCGCGCCCATGTCGGGGTTCCGGCGCCCGTCGCCGGGCCAGTCTTTTCTGACATACCGCTCGGGACGTTACCCCACGTGCTGCGGACGGACACTCGGCCGGACTCGGTCAAATGGGGAGGTGTCGTGTGTGCAGATGACCGTCGAGCGGAGATCGGGCCGGGTCCGCGGGCAGAGGTGCGGTGAGGGGGGGCCGCACCTCTCGGCCCCCCGGCAGGAAGCGGTGTTGTCGGTGCTGGGCAGGAGTGTTCGGGGCGTACGAGTCCGTCCGCGGCGAAGGTAGCGAAGGCCCGGGAGGTCAGCGCGTGGCGGGCACACGGGACCACTCCCCCGGCCTCGCGCGCGCCCGGCGGTCCACTGGCCGACATCGGCCGCCGCCTTTCCTGGGGCCGGCCCTCGATGACGGCGTGGCCCACGAGCGGCCCGTCGGCCGCCGGATCGGCGTCGCGCCTGTGCCGTCGCCGTGCCTCGACGGCGGCCAAGGCGACCGGATCCGGTCGTACGGGTGGGTGGCGCGGTCGTGGACCAGTCGTACGGCGCGGGGCGGCGCGCACCGGCTCCGGCCCGACGGCCGCACAGGCGAGCATCCCGAGAGAAGGCGGCGCAAGCGTGGATGGCGCGGTCGTGGACCAGACAGTACGGGGCGCGACGGCGCGCACCGGCTCCGGCCCGACGGCCGCACAGGCGAGCCTCCCGAGGGAAGGCGGCGCGAGCCTCGGGGGCGCCGCTGGGCGCCGCCCCGACCTGCTCCGCCGCCCCGGCTGCGTCGGCGCCGTGCGCCGACGGCATAAGCTCGACGGATGGCGAAGTACTTCGACGTGCACCCCGACAACCCGCAACCCCGCACCATCTCCCAGATCGCCGAGAGCATCCGGTCGGACGCGCTGATCGCGTATCCGACGGACTCCTGCTACGCGCTCGGGTGCCGGCTGGGGAGCCGTGACGGCATCGACCGGATCCGGACCATCCGGCATCTGGACGACCGGCACCACTTCACCCTGGTCTGCCAGGACTTCGCGCAGCTCGGCCAGTTCGTACGGGTCGACAAGGACGTGTTCCGCGCGATCAAGGCGTCCACGCCCGGCAGTTACACCTTCATCCTCCCGGCGACGAAGGAGGTTCCGCGCATGCTCCAGCACCCGAAGAAGAAGACGGTGGGCGTGCGCATCCCCGACCACGTCGTCACCCAGGCGCTGCTCACCGAGCTCGGGGAGCCGCTGCTGTCGAGCACCCTGCTGCTGCCCGACGAGGAGGAGCCGATGACCCAGGGCTGGGAGATCAAGGACCGTCTCGATCATGTGCTGGACGGGGTCGTCGACTCCGGGGACTGCGGCACCGAACCGACGACGGTGATCGACTTCTCAGGCGGCGAGGCGGAGATCGTGCGCCACGGTGCGGGTGACACCAGCAGGTTCGAGTAAAGCGGCTCTCAAGCGGGAGGGGGCTGCGGCAGCCAGTTGGATGGTGCGTGCAACCATGTGCCCGGCCCGGTTCCGCCGGGTCGGCGACCTGCTCGCCGTCGCACGCACAGAGAGGCACCCCACATGACCTCCGTACAGGGAACCGCCGTCGACATCCCCACCGAGGACGGCGTCGCCGACGCCTATCTGGCCCACCCGGGCGACGGTGCGCCGCGGCCGGCCGTCCTCGTCTTCCAGGACGCCTTCGGGCTGCGCCCGCAGCTGAGGTCGATGGCCGACCGGCTCGCCGAGGCCGGCTACACGGTCCTGGTGCCCAACGTGTTCTACCGCCACGGGCGCGCGCCCGTCTTCGAGCTGCCCGAGTTCATCGACCCCGGTGCGCGGCCGGAGATCTTCGAGAAGATCGTGCCGGTCATGCAGGCGCTGACGCCCGAGCTCGCGATGCGGGACGCCGGGGCGTATCTGCGCTGGCTGGCCGAGCGCCCCGAGGTCGCCGACGGCCCGGTCGCCCTCACCGGCTACTGCATGGGCGCACGGCTGTCCCTGCTCACCGCCGGCACCTACCCGGACCGGGTGGCGGCGGCGGCCGGCTTCCACGGCGGCCGCCTGGCGACCGACGCTCCGGACAGCCCGCACCTGGTGGCCGGTCGCGTCACCGCCGAGCTGTACTTCGGTCACGCCGACGACGACCCGTCGCTGCCTCCGGAGCAGATCGAGCGCCTCGCCGCCGCGCTGACCGAGGCCGGGGTCCGTCACCGGTGCGAGGTCTACGAAGGCGCCCCGCACGGTTTCACCCAGGCCGACACCGCCTCGTACCACCCCGAGGGCGACGAGCGGCACTGGGCCGCGCTGCTCGACCTGCTCAAGCGCACGTTCTAGGACGGGCGCCGTACCGGGTCATGGGCGGGTCCTTGTCGTCTCGACGTCCAAGTGGCGCCGCAGGAACCGCACCTGCCGGTCCAGCAGGTTGCCGGTGAGCGTCGAGCCGATCGGCTGGTGCCCGGTGCCCGGCAGCAGCAGGAGTTCGTGCGGGCGCCCTGCGGACCGTAGCGCCTCCGAGAGGCGAAGGGTGTTGACCGGCGGGACGTTGGTGTCGGTCAGGCCGTGGATCAGCAGGAGCGGGCGGGCCAGGCGAGACGCGTCGAGGAGCAGGTTGCAGGCGTCGTACCGGTCCGGGAACGCGTCGGGGTGGCCGAGGAAGCGCTCGCGCCAGTGCGCGGCGTAGAGCCGCTGGTCGGCGACGCCCGCGCCGGCCACGGCGGCGTGGAACACGTCGGGGCGGCGCAGCACGGCCAGGGCGGCGAGCGCACCGCCGAAGGACCAGCCACGCACGGCGACCCGGCCGAGATCGAGGTCGGGGTACTGGCGGGCGGCCTCGTGCAGGGCGGCGACCTGGTCATCGAGGACGGGCCCGAACAGGTCGCCGTGCACCTCGCGCTCCCAGTCGGGGCCGCGGCCGGGGGTGCCGCGGCCGTCGGTCGTGAGCACCGCGAATTTCTGCTCGGCGAACCACTGCGACAGCAGGACCCGCCAGTCCGTCTCCGTGGTGACGCGCTGGAGGCCCGCTCCGCCGTACGAGTCGACGAGCACCGGCAGCGGTCCGTCGCCCCGGCGATGCCAGGAGGGGAAGTGGAGCCGGGCGCGCAGCGCGCGGGGCCCGAGGACAACGCTGTGCGCATGGAGGCCGAGCACGGGGCGTTCGGCGTACGACAGGACAGCGACCGCCGGCCCGCCCGCGTGCACCACCTCGGCCCGTCCGCCGGGCCGCTCGGCGTCACGGGTGCCCCGGACCAGGGTGCCGCCGCGGGAGGCGCCGGAGTGGACACCGGGGCCCGAACTCAGCTTCCGGAGACCGGACTCGGGGCCGTGGCTCCACAGATGGGTCTCGGTGGGATCGTCGGAGGCCGTGAACAGGACCTCGTCGCCGTCGGTGCCGAGCACGGCCCGGAGCTGAAGTCCCCGGGGAGTCACCGGAGTTCCGTCCCGCGTGAGGTGTCTCGTGCCTCGCAGGTCGCGGTGGGCGAGGAGAGCTCCGGAGTCCGTGCGGGCGGGCAGCCCGGGCACGAGTTGTACCCAGCAGGCGTCGCGCTGCTCGTCCAGGACGGCCGTCCGCCCGTCGGTCGGACCGATGCCGAGGAACCGCACGGTGCGTTGGTCACGGGTCTGCACGAGGGCCCAGGGGCCGTGTGCGTCCCATCCCGCTCCCACCACGTACTCGAAGGCCGCGCGGTCCCAACTCACCGGCACGGACGGGCCGTCGAGTGCGGTGAGCCACAGGGTGACGTCCGGGTTCGGGGTTCCGGCCAGGGCGGTGCGGGACGCCGGCGGTCCGGTCTGATCGGTCGCCGGCCAGGGCAGCACCTTCGTGAAGTCCGTTTGCGCCGACAGCAGTTGGCCGCCGTCCGGAGACCACCAGTACCCGCGGGTGCCGTCGAGGGACGTGGCACCCGTGTGCACGGCGGTTCCGAACTCGACGCCGGGGGCGCCGGGTTCGACCACCGCACGGTCCCCGGAGCCGTCCGCCACCGTCACGCGCAGGGCGCCGTGTGAGACGTAGGCGATGTGCCGGCCGGTCGGATCGGGCCAGGGATCCGAGACCGGGCCGACCGCGGGCAGCCTTCGAGGCTCCCCCTTGCCCGAGTCCAGCTTCCAGAGAGCGCCGGCAAGGGCGAAGGCGACGACACCGGTCGCCGCGTCGGCGCCGTACGCCTCGATGCCGGCCGTTCGCGGCGTCCGCCTCTTCGCGAGCAGCCGGACTGGGTCGGCCAGCAGCCTTTCCCTGCCCGAGCCGACGTCCAGCGCCCACAGACAGGTGGCCGGATCGTCGCCCGTGCGCCCACGCAGGAACAGGACGGTCCCTCCGTCGGAGGAGACGGTGAACCGCTCGGGGACGCCTCGGGTGAAACGGCAGGTGCGGACGAGTTGTTCGGGGAGGCTGGTGGGCGCCATGCCGGTGTTTCTTCCACCATCGCCACTCGTCAAACGTGTGTTCGATTAAATTCCCGGGGGCCGGACCTCAACCATCACTTTGTGTTACCGTCTAACGTTTGCGCGCTCATGACTTCCTGCCGGGCCTTCCTCGGTACGTCCCCTCTGCGGAAGGCTCTCCATGGACCAGCCCGACCACCGCGGCACAGCGGCCCCTGCCGTCTCCTTCGCCGACCTGGCACTCCCCGCCCAGGTGCTGCGCACCCTCGCCGAGCGCGACGTGCGCGAGCCTTTCCCCATCCAGGCGGCCACGCTGCCCGACGCCCTCGCAGGACGCGACGTCCTGGGGCGCGGGCGCACCGGATCGGGCAAGACCCTCGCGTTCGGTCTCCCGCTGCTCGTCCGGACGGCCGGGCAGCGTGCGGAGGCGAAGCAGCCCCTGGCGCTGATCCTCGTGCCCACCCGGGAGCTCGCCCAACAGGTCACGGAGGCCCTGGCACCGTATGCCGACGCATTGCGGCTGCGGATGGCCGCGGTCGTCGGCGGTATGTCGATCGGGCGGCAGATCGCCGCGCTGCGGGAGGGGGCCGAGATCGTCGTCGCCACCCCCGGCCGGCTGCACGACCTCGTCGAGCGCAAGGCCTGCCGCCTGGGACGGGTGCGGATCACCGTTCTGGACGAGGCCGACCAGATGTGCGACATGGGCTTCCTGCCGCAGGTCACGGAGGTGCTCGACCAGGTGCGGCCCGAGGGCCAGCGGATGCTGTTCTCGGCCACCCTGGACCGCGATGTCGATCAGCTGGTCAGCGGCTACCTCCACGATCCCGTCGTCCACTCGGTCGACCCGTCCGCGGGCGCCGTCACGACGATGGATCACCATCTGCTGGTCGTCCACGGCCCCGACCGGTACGCCGTCACCACGGAGATCGCCGCCCGCGACGGCCGTGTGCTGCTGTTCCTGGACACCAAGCACGGAGTCGACCAGCTCACCCGGCATCTGCGGGCCGGCGGAGTGCACGCCGCGGCCCTGCACAGCGGCAAGTCCCAGCCGCAGCGCACCCGCACCCTCGCCCAGTTCAAGGACGGGCAGGTCACCGCCCTGGTCGCGACCAACGTCGCGGCCCGTGGCCTGCACATCGACGACCTGGATCTCGTGGTCAACGTGGAACCGCCCACCGACGCCAAGGACTATCTGCACCGCGCGGGCCGAACCGCCCGGGCGGGCGAGTCCGGACGGGTCGTCACCCTGGTGATGTCGGGCCAGCGCCGCGAGACGAGCCGTGTGATGACCGAGGCCGGCATCGAGCCGACCGTCACCAAGGTGCGCTCGGGCGAGGCGGAGCTGAGCCGGATCACCGGGGCCAGGGCCCCCTCCGGCACCCCGCTCGACCGCGCGCCCGCCGTACCCCGGCCCAAGAACACCAACGCCCCCTTCCGCGGGCTGGGCACCAGCAAGGACGCCTCCCGCGGCACCGGCGGCAAGTCCCGAAAGTCCGGTGAGGCCCGCAAGCTCGCCGAGGCCCGCAGGGCGGCACAGGTGCGTCGCGGCGGCTGACAGCCGTCGGCGTGACCGATCGACGCCTCGACCGAAAGGCCGAACCCGTCTCACCAGCAGGTCGCCCGCCTACCGGAACGTGGTCTCGCCGTCCGCCGACATGTCCTGCGTGCCGATGACGGAGAGCAGGTCCAGCTGGGCGGCGGCCTCGGTGCCGGGCGGGGCGCTGAACCAGAGCAGGCGCTGGCGTCCGTCCTCGCTGAACAGGGTGTGGCAGTCGACTTCGACGACTCCCAGCGCGGGGTGGACGATCCGCTTGTGGTCGGTCCGCCGCAGAGCGACGTCATGGGTGTCCCACAGGGCGGCGAACTCCTCGCTGCGGCGCCGCAGATCGGCCACCATCCCGGCGACCTCGGTGTCGCGACCGCGCCGGGCGGCGACGGCCCGGAGGTCGGCGACGAAGGCCCTGGAGTGCTGGGGGTGGTCCTCGGCGGGATAGACGGTGCGGGAGGCGGGGTCGGTGAACCACCGGTGGACGAAGCTGCCGGCCGCGCCGCGGCGGGTGGGAGCGCGGCCGATCAGCGCGGCCGCGAGTTCGTTCTGGACGAGGGTCTCGTGCAGGTCGGTGATGATCTGGGCGGGTGTGGTGGTGAGCCGGTCGAGCAGGCCGAGCAGGGCCGGCTGGGCATGGGCGTTCGGGCCCCGGGCCACCGTGGGGACGGGCCGGTCGGCCAGGTGGAACAGGTGGTCGCGCTCGTCGCCGCCGAGACGCAGCGCCCGGGCCAGCGCGGCCAGCACCTGCGCGGAGGGCTGGACGTCGCCTCCGCGTTCGAGCTCGGTGTAGTAGTCCGCCGACAGGCCGGCCAGCTGCGCGACCTCCTCGCGTCGCAGGCCGGGGACCCGGCGCCGCGGTCCGGTCGGCAGGCCGACGTCGGAGGGCCGTACGCGGTCGCGCCGGGACCTCAGGAACGCGGCGAGCTCGGCAAGGTTCATCCCGCCATCATCACGCGGGACGCCGCGGCGGAACCAGGGGATGCCGTCCCCAGGGTGGGCGCAGCCCTGGCTGAGCGTCCCGCGACGGACGACTGTGGTGGGCGTACAGCGTTCGCCGACCACCACACAGGGAGCAGCACCCTCATGCCCTTCGCGAACTTCAAGGTCCCTGCCGGCACCCTCACCGAGGAGCAGAAGCAGCAGATCGTCACCCGCACCACCGAGCTCTACGTGGACATCTACGGCGAACGCGCCCGCGCCGCCACCCTCGTCCTCGTGGAGGAGGTCCCCGACGGCGGCTGGGGCATCGGCGGCAACGTACTGACGCTCGCCGAACTCCGGCGGACTGCGGGGAGTTGACCGTTCTGTCGTGAGCGCACCGGGTCCGCGGCCGCCGTGGTGTCCCCCTCAACCGCCGGGCTGAGCCGGGCTGAGGCACTATGGGCCGGATGCGCTCTCACTTGCTTGGAATCCCGGAGCTGACGCGGACTCCCGCCGTCGCCGTCGTCATCGATGTCCTCCGCGCCTTCACGGTGGCCGCGGGGGCCTTCGCCGGTGGCGCCGAGAAGATCGTCCTCGCCGCCTCGGAGGACGAGGCCCTGGAGCTGAAGGCACGTCATCCGGGCTGGCTGGCCCTCAAGGACGGTGCGCCGGCGCCCGGCTTCGACGCGTTCAACTCCCCCGCCATGCTCGCGGCGCACGACCTCCGCGGCCGCACGATCGTGCAGAAGACCACCTCGGGGACGGTGGGCGCCCTGGCGGTCGCCGACGCGGAGTTGTTGCTGTGCGCGAGTTTCGTCGTGGCCGGCGCGACCGCGCGGTGTCTGCGTGAGCGTGGCGCGGAGGAGGTGACGTTCGTCGTCACCGGTGAGGAGGGGCGGGCTGAGGAGGACCGCGCGTGTGCCGAGTACATAGGGCGGCGCGTCGGGTCGGGCGAGGTGGACGCGGAGCCGTATCTCCGTCGGGCGGGGAACTCCCGTTGGGCGGCCTCGCTCGCGGAGCACGCACGGCGGGGGTACCCCGGGGTCCACCCGGACGACGTCGGCCTGTGCCTGGAGGCCGACCGGTTCCCGTTCGCCATGGTCGCGGGACGTGAAGGCACCCTCATGGTGCTGCGGCCGGTGCCCACCCCGCCCGCGTGACCTCGCACCGATGACTTCCGCGTCCGCGCCAGGTCACCCTCACAGACGACTTCCGCAGAACGGATGTGATGACCGTGCCGAACAGTTCCGCCTACGCCAAGGTCAACGGCCTGGAGATGTACTACGAGACCCACGGCGCCGCCCCCGGCGGAAGCCGCCCGCTGGTGCTGCTGCACGGTGGTGGCCTCACCGTCGGTCTGACCTTCTCCGCCGTGCTGCCCACCCTGGCCGCCGACCGGTGGATCGTGGCTCCCGAACTGCAGGGGCACGGCCACACCGCCGACACCGACCGTGAGATGACCGTGCCGGATCTGGCCTCGGACGTGGTGGCGCTGCTCGACGAACTCGGCATCCGGCAGGCCGACTTCCTCGGGTTCAGCCTCGGCGGGCTGACCGCGCTGGAGATCGCGGTGCGGCATCCGGAGCGCGTCGGACGGCTCGCGCTCGCCGCCACCATGTACACCCAGGACGGGGTCCACGACGAGGTCCGCGTCCCGGACTACGGCTCGCCCCGGCTGCCCAGCGAGGACGACTTCCAGGAGATGGCCGACACGTACGCGGCCACCGCACCGCATCCCGAGCACTTCCAGGACTTCCTCGCCAAGGTCTCGGCGGCCGCGCACGCCCCGCTCCCCTGGACCGCCGACGACCTGCGCGGGCTGCGCTCGCCCACACTGCTGCTCGTCGGCGACAGCGACTTCGTCCGCGTGGAGCACGCGGCGGAGATGCAACAGCTGATCCCCGAGGCACAGTTGGCCGTCCTGCCGGCCACCACGCACATGGCCCTCATGCACCGGGAGTCCCTGATGCTGCCGCTGCTGGGCGAGTTCTTCGGGTGACGCGTCGGCATGCGGTACAGAGCCGCGTGCCGAGACAGGGCTGAGGCCGAGGCGCGGACGAGGCCGGCCACGCCGACGGAACAGCCTTACCCGAAGCCACCGTTGCTCTTCAGCAGCTGCCCGTTGACCCACTGCCCCTCCCGTGAGCACAGGAAGTCCACCAGGTGGGCAGTGTCCTGCGGAGTGCCGAGGCGGCCGAGCGGCGTGGCACCGAGACAGTGCGCGCGGACCTCCTCGGTCATCCAACCGGTGTCGACGGGCCCGGGGTTGATGGCGTTGGCCGTCACGCCGAGGTGGGCGAGTTCGTGAGCGGCGGCCAGGGTGATGCGGTCCATGGCTCCCTTGCTCGCTCCGTAGGGCAGGTTTCCGACGGTGTGGTCGCTGGTGAGGCTGATGATGCGCCCGGTGCCCCGTTCCGCGGAGAAGCGGCGGCCGAACTCACGGATGAGCAGCCAGGTCGCGCGGGCGTTGACGGCGAAGTGCCGGTCGAAGCTCTCGACGGTGGTGTCGAGCAGCCCGGAGTCCACCGACTCGCAGTGGCTCATCACCAGCGCGGTGACGGGCCCGAGCCGTCGCTCCACCTCGCCGAAGACCAGGACCGGTGTCCCGGGGTCGGCGAGGTCCGCCTCGACGGCTACGACGGCCGCGCCCCGCTCGGACAGGCTCCTTTCGATCGCCTCGGTCGCGCCGGGCTCGGCGCCCCAGGCCATGCGGGCGTCGTACGGGTTCCAGTAGGTGAAGGCGATGTCCCACCCCGAGGCCGCCAGGCGTCGCGCGATCCCGGCGCCGATACCGGCGGTACGGCCCACACCGGTGATCAGGGCGAGGGGGCGGGTGGCGGAGGGCGGCTGTTCGGTGCGCGTGGTCACGGGGCGGGATCGTTCACCAACCACGGCGAACCGACAACCGCTTTTCGTCGAACGGGATCGCGCACAGGGAAATGGCTGAAAATTTCCCGACTCTGGCACATCCTCGATGCCCCGGAGTCCGCTTGGCCGAAACTCGTCTGCTCGTGACTAAAGTTCAACAGCGCTCTCCGCGAGTTCACCGCTTACCCCCGGTAATGCCTTGCTTTACCCGATCCCCAGCCGTAACCCTTCCACCACAACCAGCCATGACTCTGGGGGGAGTTGGCTTATGGAAGGTACGGTCGACGGGTTCCGCTACGGCGCGGTGACCCCGGTCGCCGCCTATCTCATGGCGTGCCTGGGAGGGGCTCTGGGGCTGCGCTGCATCGTGCGCACCCTGCTCAGCACCCAGTCGTGGAAGGCGGGCTGGCTGGCGCTCGGCGCCGCCTCGATCGGCTGCGGCATCTGGACGATGCACTTCATCGCCATGATCGGCTTCCAGGTCGTGGAGACCCGGATCCGCTACGACGCCGGACTCACCGTCCTCAGTCTCGCCGTGGCGATCGTCGTCGTGGGCATCGGCGTGTTCATCGTCGGCTATCGCGGCGCCAGCACTCTGAACCTGTCCTTCGCGGGCGTGATCACCGGGCTCGGCGTGGCGGCCATGCACTACCTCGGGATGGCGGCGCTGCACCTCAACGGGACCATCCGGTACGACGCCACCGCCGTCACGCTCTCCGTGGTCATCGCGATCGTCGCGGCGACCGCCGCACTGTGGGCGGCCGTCACGATCCGGGGTTTCCTGACGAGCCTCGGAGCCAGCCTGATCATGGGCGTCGCCGTGACGGGGATGCACTACACGGGCATGTCGGCGGTCAGCGTCCATGTGCACGACAGGACCGGTGGATCGTGGGCGGGCGACTCGCCCACCTCGCTGCTGCTGCCCATGCTCCTGGGACCGGCGATCTTCCTGCTGCTGGCCGGAGTCGTGGTCATGTTCGACCCGCTCCTGCTCGGCGAGGGCGACTGGAACCGCCCGTCCGCCAATACCGCCGACACCGCACGGCCGTCCGACTCACCCGTCGGGGACCAGCCGGGCCGGCAGGACCAGGAGGCCAGGGTGATCCACGCCCGCGCACCGCAGGATCCGCACTGGGCCGCACCGCACAGCCCGCAGAGGTGAGCCTCCCCCCGGAGTCCCCGCGGATCTGCTGATGGCCGGGAAGGGGGAGTGCCGTACGGCACTCCCCCTTCCCGGCCGCTCCTAGATCGTTGTTACAGAAAGGAAGAGCAAACGACTGAAAACCACTAACGAAAACCCAG